>JANWVR010000132.1 GCA_025056735.1 Saprospiraceae bacterium
TATCCACTTGTGCGGCGGAAACTGCTTAGTAAACCACACGGAGGTGGGAGCAATACATACCCAGGGCCTATCGGCTGGCGCCACGGCAAGCGCTGCGCATACGTCCTCCTCCGAAGGGTAGAGACGCGGCCCTTCGAAGGCATTATCCGTCAGATGCTCGACAAGCGCCAAATTGCGTTGCACCTCGTGTACATACGCCCCCGATTTGCCAATCTGGTGCGATACTCGCCGGCTAAGCAAAAGTGAAAACGGGTTTTTGGCAAAACCCGCCGTTCGTCGAGCACCCGAAAACGCCGTCAAAAAGCCCGATGCTGCAAAGCGCTGGCAGTTGATCACCCAATCGTAGCGCTCTTGCCGAATATAACGCAACAGATGCCACAAATGCCTGTACTTACCGCGCTGCTTGTCCCAAACCCAAACCTTTCGGACAAACGGGTGCCCGATAAAAAGACCCTCGTTACCGCGTCGAACTAAAAAATCTATATCTGCATCAGGGTAATGCCGATGCAACTTTTCGGCTATTGGCGTAGCCAAAATTACGTCGCCAATAAAGGCGGTTTGAATAATCAGAAACTTCACCGCGCAAAAGTCGGCAGGCGTCTGCGCAAAACAGCGCCTTAGCCCTACCAAACCGGGCGAAGATCCGGCCGGTCCGCATAGCCCCATTCATCGCCACTTTCCAACTCAGGCATGGGATGCCTCCGGTCTTTCAGTACACTGACCACCATCCAGATGACCAAAAAGGGAGATAGGCTAAAAAAAATCCAGGCCGCTGCATAACTGAGGTATGGCCCGGAAAAGGCGAAAACGACCAGCACTAAGGTAGTAACACCAATTGGAAAGTTTGATGAACGGAGCATGACACGAGTATTTATCAAAGGCAATAACGCCTGTTGCTGTTATAAGTTTTCGCTGCATGAGCTCTTTTTTAACGGCATGGAAGGGCGGTCTTCAAAAGGGTATACATTTTTTGGCTAGAAAGCCAGCCGGAGTTTTTTATCAACACGCCCTTTTTCAAAGCTCGGTCAGAAAATGTGTTTTTATCTTAAAAAAATTTGCAGGAAAGGAATGGCGCGCTATATCTTTGCACCCACTTTTGGCCCGACGTAGTCGGTCTTTGAAAAATGCGGGAATGGCGGAACTGGTAGACGCACACGTTTCAGGGGCGTGCGCCTTCACGGGCATGCGAGTTCGACTCTCGCTTCCCGCACCCGAAACGAAAAAGGCCTGTGCTCAAGAGCGCAGGCCTTTTTTTGCTATCAGTTCGCCGGAGAAGCCGCGAGAGCTGCTCAACGCCGGAGGGTTTTCATCAGCTCCTCTAGCTCTAATTCGTCGCCAGGCGAATAGCCTACATGTTCGTACACGATGCTGCCCTTTGGGGCTATGACGACTGTGTAGGGAATTTGTGCAACGTTGGCCGTTATCTGGAACTCTTTATTGAAATCGTGCAAAATGCGATAGGGCCATTTTTTCTGGGCAACAGTAGCGGGCACCTTGGCCGCTGTACGCGAATCATCCACGCTGATGGCCACCAATTCCATGTCGTACTTTTCCTTCCATTCGTCGTAGTAGTCTAAGATGGCGTCCAATTCTTTTTTGCACGGTGAGCACCACGTGGCCCAGAAGCTGATGACAGTAATTTTGCCCTCTTGCGGAATTTCCTGAGCGTCAATGGTTTTTCCCTCCAAGGTCTTGAGTTTGGCCGGCGCTAAGCGTTTGTTTTCCTGGGCGTTCAGCGCTACCGCCAGGCAGCAAAGCAGTAGAAAGAGCAGGTATTTTTTCATTGAAAAAATCTGTGTGTGTTTAAAAAAAGCGCTCAAAGATAGGGCAACGTGCGAATCTGTAGGCAGGGTAGCCGCCCGTGTGCGCTGTGGTTTAACATTCCTTTTGCGAATGGAGGCCTAAACAGGGCAATTATCGGACACTTTTAAGGATAGCACCACTCTGACGGGCGTATCGGGCAAGTAAGGCGTACTAATCAGGCACCTCTTAGCGCAAAATGCTCGCCCTCCTCTTAGGCCGTGTCCAATATGTTCTTCAAATCCCAACACCCTTTCAGGTTTTCCTCGTACAATTGACGCTCCTCCGGATTGAACCGCGCCATTTGCGCCGCCTCAAACAACCGCTGAGCACCCGCTTCTGCGACGCCCGCGGACAACCCTCCAGGTTCGGCAGGTGCTTGAGCACGTACAGACGCTGCAGTCTCGGAAAAACTTTTGTCTGGCTTTTTGCACCTCGACAATGAGGCGTTCGCCTTTTGGGCTAGTGCAGTACAGGTCGAGAAGATGGTGCGGCGGTCGTTGCTGTTGAAGCCTAATTTTTCGGAGGGCGGGTAGGTGAGGGCGCGGATGGAGGCGGGCAGCCCTTAGTTAAGGAAGTGGATGAGGATGTCTTTATCGGGTTCGCTTCCGAAAAGTTGTGTGAACCCAAAGTTGGTCAGGAGGTTGACGTATCGGTTTGGCGGCGGCATGGCGGAGCAGTTTTTGGCAAAGATTGGACAACCCACTCTCCCATTATTTGAAGAAGTTATGCTTTTGCGCCGCACTTGATACGATGTACTGCTCGACAATCGCGCTCCGTCCACTACTTTTGCGGCGTTTCTTTCATCTTTTATACCGAACATATCCTCCTACAATGCCTGTCATCGAACTGCATATCCCCAATTTAGGCGAGTCCATTACCAGCGTTACCTTTGCCAAATGGCTCAAGCCCGACGGTGCTTGGGTAGCCATGGACGAGCCGCTGTGCGAGATCGAAACCGAGAAAGCCAACCAGGAGCTTTCGGCTGATAAGGCCGGGAAGTTGATCCACGTTGCGCGGGAGGGCGAAGACTTGGAAGTAGGCGCCGTGTTTGCGCGTATAGATACGGATGCGACCCAGGAGGCGAAAGCAGCACAGCCTGCAGCAGCGGCCCCTTCGGCACCGATAGCTCAGGCGCCGGTACCGACGGCGAGCGAGCAGAGTCACGCCAGCAACCATCCCTCGCCGGCGGCGGCTAAAATTTTGGCAGAAGGAGGCCTAACGCCCGCCGACGTAACGGGCACGGGTCGAGGTGGGCGCATTACAAAAGAGGATGCTCAACGGGCACTCGAAAAAAAGATGCAAGCGCCCGCCGCAACGGCCACTGCTCCGGCTGTTGCGCCAGAAGCCGAGAAAAAGGACGCGCCAGCAGCAACGCCTTCCGCTTCGTTCAGCCGCGAAGAGCACCGACAGCGCATGAGCCGCATGCGCCGCACGATCGCTCGCCGATTGGTCAGCGCTAAGAACAATACGGCCATGCTTACCACGTTCAACGAGGTGGACATGAGCGCCGTTATCGCACTGCGCGAGAAATACCAGGAGGCCTTCGTTAAAAAATACGGCATTAAATTGGGTTTCATGTCCATCTTCGCCAAGGCGTGCGCTAAAGTGCTGTTGGAAATGCCCGACGTAAACGCCTTTATTGACGGCGACGACATCGTGTATCACGATTATGCCGATATCAGCATTGCCATCAGCACGCCTAATGGCTTAGTGGTGCCGCCTATACGCAACGTGGAAAGCCTGGGCTTTCATGAAATTGAGCTGCAACTCAAAGATCTGGCCACAAAAGCGCGTGAGGGCCGGCTTTCGCTGGAGGAAATGAGCGGTGGCACCTTTACCATCACAAACGGCGGCATCTTTGGCAGCCTGATGAGCACACCGATATTAAATGAGCCGCAAAGCGCCATTCTGGGGATGCACGCCATCAAGGAGCGCCCTGTAGCCGTCAACGGGCAGGTGGAAATCCGCCCCATGATGTACTTAGCCCTTAGTTACGATCACCGCATCGTGGACGGCGCTACTTCCGTCACCTTTTTAGTCAAGGTGAAGGAGCTGATTGAGGACCCAGTGCGGTTGCTGCTGGATTTGTAAGAGGTATTCGTAGCCTCCTGTGTCTTTCGGGCGCCTTAGTCCACAACCGTTACCTTCAACATGTTGGTGCGCGCTCGCTTGTGCAGCGGCATGGAGGCCGTGTTAATGAGAATATCGTTGGCGCTGACAATACCGGCATTTTTCAGGATTTCATTGCAATCCTGGATGGTTTCGTCGGTGCTGGAGTCGCGGTTGTAATAGAAGCATTGCACGCCCCACAATAGATTGAGCGTCCGGAGGATGTGGTGCTGGTCGCTGAAGATGTAAATGCGTGCCTTGGGGCGGTAGCTGCTCATTTTAAAGGCGGAGTAACCAGACACGGTTAGGCCTACGATGCCCTTGGCGCCAATTTCTTCGGCGACGCGGCAGGCATTGAAGCAGATGACATCGTTCTGGAAGGTGCTGGCGTTCGTAACGGCTTTCGGGCGTTTGCTCTCGATATGCGGCCAATAATGCCGTTCGGCCTCTTCAATAATGCGCGTCATAGCGCGTACAACCAAAGTGGGATGGGCGCCCACGGCGGTCTCGCCGCTTAGCATGACGGCGTCGGCGCCATCCAGCACGGCATTGGCTACGTCTGTGATCTCGGCGCGGGTAGGCGAGGGGTTCTTGATCATGCTGTCCATCATCTGAGTGGCCACGATAACCGGTCGCGAAAACTGCATGCATAGCTGAATGATCTCTTTTTGCATAATGGGCAGCCGCTCCATCGGCATTTCGATGGCTAAGTCGCCGCGGGCGATCATGATGCCGTTAGCCGCTTTGACGATGGAACGAATGTTGCGCACGGCTTCGGGCTTTTCGATCTTGGCCATTACCTTAGCGCCATGCCGGCGTGCTTCAATGCGACGGCGTAGGTCGTCCACTTCTTCGCGCGAGCGCACAAACGATAAGGCGATCCAGTTCACAGAGGGCTGCGAAAGGATGAAATCCAAATCGCGGAGGTCTTTTTCCGTTAGTGCGGGAAGCTTAATGTTGGTATCGGGCAGGTTGACGCCTTTGTTACTGCTTAGAATGCCCCCGTGCAGGCAGCGCAGCTGGACGGTATCTCTCTTGTTGGTGGACACTACTTCGAACACTAATTTACCGTCGTCCATGAGAATGCGCTCGCCTTCATCGCAGTCCTCGGCAAATTGCTCGTAGGACATATAGATTTTTTCGCGCGTGCCTACGACGTCTTCATTCACTAATGTGATAATGTCGCCTTCTTTTATTTCTATGGCATCGTTCTCAATTTTGCCCACCCGCAGTTTTGGGCCTTGCAAATCCGCCAAAATACCGATGTGGAGGTGGTATTCCTGGTTGATGGCCTCGATGTGCCGGATAACCTCTAAGTGGTCTTCATGGGTGCCGTGGCTAAAGTTCAGCCGAAAAACGTCCACGCCTGCTTCTATCAGTGCTAAAAGCTGTTCACGCTTCCGGCACGCCGGGCCAACGGTGGCGACTATCTTAGTATTCTGACCACTACTTTTCTCCATCAGAGGAACGTTTTGATACAACAGCGCCTCCGCTTCCGTTCGTACCATAAGTAAGTTTTTTAGTGTTAAATTTACAATAAGTAGCCGCCACAAATGTACGACCCTTGCCTTACTTGGTACAAATTCAGCGCCAAAACGCTGTTTTTTAACGAAAAATAAACATCACGGCGCTTTTTTCACTCGCGGTATGCTAAGTGTATAATTTACAAGTAATTGCTAATCCAGCGGGAAGGTATGATAAAAAATAGGAAACAAAAATTTTTTTAAAAAGTGCGGTAGCCGTTTCTTTGCCCCCCGAAAAATGGCATTTTTTCACCTAAAGTTCATCAAGGATTATGGCAAACGTCGCCGAACGTGTAAAGAAAATTATTGTGGATAAGTTGGGGGTGGATGAAAACGAGGTAACGCCCGAGGCCAGCTTTATCCAGGATCTTGGAGCGGACTCGCTCGACACTGTAGAGCTTATCATGGAGTTTGAGCGGGAGTTCGATGTATCCATTCCCGACGAGCAAGCGGAGAAAATCCAGACCGTCGGCCAGGCCATCGAATATCTGGAGAAGCAGCTGGCCTCCTGATCTATCCGCTTAATCGCTAACCTATAAGAGAAAAAGGTTCAGGATGGGCAAGCATCCTGAACCTTTTGGCTTTTAGAGGCGAGCATTTCGTACCTTTGCAGCAGTCTGCCCTGTTTGTGAACACTATGCCATAGCTAATAGCCAGCATCTAACGTATGATGAGACGTGTTGTAATTACGGGCATGGGCGCCCTCACCCCCATTGGCAACGGTTTGAACGCTTACTTGGACGGGTTGCGCCGTGGCGAGAGCGGGGCAGCGCCGATTACGCAGTTTGACGCCAGTTTGTTCAAGACCCGTTTTGCCTGTGAGGTGAAGGGCTTTCAGCCCGAGGAGCACCTCGACCGTCGGGAGGTGCGGCGCTTAGACCGATTCACCCAATTTGCTTTAGTGAGCACGGCAGAGGCGTTGAAGGACTCCGGGCTTGACCTGGAAGCCATTGACAAACAGCGCGTTGGAGTCATCTGGTCCTCCGGTATTGGCGGGTTGGCCACCTTGGAGAAGGAAATTGAAGACCACGTTTTGGGCAACGGTACGCCGCGGCACAGCCCCTTTCTCATCCCTAAAATGATTGCTGACATTGCTGCCGGGCACATTTCTATTCAATACGGCTTCATGGGGGTGAATTATGCCGTTTTATCGGCCTGTGCTTCTTCGTCGCACGCGCTTATGAATGCGTTTGATTACATCCGCATGGGTCGGGCAGATATCATGGTGGCGGGAGGCTCTGAAGCTACGATCACCAAGACTGCCGTGGGCGGCTTTAACTCCATGAAAGCCCTCAGCGAGCGCAACGACGACTACAAAACGGCCTCCCGCCCTTTCGATAAAGACCGCGACGGTTTCGTATTGGGCGAAGGCGCTGGTGCCCTTATCTTGGAGGAATACGAGCACGCGCGTCGGCGCGGAGCGCGCATCTACGCCGAAGTCGCCGGCGCTGGGGCCACTGCAGACGCCTACCATATCACGGCGCCGCACCCTGATGGTGTGGGCGTTATCTTAGTCATGAACCTCGCCCTCCAGGATGCGGGCTTGCAACCTTCTGATATTGACTACATCAACGTCCACGGCACTTCAACGCCCCTGGGCGATGTGGCCGAGTTAAAGGCCATTAGCCAGGTCTTTGGAGAGCACGCCTACGCCCTCAACATCTCCTCTACCAAGAGCATGACGGGGCACCTGTTGGGCGCCGCCGGCGCTATCGAGGCCATCGCCTCGGTGCTGGCCATCTACCACGATTTTATCCCGCCGACCATCAATCACTTCACCGATGACCCAGAGATTGACCCAAAACTCAACCTCACCTTCAACCACGCCCAGAAGCGCAGTGTACGCGCTGCCATGAGCAATACCTTCGGGTTCGGCGGCCACAACGCCTCCCTCGTGTTCAAAAAACTGATGCCTTAACAGAACACTCGCCAGAGCGCTCCCATAAAACCAAACGGAAGCGCCCAAAACCGGGTACCTTTAATTTGATGTGCTGATATGTCTGGCATCTTTTGCTTTTTCAGACGCTTCTACAATTACTACTTCAGCCCAGACCGGGAGATGGCGAAGCGTCTGAAGAATATGATCGGCTTTACCCCAGCTCACCTGAACCACTTCAAACTGGCCTTTTATCACAAAAGCACTACTTCCTCCCGCGATTACGCCATCTCGAACAACGAACGCTTAGAATTCCTCGGGGATGCTGTCTTGAGCACCATCGTGGCCGAATACCTGTTCACCAAGTACCCCAACGGCGACGAAGGCTTTCTAACCAAAATGCGCTCCAAGATCGTCAAACGCCATTCGTTGGACGAAATCGCCGACCGCATGGGCCTAGACATGCTGCTTTCGCATTACAACAACACCCGCCTGTCGCGCTCCATGCTGGGCAATGCTTTGGAGGCTTTAGTGGGCGCTATTTACATCGAAAAAGGTTACGAATACACCAGAGAATACGTCATCCGCCGCATCCTGCGCCGGTATTTAGACATCCACGAACTGGAGCACTTCGACGACAACTACAAAAGCCAATTGCTCGAATGGTGCCAAAAACACGGCCATACCGTGGACTACAAGGTGCTTTCGCGCTACAAAAGCGATAAGCGCGACAAGTTCAAGGTCGCTGTCTATGTGGACGGCAAAAAGGTGGGTACCGCCGACGATTTCAATAAAAAAAGCGCCGAGCAATTGGCCAGCGAACGCGCTATGCGCGCTTTGAACATCTTGCCCCCCTCCAACTGCAGCGCTCACCAGCCCGCTGAAGTTGAGGAAAAAGAGGACGACGAGCCCAGCAGCGATACCTGAACGCTGCCAGCCTCAGGTTCGCCTCGCCTTAGTTGCGCAGGCGCGATGCTCCTACGAAAAAAGAGGCATATTCCTGGAAAATGGGCCCGAATACGTGGTGTTGCGTGATGTAGTAGTCCTGGCCCTCGTTCACCTCCGTCAGGTAGTGGATAATGAACGGCTGACGGGTTTGGGCGTCCACCTGGACGTTGATCGGCCAAAAACGCGCCTTCAGCGACGTCCTGTCGGTGCGCTCTAAATTCACTATGGCAAACGGAACCAATGCCCGAATAGAGTCCACGTTGAGATCAGAGTGGGCAAAACCTTCGGCGCCAAGAAACTCGTATTTGAGCAAGTATGCCTCTGCAGCGCCTTTGCGCTGCGGCGCCTTGCTCACAGGCGTAGTGCTGAACAGGGGCCGAACGGCGTATTCGGCCTCTCCCACTTTGTCTAACCGGAAAGAGGCGCTCCGGTGTTGGGGGTACTCGACCGAAATGGATTGAATTTTTTCTGGCTTTTCGGTAAAAATCATCCGGTCGCGCCAGTTCTCGTCGCCCAGCAGGTAGCGCACCCGCACCTGGCCAATGAATCCCGGAATATACACAACGTACGGTTGCTCGGCGCCGTCCATAATCATATAGGTGCCGCGCTCGTCGGCCGTAACGTCGCCGACGTAGTAGCTCTTGAGCAGGCGGTTCTGGCGATCGTACAGCTCCACCTTGATGCCGTCTGCTGCCAGCGCTTTTACCGCATTTCCCTCCGCGGCTTTGGGCGGCACATATAGCACGTTGAGGCAACATATAGTTTGCAGCAACACCTCGACGGCCGAAGGCCGGGCTTTGTACCGGTCGTTGTACACCCAGTGGTCGCCCTGGCGTTTCAGGTCTGCGGTGCGGCCGCGCCGGTCGGCGATGAAGATTCGGTGGATGGCGTTGGTGTCGCTCACGGCAAAGTCCATGTCTGGCTGGATGCGGCTGCCCGTTTCGTAGCGCTTGTTCTTTTGCCACAGATAGTACGTCGCTCCGCCAACCAGCAAGAAGAGCGCCAAGAGAAGTCCTGTGCGTTTTGAAAAAAGTGTGTTCATGTGTCAGGTGCGTATTTTATTCCTCCGAAATAGCCCGCATCCCCGGAATGTAAGCCATCCGGGCGATGCGATGAAGGGCTGTGGTCGGACGAATACTTCAGGATTACACCCGCAAAAAAACGGCGTTTCCCAAAACTGCACGCAGAAAATACGCCTGCTCACCTTGCCGTGGTGGGTTCGTCGAGCTCGTACACGCGGAACGCCGTGATGACGCGAGTAGCCTCAGCCTCAAAGTTGGCCACGTCCGAAACTCCCTGCGCAGCTAACCCTTTGAGCCACTTCCTCCAGTCTCGGCCGGCATTCTTTTTCAACTCGGCGTACCAGGCCTTGCGGCTGTAGTAGGCGTTGAAATCGCGCAAGCTCTCCCACGCAGTATTGTAGCGCCGATAACAGGCGCCGTCCAACGTAACGACCGCCCCAGGCCAGTCGGCCGTGCAGCGCATGGCTACGTAATTATTCGCCTCAACGGCGCACTTGCGCTTACCGGCAAAACTGTTGACATAAGCAGATGCTAACAGCACCGAAGCTGGCATGCCAAAGCGCTCTTGCTCTGCTATTGCCGTGCGAGCAAAGCGCTGCAAAAACGCCACCGTCGTAGCGTCGTCGAGAGCCGGCATCCGGGCGCCGGTCGAGGCTACCGACTCTGTCGGTGCATCCACCAACGACGCCGACTGCGGCGCAGCCTCTGGGCGCTGGGTAAAGCGCTCCGGCGCCTCCTTCATCGGCGTCAGCGGTATCAGCTCTGCCGGCGCAGAAGGCGGCCGGCGCCGCCACAACGCCAACAACACCAACAGCGCCAGCGCCAATGTGAACCAATGCCGGCAAATAAGCCGCCAAAGTAAGCCCAATACGCCACTGCTGCTGGCCACCGGCGCAGCGCTTCGAGGGGAACGAGAAAAAATCCGCGAAATCATGGTAAAACCTCCATTTTGTGCTGCTGGACAAACCTTCCGCCAGAACCGGTCGCCTCACATAAAGGTAAGCCTACGACGCCATGTTTCCGATGGTACTCCCGCCGACAAGGCATACCGCTGATACCTCTATGCCTTGCCAACCTGCTGCCTGCCAAAAGAAAAGGAACGAGCGCCACGCCCCTCCAGAAGACGCCAGACTGCAGCCCTTTTGCCCGCAGCGGTTTGAAACAGTTTGTTTTTTGATAAAAATCGAAACCCTCTCAATGGGAGGGCAAATTTAAAACAAAATGTTTTTCAAAAAAATTTTTTTGCGCCCTCTTCGCAGCGATGGGCTAATGCAGACAGCCTCGAGGCAGGGCTTCTGAAAGGGCAGCGCCTCTTTTGCCTATTTCCCCTGACCCAGCTCCTGCAACACCCCCAGGAAAGCCTCCGCCCCCTGCGCCCCCGAAACGCCGCGGCGGCGGTTGAAGACAAAAAACGGCACGCCAGTGATCTGGAAGCGCTCGGCCTGGGCGATGTCCTCGCGTACCTCCTGGGCGTAAGCGTCGCTTTGCAGCATGGCGCGCACAGCATCGGCCGGCAGACCAGCGGCCTCGCCAATAGCCTGGAGCATTGCCGGGTCAGCGATGTTTTTTCCTTCGGTAAAATAGGCAGCCATCAGCCGTTCCTTCACCTCAGACTGGCGACTGTGGCGGCGGCCCAACTGCAAAAGCCGATGCGCATCAAACGAGTTAGCGACCACCGAGCGGTCTAAGTGGTACTCCAGTCCCACGCCCCGCGCCATGTTGGTAACGTGCGCCATGATGTCGCGCGTTTGTGCCTCCGACCAGCCCTTGCGCTCAGCCAGCGAGCGCAAGGGGTTTTTCGATGGGTCGGTCTGTAAAGTCGGGTCCAACTGAAAGCTGCGCCACACGACCTCCACGCTGTCGCGACCCGGATACCGCGCCAGCGCAGCCTCAAACTGGCGCTTGCCGATGTAGCAGAACGGACATAAAATGTCAGACCATATCTCAACCGTGATGCGCGGGTAGGTCTGGGTAGAAGACGAGG
This sequence comes from Saprospiraceae bacterium, assembly GCA_025056735.1. Lineage (GTDB taxonomy): Bacteria > Bacteroidota > Bacteroidia > Chitinophagales > Saprospiraceae > M3007. Next base: position 11,266 of record JANWVR010000132.1, read on the forward strand.
TAGCGTCAGGCATGGTTGTTTGTACAAAAGAGCGGGTCAAGCCTGCAAACAACAGGCAAAGAGTCAACAGGTTGCGGTAAGCAAAGTGTTTTGGCATAAGTGCCTAAACACCGTTCCAAGGGCAAAAGTTTGGGCTTTTGCCCTCAGGGCCAGCGCCCGACCGCTCCAAGCGGGAGAGACCCCTCAGTGGCCTCGTCCTCAGCGCACCAGCAATTTCTACACTCAGCGCCATAAGAGCGTCTATCCACCGGGCGAACGCCCCCAAAAGCTACGGCGCCTCAACGCGCCACAGCGATCCGCTGACTTCGATATACCTCGCGCTCACTGACAGCCTGCATGTAGTACACGCCTGCGGGCAGGTGCGACACCTCGAAGGGCACGGGTTCGCCCTCGGCGACCGAGACCACCGCCTGTTGTACCACCCGTCCCTGAGCATCCTGCAGGCTCAGGACGCCAGAAAAAGCCCTCGGAAACCGAAACTCCACGCGATCCTGCGCCGGATTGGGCGCTATCCGCACCTCGCTGCCGAGGGCGGAGACCTCCGGCGCGCTCGTCCACCACGGCCCGCCGTTGATGCCCAGCGTGTCGCATGGGCTGTTCGGCCGGTCGTATAGGCGAAAATGGGGCGGGCTATGCTCCCTCACAACCAGTCGGCTAATGACTCCAGGATGTGCCGGACAAAGTAAATACCTGACCGGGTAAATCCTGCCCGTTCAAAACCGACTCCATGTGTATTCCAGCAAAATGTTTCTATCACCTGCCTTGGGCCTTCTGCTGCGCTGTGTGTTGCAGGTCTTCCCACTGACTGCGAAACTTTTGTTACCTTTGCTCATGCAAACGCCTTTAGCGTCGCTTCAGCCTCAACGCTCTCAGACAAGGCTATAGCGTTAAAAACATTGCATGAGCAGGTAGCATGAAAATTCTGACCATCCGCATACCCGAACATGTAGAACTGGACGACCAGCAAATTGCGCTGTTCTTGGCCAGCAAACTTTATGAGCAAGGGAAACTCTCTCTGGGCCAGGCAGCAGAACTGGCTGGTCTGACAAAGCGGGCGTTTGCCGAATGGTTGGGCAAATACCAGGTTTCCATCTTCAACTATCCAGCCTCAGAACTCTCAGGAGACGTAGCGAATGCCTGAAGTGATAATCTCGGACTCCAGCTGCCTGATTGTTTTGTCCAACATCGGCGAACTGGATTTGCTGCCAAGGTGTACGGTAAGATCATCATCACCGTAGAAATTGCAGGAGAGTTCGGCGAAACGCTCCCTTCCCAGATAGCGCTGCGAGAAGTAAACGACCCAGATAACCAACGGCTGCTGGAGTTACACTTAGACAAAGGAGAAGCGAGCGCCATTGCGCTGGCTATGGGAATATCCGATAGCAAACTCATCTTGGACGATGCAAAGGCCCGAGAAATTGCTCGCCAACTCGGTCTGACCTACACTGGAACGCTCGGTGTTGTCGTGAGCGCAAAACTTCGAGGGATCATTCCCAGTATAAAGCCCATACTGAATAAAATGAGTCAAGCCGGTTTCTGGCTTTCAGAAGAAATGGAAGCCCAAGCGCTGGCATTAGCCCGGGAGTAAGCGCCCAAATGTTGTTCTTCCACCCATACCGGAAAAGATAATCTCCCCTCATAAAGCCAGGGCGCCTTCCGCAAAGTTTGCGGTCGGCAGAAGCGTGTCTCATCATTAGATTAAAAGCAGGGTTGGCTTTCGTTTCAAGCAGTATGCTCGCGCACTAGGGAAATGGATATTCAAAAGTACAGGCCCTTTAGCAGCTTTCCAAGGGCTACACAAAAATTTAACATTCGCCTGTCTCTCAGGCCTTTTTCGCTTTCCAACGGAAGATAGCCGTTAGAGTATGCGAAGCAGCCGTTCTCTCACAGAGTCTGCACCGATGATATATCGAGCAGACACCTCATTTTTTCAAGAAATGTCCTCTCTGCACCCTCAGCGCACTAGTAACTTCTGCACCCAGCGCCCTTGCGCTCCCGTGAGCGAGAACACGTACGCTCCTGGCGGCAGCGGCGGCAGGCTGATCTCATTGATGCCCTCCGCCAGCGCGTATGACTGACGGTGCAGCAGCCGGCCTTGCATGTCCGTCAGTTGGAGCAGCAGCGGCTCGGCGGGAGCAGGCTGCCCTTCAGCAGAGAAAAACACCCTACCACCCGAGGGCGCCGGGTTGGGATAAAGCAAAAGTCCAGCATGCGATATTACTTCCCCTGCCGACACGCTTGCATCCGTGAGCCGCACCTTGCCGATGAACATGTCGTTGAGGTAGTGGACTGAACTGAATTTTGTGCCATACAGGTAAAAACCACTCGAGTCGCTCGTCGGGTGGATTTTCACACTAAGAGAGCCAAAGCCACCTTCATTCTCTACCTGAAAAAGAACGTACATGAAATAAGGCCATAGAAAAGGCCCTCCGAAGGCAGAGTCCAGGACACCCTCCAGCCGAAAGCGCGCTACGTAGGCGCCGTGACCACCGTTGCTGGACTCACTGCTCAGATAGTAGTGATTGCCTATGCGAATTATACTCTTCCAATCGGGAATGCGGGAAAGCGGTCGCGTACGAGCAAAGTAAATGCCTCGGTTCGCAAAAGAACTGTCCAAACGGCCGTCTTCGGCCCATAAGCGCGCCATGAGTAGCTTGTCCAATTCCTCCTGGCCGATAACCAGCAGGCGTCCGTCCGAGTCCAAATGAAAAAGTTGCACAGCCGCTTGGTAGTATCGAGTAGATACGCCCGATCGGGAAAAAATCACCCGCGTGCCGTGAGTGCCAAACGACGCATCCGGCTGACCATTCGGCAAGTAGCGGAGAATCCGGGTAGTGTACTCCCCTTCCACACACTGCGCAAAGAACAACCCGGGATAACCTCCTATCCAGATCCGCCCTTTTGGGTCTACCAGCATGTCGCCCAGGGAACTAACGGTGCACGCTTGCGACAAACTGGCATAGAAGAAGCCACCCTGACCAAAGGTGCTATCCACTTGCCCGTTAGGCAACAGACGTCCCACAAAGATGCGCGATGAGTCGGCCACTAACCAGTTTGGAGACCACTTAATGCCGTAAGCCATCGTGCCGCCAATCAGAATTTTTGCGTCGGGCAGCACCACTATTTCGCTGATCCATTCCGTCTCGCCGGGCAGGTCTATAATCACCTGCCCTCGCGTTCCGAAGGTAGTATCCAACTGGCCCTGGATATGGGTGCGCACGAGAAGCAATTTTTCTCTCGATTGCGGCGTCTCTCGCGTAAAGCCGCCCATGAGGACGCGGTCAGCGCCCTGCAGCACAGCCACTAAACAACTATCGGCAAAACGCCCCAGCGGCAGCAACAGGTGGCCCCACTGGCCAAAGGAGAGGTCGTATTGCCCGTTAGGACGCAAGCGAACCATGGCTAACGCAGCGCTTCTGTCTAAGGCTAGGCTGGTACCCGCCAGAAGGAACTTGCCGTCGGGCAAGAACAACGCATCGGCCAGATAGTCTGCCCTTTGGCCAAAGTAAGTAAAGGTCAGATAATTTAAGAAATGATAGCCGAATGTGGAGTCCAGTACCTGAGCCGTCAGGCGTCCGGCGCCATTCAGGCCTATCAGCAGGAGGAGGAGCAAGGTAAATTTGTTCATGGGAGTCGAAAAAGAAAGGTAAACAATGGAAAAAGTGTTTGCAGTGTGTGCCTCTTTTAGCGCGGCACGACGAGTTTCTGCACAGCAACTGCGCCCGAAGGCGCGCGATACGTCAGCAGGTATAGCCCGGCGGGCAAATGGCCCACCGGCAGCGCCAGCGTCCCCTGACCCCGCTCCACAGGCTGACTCAGCAGCAACCGACCCGCAGCATCGCTGAGCGTCAGCACGCCCGCACCACCGCCCTCCGCCTCCGACACCTGCACCCACAACTGCTCACCCGCAAGCGGATTGGGCCAAACGCGCAACCCCACGCCACCGCCGCCCGCCAGCGTCTCCGGCGCGCTCAACGGCCCGTCAATGCCCAGCGTGTCGCACACGCTGCCCGCAAGGTCGTACAGCCGGTAATTCACCGAATACGGCAGCGTGCGAACACTCCACACCGGCAAT
>JANWVR010000071.1 GCA_025056735.1 Saprospiraceae bacterium
CTTAGCTTTAGGCAATCCCGACCGAGCTGCCCAACAGGCCAGTGCTGTGCTGCGCCAAAACCCGCGCAACACCGAAGCCATCAAGGTCGCCGTAGAAGCCGAAATCCAGCGAGGCGATACTGCTCAAGCCATTCAAATTATCGAACAATCCATCCGAAAGGGCGCAACCGTAAAAGGCATTCGGCCCGAATTGCACCAGCAGCTCTTAGCAGATACCCTGGCTCGCCGCCAACGCCCGCAATAAAAGACGCCGCAAGACCCCTGCTATTTCTTCAACAGGCTCTGCATCTGGCGCGTGATGAAATGAACCGCGTATCGAGGTGCCAGCCGGTAAAGGCGATCCATGAACGAGGCGTCGGAACCCACCAACACGCGGAACGCATTCTTTTCAATCGCTCTGACGATAATAGCCGCTGCCTTATCGGCTGGCAAGGCCTTGAAGCGGCTGCTGTTCCCTGAGGCAGGTGGCGCCTCTATACCCGAATTCTCGACAATATTTGTAGCCACCGCACCCGGCATCACAATCGTTACCCGAACGCGCGTGTGAAGCAGCTCGGCGTACAGCCCCTCTGTGAACAGCTTAACTGCGGCCTTTGAGGCGCCGTACACGCTCTGGCCAGGCACAGGCAAAAAGCCGCCCATACTGGAAACATTGGCAATGTGCGCCTCCGGACGCTCCAATAAATGCGGCAGCAAAGCCTTGGTCAGATAAACCACGCCGTAAAAATTGACATTCATCACCCGATGGATGGCCTCCAACGACAATTCGTTCACCGGCTGAAAGGGTTGGATGATGCCAGCATTGTTGATGAGGCCATCCACCCCGCCAAATATGGACGGCGCTTCGGCTGCAAAAGACTGCACACGCTCCAGGTTGGAGACATCCAATGCCACGCCTCGAAAGCGTGCATCATCGCCACCTGCCAGCGTCTTGGTTTGTGCCAGCGAAGCTTCTCTAAGATCAAGGCCAATCACACGAGCGCCTTTCTGGATAAGCAGCAACGACAACTGCTGACCAATACCGCTGCCAGCCCCTGTTACGATGAAGGTTTTATCCCTGATTTGCATAGCTAGTAAACGGTTTGAGTGTGTATTTACTCCCGTTCAAAGATACCTGCGTTGGCGCCGCTTTTTTATCCAAAAATAAAAAATATCCAACATCCAAATGTTTAATTACTTTTGCTCATGCGCTTCGGCAAATTGCTCTGCTTTTTTCTTTAAAAAAACTCAAACTGTCTGTGTTATGCTCAAACGTCTCCTTTTCATTGCTTTGGCCGCCGTTATTTCGGTTGGCATCTACTCGTGCGTTCGCGACAACGGCGCCGAAGAATTGCTCCCCACAGTACCGGAAGACGTGAAGGCGAAAATCGCCCGCTTAGGTTTTAGCCCAAAAGACACCTATGCCTATGAAGATGGCTATGTCGTCGAGGGCGATATTTTCTTGCGCAAGCAAGATTTGGAGGCCGACCCAAGTCTCAGCCCGAACTTGATCATCGCTCAAGAAGAGCAGTACCGCACGTTCAATCTGGTAACAGGTTTGCCGCGCACGATCAAAATCAGCACATCCGGCACGCTCACGACCAACATTAGCAACGCCATTGACATCGCCATCAGTCGCTACAATGCCGAGAACCTGCTGCTGACGTTCCAGCGCGTAAATAGCGGCGCCAACATCGTCATTCGCATAGTCAATAGCGGGCCTTTTATCGCGTCTGCAGGCTTCCCCAGCGGCGGCAACCCGTATCCGGAGATTCAGTTCAATCGCCAATACGGCAACTGGAATGTGAACACGCTGGCCACCGTATTTGCCCATGAAATTGGGCACTGCATCGGCTTCCGCCACACGGACTACATGAACCGCTCCTACAGTTGCGGCACCGGTGGCAACGAGGGCCAGGAGAATACCGGCGTGGGTGCGGTACACATTCCGGGCACGCCTACTGGCCCCGACCCGAACTCATGGATGCTAGCTTGCATCAACAACGGCATCAACCGTCCATTTAACACCAACGACCGGACAGCGCTCAACTACCTCTACTAATCCTTCCACCAGCCGGAGCGGCCTAAAGCGAGGCGGCAGGAGGGGAACTCCTGTCGCTTCGCGCATTTATTTTATGGCTTGACCTTCAGGAAGCCGCGAGCTAGGACTTGAGACTCACGGGTAAAAACCCAGGTATAAAGGCCAGGCGACAGATAGGGCAAGAGCCAGGTGGCGTGCGCGTCCTCGACGGGCTTCTCCACTAAGAGACGCCCCAGAGGGTCGTACAGCCGCCATTGGGCGGGCAAGTGTTCGCTGGCCAGCAACAGCGTGAGTGCTTGGGTAGCCCGGGCCGGGTTGGGATACACCAGGGCCGGTGCAGGGCCAGTGTAGTAAACGTGTACGGGCGCTGTTGTGGGAGTGGCGCCGTTAGCCATCCGTAGGCGGACGCGATACGTGTTGGTACCCTGGGAAATCTCGTAGTCTTCTGCTTCCATTCGCAGACTCAAAGGTGCCTCCCGACGCAAGAGCTGCCAGCTGCCAGCGCGCCATTTTTCCCAGAAGACTTCTTCCACTCCGTACAGGGAGCTGAGGTGCAGCTGCAAAGCGACCCTTTGACGCTCTCGCTCGAGCAGGGCGAGAAAAGCATTCAGGTAGCAACCGGCGCCCTGCTCAGCAATGGCCGGCGCAGGGGAGGGCAGCGTTTCGGCGCCATTGAAGAGGGCCGAGACGGCAAAGTGGGTCTGCGGAAAGCGGTCTTTGTATAGAACGATGCTGGTATCGGGGATTAACAGCGGCAACGGTTCCATGTAATGCGACCCAAGCCCCCAAAGGCGGTAGCGAGCGTTGGGGTGTGCGGCATTCCAGCGCAATAAGGTAGAGTCGGAGCAATGGACATCCACTTTCAGGCGTAGGAGTGGAGCAATAAGGATAGTGTCGGAAAGCCAATGGTCGTTTCCGACTACCATGCGTACCTGAGCGACCGTGGTGGTTGTCGGCAAGACCCACACCCAACCGCCTCGGCGCAAGAGCAGGCTGTCTTTCAGCGTCGTCCATGGGCCGTCGGGCAACGCGCGCCATTGAAGGACGCCACGGGTATCCGCAGGGTACGAGTGTTGCCACCGCGGACGCAGCGCTTCACCGCTGATGGCCTGTTCACCTGTGGAGGGGCTTTTCCATTCTAAGCGCCCGGCAGCCTCTGTGCAGACGGCTATGGCGAAGCGCTGTTTGCCGCTGCTTATAGCACGCGCCGAGACGCGCAACGTGTAGGCGCCAGGCGCCGGCGCATACACGTCAATGGCTTCGGTGTTGTTAAGGGTGTCTATGCCGCGCCGCGCCGGTTGGCTCAAGGAGTCGGCTTTAGCAAAGGTGCTGAGCACCCACGGATGCCAGACTTGCCCATCTGGAGCGATGAGCGTCAGGTCTAAGTCGTTGACGAGTGCCTTAGGCGCCAGCGGGATGGCCGGCGGGTCGTTCCAGCACAGCACGGCGCGCAGGCGGTGGGTGCCAGCGGGCACGTTGAAGATATGCTCGACCCGTTGGCCGTGCGCTAAGGCGCCTTGCCACAGTGGCTGTTGGCGGGCCACTTCAATGGCCCTTCGCAGGTTGAGGTTGCCATGTCCGCTTCGGTAGTCCGGCCCGGGTTTGTCTACCTCGTCGCAGGCGGCCAGTAATATGGCGCGCAGCAGATCGGAAGTGGGCTGCATCTGGCGCTGCTCCTGCAAGCATTGACGCACTACGGCGGCGGCGCCGGAAACCAGGGCAGCGGCCTCTGAGGTGCCGTTAGGGCCATAAGCCACCAGGTCGGGCTTCAGGCGTCCGTCGTGCGCGGGCCCTGCTGAACCGAGATAGTCCGGAAAACCGTCTCTGTCCATGACGCCGACTAAGAGGACGTTTTTGGCCATTTTGTAGGAACCGGTCAGGTTGGCCCATCCTTGGACGCCGGCATAGCCACCTACGGTAGGTGTTTCGTAGCCCAGGTTGCCTGCCGAAAACACGTGCAGGAGCTCGGGATGCTCCATGGTAGTCATGTCGTAAGCCAGAGCGCCCGGGCTGTAGTAATTCTCAATATTGGAGCCGTAGGAATGGTTTTGGATGGCCACCTGCCAGGTTTTGTAATCTTCATCGGCGTCGGGCAACAGACCGACAAACGAAGAAGACAGTACCTGGGCGCCGCGCGCCACGCCGCGCGCCTGAGGGGCTGAGGTGCCGGCGCCGGCGATGAGGGTAGCCATGAAGGTGGCATGGTCGGTCGCTTTGGGCGCCGAGCGACCCGTCAGCAGTACGCGCCCGCGCAGGTCCACGTCAGCCGAGTCGAAGCGCCATTCCTTGACCGATACCACGACGCCGCGCCCATCGAGGTCGGGATACTGCCGATGAACAGCGTAAATGTGGTTTAATGAAAGGTCGTGGCCGGGCACAGCGCGCTCCTCCCAGGCTTCGGCATGGCCTCGGTCAACTACCAGCACTTCAGGTAAGACCGCTACGCGCCGCCAGAACGTCTCTGGCGGACAATAGAGTGCAATTACTCCAGCGGGCTCGTATCGGCTCAATACGCGCGCCTGCGGCGCTTCCAACGCTAATCGGCGCTCAAAGGCATGTACATCGCCTACCGTAAGTGTAAAATATTCGCGCTTTTCGCCCACTTGCAAGCCCGGAGCGCATTTGAGCGCTCGAGGGAGATGCGACTGGCCATACAAAAAAGCCGACCAGCACCATAGCCATAGTATTGCCCGTGTTTTCATCGCTTTTTTCTTATTTCTATAAAAAGACTAACAAATCTACGCTACGCCAGCCGAAGCAAAAAGTCTTGCGAACAGCTGACTTACGGCAAATTTTCAAACAAAACGCCCCCTCGTTTGTCTATTGCCCACATTTTGGCGCATGGGCGACGCGAACTGCTGTACTTTCGCCTTTCACTCAAAACAGAACGTACCTATGACCTCACATTCCATAATACATCCGGGCTTTACTACCGTTCCCCACGATCCCATCGGGGTGTTGCAATATACGCTGAGCAACGGCCTGCGGCTGTTTATGTCCGTTCATCGCGATGAACCGCGTGTTTACACGGAGATTGCTGTGCGGGCGGGCTCGAAGCACGACCCTGACGATACCACCGGGCTGGCGCACTACTTCGAGCACATGATGTTCAAAGGCACCGATCGGCTGGGCAGCCTGGATTGGGAAAAGGAGAAGCCGCTGCTCGACCGCATCGAGCAACTTTTTGAGCAACATCGGGTTGAGCAGGACCCGGAGAGGAAGCGGGCGCTGTACGCCGAAATTGATCGCCTTTCGTTCGAGGCCGCGCAGTACGTAGCTGCCAACGAATACGATAAACTCGTGAGCGCTATAGGTGCGCGCGGCACCAACGCCTACACGTGGGTAGAGCAAACGGTTTATGTCAACGACATCCCCTCCAATGAGCTGGAGCGTTGGTTTGCCTTAGAAAGCGAGCGCTTTCGCCGACCAGTACTGCGGCTGTTTCATACGGAATTAGAAACGGTCTTCGAGGAATACAACATCAGCCAGGACCGCGACTTCCGCAAGACGCTCAAGGCCATGCAAGAGGCGCTGACTCCGACGCACCCGTATGGCACACACACGACACTGGGCCGCGGCGAGGACCTGAAGAACCCCTCGCAGACGAATATTTACCGCTTTTTCGACCAGTATTATGTGCCCAACAATATGGCCATTGTGCTGTGTGGTGACTTCGACCCACACCAGGCTGTGGTGCTGGCCGAGCGCTATTTTGGGCATTTTACTCCTAAAACGTTGCCTCCTTTTAACCCGCCTCCTCAGCCTGAATTGACGCGCCGCATTCAGCGGGATGTGTACGGCCAGGAGCCGGCATGGTTAGAAATGGGCTGGCGTTTTGCAGGTGCGCGTTCCAAGGAGGCGCTCCTGCTGCCTGTAATAGCCGGCATCCTGCACAATTACCAGGCAGGGCTGTTCGATTTGAACCTCATCCAGGCGCAGCGCTTGCTGGAAGCCTCTGCATTCCCGCGCATCTATGAAGAGTATGGCAGCCTTATCCTGTATGGCAAGCCGCGCGAAGGCCAGACGCTGGCCGACGTGGAAGCGCTTCTATGGGAGCAAATCGAACACCTGCGTCAAGGCAACTTTGAAGACTGGCTCCCGCAGGCCGTGGTCAAAGACCTTAAGCTGTCGGAAATTCGGCAATTCGAGAAAAACACCGGTCGCGCCAGCGCTATTACAGCAGCATTCATCGCCGGGCTGCCCTGGGCTGACGTGGTCAATCGCTGGAAACGTTTAGAGCGCCTTTCCAAAGATGACATCGTCGCCTTTGCCCAAAAACATCTGCGCCCAGATAATTACGCCGTTACTTATAAACACCACGGCGATGATCCAACCGTGATGAAAGTGGAAAAACCGCCCATCACGCCTATAGTGCTGAACCGCACTGACCTGTCGGCTTTCGCACAAGAATTCTTGCAGAAAACAACGCCCGAGATCGAGCCGGAATTTGTGGATTTCTCGAAGGCGCTCCAAACAGTGCGATTGGCGCCAGGGCTGACCTTGCGCACCGTGCAGGAGCCCGATAGCCAGCTGTTTCGCCTCTATTTTGTCTTTGAAATGGGCAAAAGCGCCGATCGCCGACTGTCGCTGGCCGCCAGCTATTTGCCCTATTTGGGCACGTCACGCTATTCGCCGGCCCAGATGCAGCAGGCATTTTACCGCATTGGGGTACATTTTTCGGCCAACTGTTATGCTGACTACCTGTACCTGTCGCTCACGGGCCTGAACGAGGCCCTCGACGAAGCGGTGGCGTTGGTCGAGCACTTGCTCACCGACCTGCAACCCAACGACGAGGCGCTGACAAAGCTCAAAGCAGACGTTTTGCTGCGGCGCGAAAATGCTAAAAAGGACAAGCGCACCATCCTGAACAAGGCGCTGTACAACTACGCTCGCTATGGCTCTCTATCCCCCTACACCGACCGGCTGAGCGCAGAAGAATTGCACGCTCTTCGTGCGGAGGAGCTTACCGGCTTACTTCGGCAGTTGCCGGCATTTCAGCACGAACGTTTCTATTGTGGCCCGCTTAGCCTGCGCCAGGTGGCCCGACGCTTGCGCAAAGTTCTCGCTCCAACGGCCCCCTTGCGTCCACCATTGCCGGCCCGAACCTACCGCGAGCGCTCTGTGCGGCGCGACCAGGTTTTCTTCGTCCACTTCCCTATGGTGCAGGCTGAATTGTTGCTCTTAGCCAAGGGCGAACCTGCATTCGACCTGGACGCCTTCGCCTTGTCAGAGTGGTACAACCAGTACTTTGGCTACGGCCTGTCGTCCATCGTTTTTCAGGAAATCCGCGAAGCCAAAGCGCTGGCCTACGCCGCCTATGCTTACTATGCCAACCCTGAACAACGACGCCAGCCGCACTATTTTCAGGCGTACGTAGGCACTCAGCCCGACAAACTACGCGAGGCCATTGAGGCTTTCCAACACTTACTGGCCCAGATGCCTGTATCGCTGTCCCAGATGGAACACGCCCGCCAGAGTGTCCTGCGCCAAATTGCCGCAAGCCGTATTAAACATGCTGACATTTACTGGAACTGGCGGACAACACGCCGTCGCGGTTTCCAGCACGATCTGCGGCAAGATATCTATCGCACCCTGCAGGGCGCCAAACCCGACGACCTTATCCGCTTCCATGAGCAGCACGTGGCTCATCGGCCTGTGCGCTGGCTTCTGCTCGGCGATGAAAATCGAATAGACCTCTCCCTCTTGCGGCAAACCATCGGTCCGGTGCGGAAACTGACGCTGGAGGAGATTTTTGGGTATTGAGCCAACGTCCATGCGGGACGAAAAGGCCCTATCTCTTGACTTTTTTCAGACTGGCGGCACCCGAAGCGCTCAACGGCGCATAATGGGTGGGAAAACAGGAAGGGCGCAGCAGGACAATTTTATGCCGCTTTGCGGAGGGACGTACCGGTTCGTCGCCTCGGGGCCGCGCGTCTGATAGTTCGTCGTTCGCAGGCGCTGCCCGCCTCAGGCCGAGCATGCCGTGCAGGTGGGATCGTCTAAGCTGCACACCTTGCCCTGAAGGTCTTCCACGCGCAAGGCCTCCATTCGGGGGACGGGCGCATTAGCGCCGCCGGAGGTGGAGTGCATCGCAGGTGTGTCGGTCGGGCGCGTAAATTTCTGCTGGTGTTTGTCGCTGAGGGTGAACTTGATGGGATCGGTCGCCGCCTTCGAGCGCAGGTAGTACATGCCCGTTTTGAGGCCTTTTTGCCAGGCATAGAAGTGCATAGACGAAAGTTTGGCAAACGTGGGCGACTCCATGAACACGTTGAGGCTCTGACTCTGACAGATGAAGGCGCCGCGTTCGGCAGCCATGTCTAAGATGACTTTTTGGCTGATTTCGTAGGCCGTTTTATAGATGTCGCGCACTTCTTTGGGTATGGCTTCGATGCCCTGCACGGAGCCGTTAGCGGCCATGATGGCTTCGCGCATTTCTTCGTCCCACAGGCCCAGGCGCACTAAGTCGCGCATGAGGTGTTTGTTGACCACGATGTGTTCGCCGGCCAATGTGCGACGGGTATAAAGGTTGCTGGTGTAGGGTTCGAAGCATTCGTTGTTGCCCAATATCTGACTGGTGGAGGCCGTAGGCATGGGCGCCACTAAGAGCGAGTTGCGCACGCCCACGCGCTTTACGCGCTCGCGCAGCCCCTCCCAGTCCCAGCGGTCGGAGGGCTGCACGCCCCAGAGGTCGAACTGGAACAGGCCCTGGCTCATAGGCGAGCCGGCGAAAGTCTCATAAGGACCGTACTTCTCAGCTAAGTTGCAGCTCTCGGTAACGGCAGCGAAGTAGATGGCCTCGAAGATGTCGCGGTTGAGGCGGCGCGCTTCTTCGCTATCGAAAGGCAGACCCAGCAGGATAAACGTATCGGCCAGCCCCTGCACGCCCAGCCCGATAGGCCGGTGGCGGCGGTTGGAGCGCTCAGCCTGCGGGATAGGGTAGTAGTTGATGTCAATGACCTTGTTGAGGTTGCGGGTAACAACGCGCGTGATCTCATGCAGGCGTTCGAAGTCAAACTGGCCATCGCGCACGAACTTGGGCAGAGCAATGGAAGCCAGATTGCACACGGCCACCTCGTCGGGCGAAGTGTACTCGATGATCTCGGTGCACAAGTTGGACGACCGGATGGTACCCAGATTTTTCTGGTTGCTCTTTTCGTTAGCGGCGTCTTTGTACAGGATGTACGGGGTACCGGTTTCTATCTGGCTTTCTAAAATGGCATTCCACAATTCGCGGGCGCGCACGGTGCGGCGCTGGCGTCCTTCGCGCTCGTACTGGCAGTAGAGGGCCTCGAACTTAGTGCCATAGACGTCGAACAGGCCCGGCGCCTCGTTGGGGCAGAACAGCGACCATTCCTCGTCGTTCTTAACGCGCTCCATGAACAGGTCGGGCACCCAAAGGGCGTAGAACAGGTCGCGAGCGCGCAGCTCCTCTTTGCCGTGGTTTTTCTTCAGGTCGAGGAACTCAAAAATGTCGGCGTGCCAGGGCTCCAGGTAGATGGCGAAGGCGCCCTTGCGCTTGCCGCCGCCTTGATCCACGTAGCGGGCAGTGTCGTTGAAGACGCGAAGCATGGGAATGATGCCGTTCGACGTGCCGCCCGTGCCCTTGATGTAGGAGCCAGTGGCGCGGATGTTGTGGATGCTGACACCAATGCCGCCAGCGCTTTGGGAAATGAGGGCGCAGCGCTTGAGCGTCTCGAAGATGCCCTCAATGCTGTCTTCGGTCATGGAGAGCAGGAAGCACGACGACAATTGCGGTTTGGGCGTGCCCGCATTGAAGAGCGTGGGCGTGGCGTGGATAAACCAGCGCTCGCTCATGAGGTTGTAGGTCTCGATGGCGGCGTCAATGTCGTTGCCGTGAATGCCCACGGCTACGCGCATAAACAGGTGCTGCGGCCGCTCGACGACTTTTCCATTCATGCGCATGAGGTAGGAGCGCTCCAGTGTCTTAAAGCCGAAGAAGTCAAAGTCGAAGTCCCGGTCGTGGATGATGGCCGAGTCGAGCCGGTCTTTGTGCTCCATGACGATGCGGTACGTATCCTCGCTGATAAGTCCGGCGCGCTCGCCCGTTTTAGGGTCAATATAGTGGTAGAGGTCGTGCACGACCTTGTGGAAGGCCTTCTCCGTTTCTTTGTGCAGGTTGCTGACGGCAATGCGCGCAGCCAGCAGGGCGTAATCGGGGTGTATGGTGGCCATGGTGGCGGCCGTTTCGGCGGCTAAGTTGTCCAGCTCGACGGTTGTTACGCCGTCGTAGAGGCCCAGGATAACTTTCTTGGCCACCTCGATGATGTTGACGTAACGGGTATCTAACCCATAGCAGAGCTTGCGCAGGCGCGCCGTGATTTTATCGAACGATACATCCTCTCTGCGTCCAGAGCGTTTTACGACTTGCATATGTAACAGATTTGGAAGGTTTTATGTGATAAAATAATGACTTTCCTCACCGAGGTGCGGTCAGGCAGGAGGGGCTTTCAGGGGGCAACTCCGAGGGCTTATTTCGGCGTTAGGAGTTGCCAATACCGGCTAATGGATTATTATTCAGCGCAGCCCACGCCTCAGCGAGGGCACTAAGGCGTGGCTGCTGTAGACAGTGCTTAAGCCTCAACGGTTTCGTCTACCACTGCGGCGTCAGGTGCATTCTTCTTCACCGACTCAATGCCGTTGTCGCGCGAGTCTTCAGAAGCGTACATCTGGCTCTGGCCAATGACCTGGCCGTTGCTGGCTTTTAATACAAAGTAAGGTTTGCCGTTGCTGGCCACTCTGCGTTCGAAGCGCCCGTCCTCTTGCGAGTTCTTTTTTACCGACTCAATGCCGTTGAGGCACGACGCTTTGGAGGCATACCCCTCGCTGGTCAAAATGACCTGCCCGTTCGAGGCTAGCAAGTTGAATTGAAACTCGCCATTGCTGCGCTTGCTGATGACAAATTTGCTCATAACCCTGTTTTATTTTGATGAAAAATTAGAAATCTGCCTCTGTAGTGAATGTTTGTTCTTCGCGCTTGGCCATTACGCCGGCCTTTTGGTAGTCGCCCACGCGCTTTTCAAAGAAGTTGGTTTTGCCCTGAATGGAAATCATATCCATCCACGGGAAGGGATTGGCCGTGCCAAACACCTTGCTGACGCCCAGGGATACTAACAGGCGGTCAGCTACAAATTCGATGTACTGACTCATTAGGTCGGCATTCATGCCAATAAGCGACACGGGCAGGGCGTCCAGGATGAACTCTTTCTCAAATTCGACCGCCTCCGTAATAATGGCCTGCACCTCTTCGGGCGCCAGTTTGTTGCGCAGCATAGAATAGAGCAGGCAGGCAAAATCGCAGTGCATGCCCTCGTCGCGGCTGATGAGCTCGTTGGAAAACGTCAGCCCTGGCATCAGCCCGCGCTTCTTGAGCCAGAAGATAGCGCAGAATGAACCCGAGAAAAAGATACCCTCCACTGCCGCAAAGGCGATGAGCCGATGGGCAAACGACGGCGCATTCTCGATCCAGCGCAACGCCCATTGCCCTTTTTTGGCCACGCAAGGCAGGTTTTGCAGGGCATTAAATAAAAAATGCTTCTCCTGAGGCTCCTTGATATAAGTGTCAATAAGCAGCGAGTACACTTCCGAGTGGATGTTCTCAATGGCAATCTGGAAGCCGTAGAAACAGCGCGCTTCTGGGATTTGCACCTCGCGCATGAAGTTAAGCACTAAGTTCTCGTTCACGATGCCGTCCGAAGCGGCAAAGAAGGCCAGCACGTGCTTGATGAAGTGCCGGTCATTGTCGTTCAACTTGTGCTCCCAGTCCCACAGGTCTTGCTGCAGATCAATCTCCTCGGCCGTCCAGAAGGAGGCTTCCGCTTTTTTATACCATTCCCACACTTCAGGATACTGAATAGGCAGCAGGACAAACCGATTCGGATTGTCAGCCAGGATAGGCTCTACGTCGTATATATCTTCTCTTATCATAAAAGCATGTATGTTAGTGTGTGTAATGTAGTCAAAGCAAATATCCCAGCTCCTCGGGTGGAAGAACCTCAGCGGTAAGGACAACAAAGCGCGTGGTGGATAAAAAAGCCCCCTCTTTTTCAGAAAACAAGGGGGACTTGCCGGAGGCAAAAACGATGGAATGGGATTGAAATAAAAGTGATCACAAAAGTAGGGCTTTCGGCGCCTCTGTCAAGTCAATTTTTCCACATTATGTGGATAACTTTTTCAAAAATTTGAAAATCAATGATTTGTATTTTGTCGAAAAAATGTCCACAATGTGGATAACTTGATGTGGAAAATTTTGGGTCTTGCACAGGTCATCTCAGAAGGGCTTAAAAATGCACCGCAGGCCTTAAGGCGGCGCAGGTCGGCATACCTTTGGCAACAAAGGATGGCAAGTCAGGAAATATCTGCTTGCTCACGCCTTTACCTGTACATATGGAACTGAACTTTCGCAACAGGCGCGTACTCATCACCGGGCATACGGGTTTCAAAGGCGCGTGGTTGAGCCTGTGGTTGGAGCGCCTGGGGGCCCATCTTTCGGGTATAGCGCTTGACCCGCGCACGGAGCGCGACGTATTCGTACTCAGCGGCATCGGCCAGCGCATGCGCGACTATCGGGCCGACATTCGGAACTTAGATGCTGTGCTGCACATCTTTGACCAGGAGCAACCCGAAGTAGTGTTTCACCTGGCCGCTCAGCCTTTGGTGCTGCCCAGCTACGAAGACCCGGTAGGCACGTTTGCCACCAACACACAGGGCACGGTGCATATTCTGGAGGCCATTCGCCAGACGCCCAGCGTGCGCGCTGCCGTGCTCATCACCACCGACAAGTGCTACGAAAACCGCGAATGGGTCTATGGCTACCGCGAAACCGACCCCATGGGAGGCCACGACCCGTACAGCGCCAGCAAGGGGGCTGCAGAGCTGGTCATTGCGGCGTATCGGCGATCCTTTTTCCATCAGCCCGGCAGCCCTGCCATCGCCTCGGCCCGCGCCGGCAACGTCGTCGGCGGCGGCGACTGGGCCGAGTACCGCCTTGTGCCCGACATTGCGCGCGCACTTGAAAGCGGCCAGCCCTTAGACATCCGCAGCCCCAACGCCGTGCGCCCCTGGCAACACGTGCTGGAGCCGCTGGGCGGCTACCTGCTGCTGGCCCAACGCCTGCTCGATGCCCCCGAGCGCTACGCCGAAGCCTGGAACTTCGGCCCCCTGCCCCACAGCATCCAGCCAGTGCGCGCCGTATGCGACGCCTTCTTCGAGTACTTCCGCCAGCACAGCCCCGAGACCCAAAACCATCCGGGCTGGCGCGACATTTCATCACCCGACCAACCGCACGAAGCGGGCCTGCTTATGCTCGACATTAGCAAGGCCATCCATCGCCTGCGCTGGCAACCGGCACTGACATTCAGCGAAATGGTTGCCCTCACTGCCGATTGGTACGCCCGCTATCGCTCCGAACCCGTGCGGGAACTGTGCCTCGAACAAATCCAAACCTATGAACGGCTTTGGGCGGAGCGCTGCTAGTGATTAGCAGTCGCCCGTTTTTTATCCCAGGATAGCGCGAGTTCAGCCTTTATGTCCCGAATTGTCCTGAAAGCGGTGCACCTAATTATGACCCTTAGCGGATGCGGCTATAACGTTCGTGCCGAAGAGCGTTGCAGCCGGTGGGCCGCCTATCAGGCCCATAAACGCATCTGGGTCGGCAGTTTGTACGTCTGCACTACGCGGTCTGGTATGGGCAGCTGCTCCAACCAACGGGGCTCTACTTTGATGGCCCCGGCGCCATAGGATTTGCCGATTTTGGACAGGTTGGTGAGCATGTCGGGGTGATTGAGCACAAGAGCAAGGCGCTCTATGTACTCGGCGTTGCTCCAGTGGGGATAGAGGCATAGGAAGCCGGTCAGTGGGACAACCTGGGCGTAGTTGCGAATAAAACGAGAATTTCGGCGTCCTAAATAGGCGAACAAGAGCGGCGGTGGTGTCCGGACTTCCATTTTGTACCAGGGTTTGCGCTGGGCGAGTAGCGGGCGAGTCGGCAGCCCTTTTTCTTCACCGAGAGCCAGATAACGCTGAAGCGCATCTGGGAAAGTTGTCTTGTCCTGGCCGTTTAGCGACAGCAGGAATGTTGGGCGTCCTGCAAGGTCGAGGGCATTCAGTGTCGTTGCGGTAACAGCGTCGCCACTGACGTCTCGGGTGCGGCCAATGGCTCGGACGAAGTAGCTCTCCGGTAGGCCTAATGCCTCAATTTGACGGCTGTTTAGAAAGAAGAAATCGTTGGCGCCGGTAGCAATACCTCGAATGACTTTAGCAAAGTCGCCCAGGACATATCCTTCCTCTTGGCGCTCACATGGCTCGCGCGAGAAGCCAGTAGCCAGCCCTTCTTTAATGCTCCTGCGCATCATTTTTAAATCGTCGTACTCTTTGGCCTCCAACCCCCGGAGCACCCATTCCTGGAGGGCATTCGTCTGCGTCCGATGACACTTCGCCCACCAGAATTGTTCCTCAGGAGGCGCTTTGCGAATGAAAAAGACGATAGGGTTGGTGTCCACCGCTGGGAAGGGGGAGGCTGCTGGAGCAAAAGTAATTACAGCGTCTACAGCAAAATGGGTCGTGATCCACCCCCATATATCGCGAGCGTATTTTCCCTCACATACATCGGCAGGCAGAATAATGGCCAATCGGCCCCCGGCTTTGAGTAATGTCAATGCCCTTAACAGGAAATAGACGTGTAAGCCCGCTCGTCCGTCTATAGCACTCCCAATGATCTGAGCACACATGTGCCTGAGCGCTTCCTTTTTTTCGGCAGACAGGCGATGATGTCGAATGTAAGGAGGATTAGCGACGATAGCACTCAGTTTCTCTTGTGGCGGCTGAAGCGTAAAGTCGCCTATTGCGATGCCCGCCGTGTCTTCAGCCTGCAAATTACCGTCTTCTAAAGCCTGTTTTAGAATCTCTGGATCTATCTCCATGCCCCTACAACAAATAGGTGTTCCGCGCTCGCGCGCAAGCGACTTCGCTGCGCGAAA
The DNA here is from genome assembly GCA_025056735.1 of Saprospiraceae bacterium. GTDB lineage: Bacteria > Bacteroidota > Bacteroidia > Chitinophagales > Saprospiraceae > M3007. Next base: position 15,016 of record JANWVR010000071.1, read on the forward strand.
GAAAGCGCCAGCGCCTACGGCGGGGTCGAACAACACATCTGTTGGCTGGGTCATCACGTACGCCGCCATTGCTTTTGCTACCCATTCAGGTGTCCAAAATTGTCCTTTTTCTCTCAAACGTTCGCGCGCAGCCCAACGAGGCAAATTGCGAGAGGCGCCTTCAGGATTTGTCATGTCTCATCGTTTTTAGTACGTTCAAAGCGTCCGTCATAAGTTCCATCCGCCCGCCCTCAAAATGAACATAGGGCAAAATATGGCCATTCTTATCCTGAATGTACTTGGCCACTAATTCCGGCTCTTGTATTGCCTCACCTACTAAGTAGGCATAGTGATGATAAATTTTGTAGATTGATTTTTGTGTAACGGCGCCACCGGGCGCCTGAAACACCTGTTCTGTGGGAAGAATTAACCCCTCCTGGATCAAGCGCAGCGCCTCATTAAGGGCAATTCCGAACGCTAGATCATAGAAAACATGCCAGATATGGATGGGAATGCCGTGAGATGCCTGCCACGTCAATAGCGGTTGAATGTCCTCTTCTTTCAGAATGATTGTGGGGAGAACAGCGTTCTTTTTCAAGCCGGGTTTGCCTCCCAACCGCCTTTGAGGCGTCAGCGGAGCGCCATAGTCGGGCATTTGCTTTCCCACCCAAAGGCTGTTTTCGCACTCGATAGCAAGAATAGCCTGCCCGAGTATGGACTGGATAATTGTCTCATTCTCCGCAAGGAACGGTAACTCTGCCCATCCTCCGATATCATTTAGAAGCGCATGTATTTCCTGACGCGCAGATGCCTCAAAGACAAGCAAATCAGGGCGCTTTTGCTGCCCTAATCCGGCCGCTTCGAGTCGTTCAAAATAAAGCTCCGCTTCTCGGATGTCATCATCGGGCGCTACTCCGCTTGGCCCGTAAGGAATGGCGAAATACTCGCCCGTTTGATGAATTGCCTGAACCATTCGATTTTCGCTCCAAACGCCTTGCGACCACCGCATCAGAAAGTCGCTACCGCGCAAACGCCTGGGGTTGAGCCAGAAATCCAACCACTCAGCAGAGGCAAGGCTTTGGAGCGGGGGCAACATCTCCTCCGAACCCACGCTCAAAATGCGTTCAAATAGGCGGACTTCCTTTTGCATTTTTAACTTTGATTGACTCTTCCAAGGCAAATGTCCTCCCAAAAATAAGCTTTAAGTGCGCGTAGGACGCAATTTGCTTGACATCTTCTTATGAAAATTTCCTCATGTATTGTTTTTCCCACCTCTCTACTCGTACCTTTGCAGCCCGAAAAGGATGGCGCGGTAGCTCAGCTGGTCAGAGCGTATGATTCATAATCATAAGGTCGGGAGTTCAAGCCTCCCCCGCGCTACGAAAGGAAGCCTGAGGTGCATTTGCAGCGCTTCGGGCTTTTTCATTTATGCAGGCGGATATCATCTTGTCCGGGTCGGGGCGCAACGGCGTGCAGTTGTCCTTCTGAGGCAGCCACACTGACTGCAACGACACAGTCGCCCGTGATGTTGGTAACAGTGCGCAACATGTCTAAAATGCGGTCCACGCCCAGGATGAGCGCGATGCCGGCACTGGGCACGCCAATGCTTTCCAAGATGATGATGAGCATGACCACGCCCGCGCCGGGCACGGCGGCCGTGCCGATGGAGGCCATGACGGCCAACAGCAAGATGTTGAGCTGAGCGGCGAGGCTCAGGTCCATGCCCAAGGCCTGAGCGATGAATACGGCGGCCACGCCCTGGTAGAGGGCTGTGCCGTCCATGTTAATGGTGGCGCCCAGCGGCAGTACGAAGGAGGAAACTTCCTCAGAGACGCCTAATTTCTCCTCGCAGCACTCCATCGTAACGGGCAGGGTGGCGCCGCTGCTGCTGGTAGAAAAGGCCACTAATTGCGCTTTGCCAATGCCGCCCAGGAACTTTCGGAACGACATTCTGGAAAACAACCGAAGCACTGTGCTGTAAACGCCCAGCGTATGCAAGGCCAATCCACCCGCCACAGTGAGGCAATAGACCAACAGACCTTGTAGCAGACCCACCAGCTGGCTCAAGTTGCCTTTAGAGGCTACGGTAATGGTATTGGCCATGAGGGCGAAGACGCCCAGCGGCGCCATGAGCATGATGAGGTCCACCAACCGGATGCTCACATCGCTCAGGCTTCGGAAAAAGCGCACCAACGGGCGGGCGCGCTCTTCGGGCACCTGCAGCAGTCCGATGCCGAAAAAGATGGCGAAGAAGACCACTTGCAGCATGTTGCTGTTGTTGGAAGCGGCGCTGAAGATGTTGGACGGCACCATGTCGGTGAGGATTTTAAGAGGGCCGCCTTTTTCTACGTCCTGCACCTTCTGGCGACTGGCCTCTACGTCGCTGCTGTAGGCCGCCATCAGTTCGTCGCGCATCTGTGTGGGCAAAAACTTACCCGGCTGCACCACGTTGGCCAGGACTAAGCCTATGGTGATAGCGATTGCCGTAGTGGCCACATAAAGCGCTATGGTCTTGCCACCCATACGCCCCAGTTTGCCCACATCCGACAGCGAGGTTACGCCGGTGATGAGCGAGCCGAGCACTAAGGGCACGGCCACTAATTTGAGCGCGTTCAGGAAAATATCGCCAAACGGGGCGATCCAGTTTTTGGTGAACGTCGTCCAGCCGTTGGCGGCGCTGACGATGCCAAAGGCAAGGCCCAACAGGAGGCCCAGGATGATTTGCCAGTGAAGTTGTCGGTACCAGGGCATAGGCAGTCTGCGCGGCGGCATTGTCCGATGAGGCACGCTGCATCCTGGGGCCGCCGGTGTGTGCAAAAGTAGCCGTGCTCGCCTATGCAGCGAGTTTCTTTGCGAAAAAAGTAAGGCCTTTCAGCCGGCTCGTCTGGATGTGAAACGCGCCTAACGCTCTGACTTGCCGATAAGCGCCGGCGCATTTTGGCGCTCCTGCAGCTGAGCAAAGGCGGCCAAGCCGCACTCTAAGAAGCTGCGGTATTCATCCACATCAGGCGTATAGCCGCGCGGCTGGTTGAGCAGGGTTTTGCCGTCGTGGTGCATCAGTACGTACCAGGGCTGGGAGTTGCGCTGGAAGTTGTTAATCTGGAAGCTGCTCCATTTGCCGCCCACGGTGCGGATTTTTTCGCCCGTGTGGTGATCGAGCAGGTACTTTTGCCGGTCGTCGGGGAAGAGACGCGCCTGGTCGTCCACGTATAGCGAAGCCACTACGAAGCGGTCGCGCAACAGGGCCAGGATTTCCTTTTTGTTCCACACGTTTTCCTCCATTTTGCGGCAGTTGACGCAGCCGTAGCCGGTAAAGTCCACGAAAATGGGCTTGTTTTCCATCCTGGCTACGCGCGCAGCCTCGTCGAAGTCGTGGTAGCAGTCCAGCTGGTGCGGGCAGTCCATGGGGCGGAAGTAGTTGTAATGCACCGGCGGAGCAATGCCGCTAAGGAGGCTGAGCGACTGATAGTTGAATAGGCCGTAGCCCAAGTAGCCGGCAAACCACAGGGCTAAGCCGGCCGTAACAAGGCGCCCAATGCCTGGGCGGCCCGAAGCGCCTTTCAGGAACGGCAACAGGCCCAATTGATAAAGCCCTAAGCCGAGGGCGATGAGGAACCACAGACCGAGGAAGAGTTCAAATTTGAGGATGCCCCAGTGGCGCACCATGTCGGCGGTGCTCAGGAACTTGAGCGCTAAGGCCAGTTCCACGAAGCCGAGCGTGGTTTTCACGTTGTCCATCCAGTTACCCGATTTGGGCAGGCTTTGCAGCCAGCCGGGGAACATGGCAAAAAGCCCAAAGGGCAGCGCCAGCGCCAGTCCGAAGCCCGTCATACCGATGAGGGGGCGCAGCGGGATGAAGCCAAAAAGCGCATCACCAGCATTGGAGCGGGCCGTTTCCACCAGCAAGGTGCCCACGATAGGGCCCGTGCAAGAGAACGACACCAAAGCCAGCGTGAAGGCCATGAAAAAGATGCCAATCAGGCCGCCTTTGTCGGCCATGCGGTCGCTGCTTTCCACCCATGAAGCAGGGAGGGTGATTTCAAACAGCCCGAAGAACGACAGCGCGAACACCACAAAAACCGCGAAGAAGAGCAGGTTGAAGTACATGTCCGTGCTCATTTCGTTCAGGATGGTCGGGCCAAAGATGATGGTGAGTAGGATGCCGAGACTCACGTAGATGACCACGATACTGGCGCTGTACCACAAGGCGTTGCGCAGGCCCGTGGCGCGGTCGCGGGAGCGCTTGGTGAAGAAGCTCACCGTCAGTGGAATCATCGGGAACACGCACGGCGTCAGCAGGGCGATGAGGCCGCCCAAAAAGCCGGCGATGAACACCCACCACCCGGAGCCGCGTTCTTCGGGTTCGGCAGCACACTGGCTGACGTACTCTTGCGGGTTGATGTCGCGCTTCGAGTCGAAAAAGCCCTGGAAATTAGGGTCATTGGGCGCGGCCATCTCTTTCGGTGTTGGGGTAACGGCAGCCTGGTCGTCGTTGGGCGTTAGGGCTTCGGGAGTATTGCCACTGGGCGCCACGGGCGGAGCCGTCGGCTTGTCGGGCGTGGCGCCAGGCTTAGCAGCGCCCGTACCGCTTGAAGGCGTGAGCGTAAAAGAGAAATCCACATCGCGCGGCGGCAGGCACATTTCATCGTTGCAAACCATGTAGGTCAGATAGCCCTTAATGGGCTTGCTTGGATCAGTAACTACCACGCGCTGCGTGAAAATGCCCGTACCCGAAAACTTGGTCAAGTTCATGCCAAATACGTTGTCGTATTTGGTGGACTTGTTTCCGCTTTCTTTCACCTGGCCCTTGCGCTGGTAATGCGGCCCTTCCTCAAAGGTAAAAGACGTCGGCACCGGCCCGTCTTCGCTCTCTAAGAACTGCGAATAGGTGTTCCATCCGTCGGCTAAAGAAACTGTAAAGGTCAAATCGTACTCGCCGTTACCGACTTCTTTGCTGGAGAACGACCATCGGGCAGGGTTCTGAGCAGTGAGTACAATGGAGGACAGGGTAGTCGTCAATAACCAGACAATCAGGCGGAGTCTCATATTTCTGACGAGTTCGTGCGTTAAAAATTTGGACTGCAAAGAAACGGCGTTTTTGGCGCGCTTAAAACGGACTTTTGTCCTTAAAACAACTTTAACTGGCCTTTATGGCGGAGTGTTAAATCCGGAAACACGGGCTTGGCGGCCACCTGTTTTGGGGTGCGGGGGGCTATGGTGTCCGGGCCAGGCGAAAGCCCACGTCGTTGGCACGTCCGCCAGGCGTATAGTTGTGCCGGAAGGCCGTGCGAATGTACTGCGTAGGGTATGCCCAGGAGCCGCCGCGCACGACGCGGGTAACGCCGGTGTCGGGGCCGCGATAATCGGTGCGGCTGCCTTTAGGATATGGGCCAAACCAATCCCAGCACCATTCCCACACATTCCCGCTCATGTCGTACAGGTCTAAGGCGTTAGGGCTGTTCAGGCTACCCACGGGAGCGGTCTTTTCGCGGTACTCGCCCGGCAAAGAGAGTCCTTTTTTGTCGTCGGGTTTGAAGTTGATGGCCCGCGGGTCGGCTACGTTTTTGCCGTTGCCAAACAGCGCGGCCTTGGCGCCGCGTGCAGCGTACTCCCATTCGGCTTCCGTGGGCAGCCGGTAGCCGTTGGCACTCCAGTTGGCCGTTACGCGCGTGCCCTCGAAGGCGTATACAGGCGCCAGACCCTCCTGCTTGCTCAGCCAGTTGCAATAGGCCACGGCATCAAACCAGCTAACGTCCACGACCGGTCGGCGACCGCGCCCCCATTGCCAGTCGTACGGCTTTGTGCGGCCAGTAGCTTCGCAAAAGGCGTCGTATTCATCGAAGGTTACCTCGTATTTACCCAAATAAAAATCGCCCACCGTAACGCGGCCAACAGGCTTTTCGTCGTCCCAGCAATCGCGTTGCTCCGAAGTACAACCCATGCTAAACGTGCCACCGCGGATGAGCACCATGTCCGGCTTTAAGTAACGAACACCCGCAACTCTCGAATGGCTATCCGAACCCTGGGCCAGCACCCGTAGGGAAGGGCTTAGAAGGAAGAGCACAAGGAGGGAATAAAACAGCATTTTTGCCATAAACGCTCTCGTTGAATTGACTAAGAATGAACTACTAAACGTTCGACAATAGGGTTTTTGGCGCTTAAAAAGGCGTATTCGTCGCCAGTGGACATTTGGAGGCGCCGACAACGCACCGGCGTAGCTACCTTTGCCACTTGCAAACAAATGAGCGCATCTTTTGGCGATGAAACACCTTTTTTTACTGCTCTTGCTGCTGGGGCTGTCGGCGCCCTTGCTGGCCCAAAAGCCCAATCGCGGCGCCATCCGCGGCAATGTATTCGAGAAAGAGTCGGCCCAGCCCGTTGCTTTTGCAACGGTGCAATTAGAAGGCCCGGAAACGCGCGGCACGGCTACCGACATCAACGGCTTCTTCTCGATAGCCGATCTGCCGCCCGGCGCTTACCGGATTAAGGTAACCTACGTCGGCTACGAGGACTATACGCTGGAGGTAACCATCAAAGGCGGCGAAGTGCTGTTCAAAAACATCACCCTGCAGGAAAGCGGCCAGAGCTTGGAGGAAATTGTCATCAGTGGCAAAAAAGAGCAGGCACGCTCGGAAATTCAAATCTCCAAAATATCGGTAACACCCAAGCAAATCCGCTCGCTGCCCTCAACGGGCGGCCAGGCCGATATCGCGCAATATCTCACGGTGCTGCCCGGCGTCATCTTCACCGGCGACCAGGGCGGACAGCTGTACATCCGCGGCGGCTCGCCTGTGCAAAACCGCATCCTGCTGGATGGCATGACGATTTACAACCCGTTCCACAGCATCGGCTTCTTCTCGGTCTTCGAGACGGAGCTCATCCGCAACGTGGACGTGCTGACTGGCGGCTTTAACGCCGAACACGGCGGCCGCATTTCGGCCATCGTGGACGTGAAGACACGCGAAGGCAACCGCAAACGCCTGTCTGGTCTGGTGTCGGCCAGCCCATTCCAGGCGCGCGCTATCTTAGAAGGCCCCATCGTGCCGCTGCGCCAGGACGGCGGCAGCAGCGTCTCCTTCGTGCTGGCCGGCAAACAGGCGCTCATTGACCGCGTAGGCAAGCAACTGTACCCCTACGTCAACGACGGCGACGGCATCCCCTTCCGCTACAGCGACCTCTACGGCAAACTTTCGCTCATGACCGGCAGCGGCAGTAAGGTCAACTTCTTTGGCTTCAACTACGACGACGGCGTGCGCTTCAACATCGCCGACTTCAGCTGGCAGAGCTCGGGCGGGGGCATGGATTTCACCCTCATACCGGCCAACTCGAACACCGTCATCAACGGTGTGCTCACTTACTCCGCCTACGACTCGCGCATCCAGGAAGCCGACCGAAAGCCGCGCACCAGCGGCATCAACGGCTTCTTCGCCGCCCTCAACTTCACCAACTTCGACCGCAACAGCGAATTCCGCTACGGGCTGGAACTCAACGGCTTCCGCACCGATTTCGCCTTTGAAAACTTTCGAGGGCTTAAAATTGAACAAATCGAAAACACTACCGAACTGGCCTTCTACCTGCGCTGGAAACGCAAAATCGGGCGCTTAGTCATCGAACCCGGCTTCCGCTTCCAGTACTACCTGTCACTCAATGATATCTCGCCCGAGCCGCGCTTAGGCCTAAAATACAACATCACCGACAACTTCCGCCTTAAAGCCGCCGGCGGCTGGTACTCGCAAAACCTGCTCGCTACCGTCAACGAACGCGACGTGGTCAACCTCTTCGTCGGCTTCCTCTCCGGCCCCGAAGAGACGGTCTATAAGCCCGGCTCTACCACCGAACGCATTGACCACCGCCTCCAAAAATCCATACACAGCGTGGCCGGCTTCGAGGTGGACGTTACCAATAACATTGACCTCAACATCGAGGGCTACTACAAGGACTTTACCCAACTGCTGGCGCTCAACCGCTTCAAAACCCTGCCGCAAGAACCCAACTACATCACCGAAACGGGCAAGGCTTACGGTATTGACTTCTCTGGCAAATGGGAAGCCAAACGCTTCTACGTGTGGGGCGCCTACTCTTTTGCCTTCGTAACGCGCTTCGACGGCCAACAAGAATACCCGCCCATCTTCGACCGCCGACACAACATGAACATCGTAACCACCTACCAGGCCGGAGCAAAAAAGGAATGGGAATTCGGCGCTCGCTGGAACCTCGGCTCGGGCTTCCCCTTCACCCAAACGCAGGGCTTCTACACAGTCTTCGACTTCAACCAGGGCATCAACACCGACGTGCTGACGAGCAACGGCACTTTGGGTATCCTTTACTCCAACACACGCAACGGTGGTCGCCTGCCCTACTACCACCGCTTAGACGTGTCGGTGAAGCGCACGCTGACGTTCTCCAAATACGCTAAGGCGGAAATCGTCGCCTCAGCCACCAACGTCTATGACCGGCCGAATATCTTCTACTTCGACCGAGTGCGCTACCAACGTGTCAACCAACTGCCCATTCTGCCCAGCCTGAGCATGACGGTGCAGTTTTGAGGCCAAACAAGTTTGGCCGTTACGGGGGCGCTATCAGCGTGTCAACCAACTGCCCAGCCTGAGCATGACGGTGCAGTTTTGAGGCCAAACAAGTTTGGCCGTTACGGGGGCGCTATCAGCGTGTCAACCAACTGCCCAGCCCGCCCAGCCTGAGCATGACGGTGCAGTTTTGGGGCCAAACAAGTTTGGCCGGTACGGGCGTTTCAGCGTGTTGAGAAAATCCGAGTTTCAGTAGTATTCATTTTAAGGCCAGATGTGCTTGTCTGGCACTATTTCACAGAAATCATTTTTGACAAACTTTAGGCCCGATATTTTGCTTTTTCATCCAAATAAGTTTGGTCGGTACGGTATGGAATTCAAACTCACCCAGTTTTCGCACGGCGCTGGCTGCGGCTGCAAGATTGCCCCCGAAGCGCTCGACCGCATCCTGAAGGCCAGCGCAGATGCGGCTGCAGGGCACTACCCACAGCTGCTGGTCGGCCACGAGTCGCGCGACGACGCGGCGGTCTATGACCTGGGCGACGGCACCGCGCTGGTCAGTACGACGGATTTCTTCATGCCCATTGTGGACGACGCGGAGGATTTTGGCTACATCGCTGCCGTCAATGCCATTAGCGATGTGTATGCTATGGGCGCTGAGCCGCTCATGGCCATTGCTGTACTGGGTTGGCCGGTCAATTTCATTCCGGTCGAAGTGGCGGGCTTAGTTGTGCAGGGCGGTCGGCGCGCCTGTGCAGCGGCAGGTATTCCGCTGGCGGGCGGGCACAGCGTGGACAGTCCGGAGCCCATCTTTGGCTTAGCCGTCAGTGGGCGCGTGAGCATCGAGCACCTGAAGCGCAACGGCGGCGCACAGCCTGGCGCAAAACTCTACCTGACCAAGCCTCTCGGCGTGGGTATCCTGACCACGGCTCAAAAGTACGGCCAGCTGCGGCCTGAACACGCTCAACTCGCTCCGGAGATCATGAAAACACTCAACAAAGCCGGCGCGCGTTTTGGGCGACTGCCCTTTGTGCAGGCCATGACCGACGTTACGGGCTTCGGCCTGTTGGGCCACCTGCTGGAAATGTGCGATGCCAGCGGCGTCAGCGCGGTCATCCATGCCGAACACATCCCTCTTTTAGCGCCCGAAGTACTCGATTTTTATATCCAAAATCGCTGCGTGCCGGCAGCCACCCAGCGCAACTGGGACAGCTACGGCCAGCACATTGCCGGCGTCGAGGACGAGCGTCTGCGTGCTCTCCTGGCCGACCCTCAAACGGCAGGCGGCTTGCTCGTAGCCGTCGCCGCAGGGCACGAGGCCGATTTTGAGGCCGCCGCCGCACAAGAGGGGCTATCGCTTCGCCCCTTCGGATTCTGCATCGAGCGCCAGGGGCCCATCATTACCGTGGTATAAAAGGCTCTACTGCCGGCGGTTGCGGTATTCGTCCCAGGTGGTCGTTTTGTACGCTTCCTCGGCGGCGAAGCGCAGCTCTTTAAGCAAATCCGGCGCTTCTTTGTAGCCGGGCGAAATCATGATGCGCTCAAACTTTTCATTGAGATACACCATCGAGGGATAACTCATACGCCCGTCCAAGAGCGCATAGGCCAGCGTGTGAACGCCCCTACCGTGGCCCGTTTCTACAAATTTATAGGTCTCTCCGTTGAACAGAATGTCGGCACGCTGTTCGGCGTCGAGCTTCACCGGGTAGAAGTGCTTGTTCAGATAAGCCGCTACTTCCGCGTTGCTGAACGTTACCTTGTCCATGCGCTTGCACCAGCCGCACCAGGCAGTGTAGGTGTCCACGAAAATTTTCTTCGGACGCTTCTTGTGCAGCGCGACCGCCTCTTCCCAGGTGTACCATTTTATGGCAGCAGTGTCCTGAGCTACCAAAGCATTGCTCAAAAGCGCTGAGAAGAGGGTAAAGATGAAGAAAAGGTTTTTTTGCATAAAAAAGATGGTGTCTTTGTCTTTTTTGTATTGAATTCAAGTGGTGCTTTCGCGTATCCAGCGCTCGTAGTCCTCATTAGCGCGCGCCTCAAAACGCAAGAAGCACGGCGTCTGGTACGGGTGTGCGGTGCGAAGAGCGCTTTCCAAGTCCGCCTCGCGTTCAAGGCTGGTTTTCAGGATGGAGACCCATTCGGCTTCACTCTGCACGGCGCCGTCCCACCAGTACACGCTCTGAATGGGAAAGACATTGGCGCAGGCGGCTAGCCGCTGCTCCACCATCTGGCCGGCAATGCGCCGCGCCGTCTCCTCGTCCGGGTGTGTTACATAGAATAAAAGAAATGCCATACCCCCAGTAACCGCCAAACTTGTTTGGCCCAGTAACCGCCAAACTTGTTTGGCCAAAAAGGCATCCAGAAAAAAACCTCGCAAATATCGCCCCTACCCCCGACCTTTCAGCCGCCATTAGCAGCGCATTAACATGAGAGGAAAAACGCGCACCGCCAACCTCAAGGCTCAGGTCAAGGGCATGGACTTGCCTGTCAGAGTAGTGCTGGAGCGGCGCTTTGATTGCCGATACGCCATTTCGCGCCGCAGCGTCATCCTGCGCTTGCCGCATTACTATGGCCCTGAAGAAACACTTCGGGAGATGCACGCCATGCTGCGGTGGGTCGAGCAGATGTTCGATAAAGACCCCCGCCTGATGGAGCGCTTTCACGTGCGCGAATACCGCAGCGGCGACACGCTAACGGTGGGCGAGCGCCGTTACACACTGCACATCGCAGAGGAAGACCGGCAGACGCACACGGGGCGTCTGAAAGGCTCGACGATTGTGCTGCGCCTACGCCAGGGTGCGACACCTTCCGAACGCGCAAAAGCCATCCGGACGCTGCTGTCGCGCGTCGTGGCGGGCGACTTTCAGCGCGAAATCGAGCAGCGCGTTCTCGACATCAATCGCCGCACTGTTAACCGCCCCATTCGCGGCATATACCTTAAATATACCATCAGCAACTGGGGCAGCTGCTCCAGCCGGGGCAACATCAACCTCTCCACGCGCCTGCTCTTTGCGCCCCGCGAGGTGCAGGACTACGTCATCTTGCACGAATTGGCGCACTTGGTGGAGCCCAACCACTCCGACCGCTTCTGGGCCGTCGTTGCCCAACACATGCCCGACTTCGAGCGCCATGAGGCATGGCTGCGCCAGCACGGCCCCAGTTGTGATTTCTGAGAGAAGGCCGAGAAGCAATTCAGTATCAAGCCATATAAGCGGCGCCGGGCTACGTCATTTTCCCCTTTCTACCCACCCGGGGAGCACTGTTCCGCTCACCTGGCCGAAGCCTACGCGAATGTTGCCCTTTTGCGCGTAGGCGCGCAGGGTAACGGTGTCGCCGTCGAGCAGGAAGGTTCGGGTAGAGCCGTCGGCTAAGGGAATCGGCTTTTGGCCGCCCCAGGCCAGTTCGAGCAGGGAGCCGAAGCTGTCGGGTTGGGGGCCGCTGATGGTGCCGGAGGCCATGAGGTCGCCGGGGCGCACATTGCAGCCGTTGACGGTGTGGTGGGCCAGTTGTTGGGCCATAGACCAGTAAAGGTAGCGCGTGTTGGTGCGGCAGACCACCGTCTCCGGGCCGTTTTGGGGTCGGATGCTGACTTCGAGGTTGATGTCGTAGTGATGCCACCCGCGGATGCGCAGATAGTCTAAGGGTTTGGGCTTTTGCACAGGGCCTCGGGTTCGGAAGGGCTTGAGCGCGTCCAGCGTAACAATCCAGGGCGATATAGAGGAGGCGAAGTTTTTGCCCAAGAAAGGCCCCAGCGGTACGTATTCCCAGCGCTGGATGTCGCGCGCGCTCCAGTCGTTGAACAGGAGCAGGCCGAAGATGTGCTCTTCCGCCTGTTCGATGGGTATGGGCTGGCCTAAGCGGCTTTCTTTGCCGATGACAAAGGCCATCTCTAGCTCAAAATCCAGTTGTTGGGTAGCGGAGAAGATGGGCGTGTCGGCGCCCTTTGGCAGGATTTGCCCGTGTGGACGTCGGATGGGCGTTCCGTCTATGACGATGCTCGACGAACGTCCGTGATAGCCCACGGGCAGCCAGCGCCAGTTGGGCAGTAGCGGGTTGTCGGGACGGAACATTTTACCCACATTGGTGGCGTGTTCGATGCTGCTGTAAAAGTCGGTGTAGTCGCCGATGCGCAGCGGCATCAGGGGGCGCACTTGCGCGCGCTCTAAGAGGAGGTATTCGGCGTCGTCGGGGCGTTTATCGTTGGTCAGCCACAGTTGCAGGCGGCGGCGGATGCGGCGGGCGAAGTCGTTGCCCAAGGCGATGAAGCTGTTGAGCGTTGGCTGCTCGAACAGGCGCACATGTGGCCGGCGCGCGCCAAACAGGCCGGCGTCGGCGGCAAGCACTAAGTCTATCACGTAGTCGCCCACCGGTACGCCCGCGGTGATGCGGCCGTTGGACGTCTCGATGATCCCAAAAGGAAGATTGTGGATGGAAAAGTCGGAGTCCGCGGGAATGGGTAGCCAGGTGGTCATCGTTCGTTGCGATTAAGGGTAGCTAATGTAGGTCTTCTGGCGAGAGTCCATCTCTTAGCCTGCAAAAACGCTGCTCTCTTGAGGCGTTTGCCCACGATAGGGCAGTCTCGCATCAGAATGCTCTTCTATAAATCTTTGAAATATAGCCTCCTGATCCTTTTGAGCAGCATTTAAATGTAGTGAAGTTTTTAAAAAGCCCGGAAGCGATAGAAAATTTACCATTCGGAACTGTTCGTGATGAGCAGCTCATATTTCTTCAAGTGGTGGGTGGTTTTCATGGGAATGCTTCGATAAGGAAGACAGAACCTTTCGGCCAACTGGCGCACTTCTTTGGTGTCGTCATACGTGAGCATAAAATGGCCTTTAATGCAGCTGGCCAGCATAAAAAGGCGCTCATGGTCTAGTTCGGAATGGGTGTACAGGCGTCTGCCTGCGACCGTATAGGGAGGGTCTATGAAGAACACCGCTGAAGGATTGTCCAGCTGAGACTCGATAACAGGAAAGGCATCTCCTCGAATAAAAGTGATTTTGTGCCGGATCTGGTCTATTGCTCGAATGCGTTTGCAAAGCGTCAAAGGGTACCAGCGCGAGCCTAAGCCCTTTCCATTCTCGCCGCTTTTCATTTGCCCGGAACCTTTCGCTAAAATACCTCCATGAAGTACACGGTTTTTCAAGATGGTTTTGAAGGCCATTGCACGAAGGTTTGCAGGCTCTGCAGATAGCTCGCGCTGAACATTTTCGGGCGTAAAATCAAAATGCAACACTTTTTCTGCCAACCATTCGCCCTCTCCTTGAAAAATAACTTCCCACACGGAGGCCACTTCGTCATCCAATTCCACCATAGTGATCCGGGAGGCCAGGTCTTCAAAAGCTACTGTCAGGCTCACAATGCCTCCCCCTGCAAAAGGCTCAATAAAATGCGTGTCCTTGGCCGCAAATGGCTGCATCCATTTGCGCACTAACGGTATTAACCAGGTCTTGCCTCCCGGATATCGAAACGGGCTGCGCTGAGGCACAGAGGCAACATTGGTTACCTCCTCACCCTCTACACGCTGAGGCAATAATGCTTTGGGCTTTTCTAAAAACAGTTCCAATTGCATAGCAGCACTTACAGGCCTATCAAGTCAGATAAAGCGGGCGCATCGGGCGGGCTTGAGTCCAAGGTCTCGTCCAACCGGCTTTGCAAAAGTGAGACGAAGTTATCTATATCTCCCGGCTTAGGCCAGGAAATCCGCTGCAGCGCCGGCAGAAACTGCGTGTAAACGGTTTCCACCAGGCGCAGGTGGAGCGTCTGATTTCCCTCATCCGGGAGTAAGTCGTATAAGAGCCAGGCGACCTCTGCCGTCTCTCGCGTTGCCGTAGGCAATTCTGGCAGCGTCTTGAAGAAAGCGTGTTGCAAGGCTACGGCCTGCTTTTTGCCCCACGCATGAAAAATCCCTCCTTTGTAGGTCATCTGAGGGAGAAGCCTCTTTCGAGAAGAGGAAAGATAATCCGGACGCGGAACGCCATCCTTTTTCGACCAGGAAAAAGACGTGTCAGGGTTGCTCATGTAGGCAGAAAATACATTACGCAGATTGCCCGACACGTAGACGGCCTGCACCTCTAAAGACCCAAAATCAAGGAGGCGACCGTGCTCGTCGTATGAAACCAACACAAAATCAACATTGCCGGCCGGCTGTCCATTCTGGTCTGTCAGTCGGACTTCCGTCATGGACGTCCAGCGAGACTCCTTTCCGAAGAAGAATTGAGCAGCGTGCTCTAAAATGATCCAATCCTCCCGAAAGCGCACCGGACACGTAATAACGGGCCTTTATTCGTGCATCATGGAGCAGACGCCCAAAGGAGCGCTGGCTTTATCTTTGGTGCAATTAGGGACTTTGTTGTGGAAAGGGCAAAGGCACTGCTTTCGGTAGCGATTTGCTTGTTCAGAGGTATTGTAGGTGGGAAATCCAAAGACTTCAGCTAACGGGTTCTTCATGGACGCATTGTTGTAAACCAATAGGACACCACGCGCATTTCTTCCCTTGCCTTGCTCCTGCGCTGGGTTCGGGTCCAGTCTCTTCGTTACTTCCGCTTGCCGAATTGCAGATTGACGAAGAAGTTGACAAACAGCCGTTGATTGGCGTCGGAGACCAAGATGGGTAGTTCAGTGGGGAAGACGTCGAGCATGATACCTACCTCAAAGGCTTTGACGAATTCGTCGAAGGCGCCCCAGTCTAAGTGCAGAGCTGCGGAGGCGTTGACACCCGGCCGGGGGCTAATTTCGCCGAGGCCTCGGGTAAAGGGCGAGGCGCCTTTGATGCGCCCGTTTTCATCTAAAAACAGGTTGGCGTTTTCGTCGGAATACTTTTCGTGCATAATGCGGCAGTCGCCCGGGCGCGTAGGGTTAGGGTAGCAGATGGCTAAGTAGTATGGCTTCAAGAGTGCCAGGGTTGGGCCAAGCGAATAGCTGACCCCCACGGCGACACCGCGATGTTTGGCTTTTTCGGAGAAGTAGCGCTTGACGCCCCAGGCGCCGCGCACTAAGAGCGCATTATTTTGCTTGCCAAAGATGTAAGGTCTGAACGAGCGGCTGAGGAGCGGATCGGCGCTCTGGCGCTGCTCTTTAGGGTGGCGCAATTCACCCGCGCTCAGGTGGAAGTAGGTCGTCTTGTAGTAGGTGCGCAGGCGGCCAAATTCCATCCCGACTAAGAAGCCTCGCGAAGTAGTCAGGCGCAGGTTGACCGTCGTCTCCCGGTTGTACACAACCCCCACGTTACCCGTGAGCGGGTCGGCATATTGAGCGAAGGCCAGGCTGTTCAGCCATAAAAGCAGGACGGGAGTAAGTATAAAGCGCGCCATAGCTGGATATTTTTCCCAAAAGTAAAACTTTTCTGCGGCATAAAACGCCGTTTTATTGCAATGGCGTTTCTGAGCAAAAACTTTTCCAAAGCAAAGACTAAAAGGCGCGCGCTGCACGCAGTGTGAGCTGTTGTTTTGCAACGCCGCAAGGTCTTTTCAGGCCAAACAGCGGTAGGTTTGAATATGTTTTCCTTCGAGCATCCCGAATACTTCTCGCTGTTGTGGGCGGCGCCGATTGCGGTGCTCATCTGGTTGTCGTACTTGTGGTGGCGTCGGCGTACGTTGTCGCGTTTGGTAGCGCCTTCGGCCCAGGAGCGCGTGTTGCCGGGCTGGTCAGCGGGTCGGTTCTGGCTTAAAAACACCCTGCTTTTGGCCGCCATGGTATTGCTCGTAATAGCGGTGGCCAATCCGAGGCGCGGCATGCGCCAGCAGGTAGGCGAACAGCGCAGCGCCGATGTGTTGCTGGTGCTCGACATTTCTCAGAGCATGCTGGCTCAGGATGTGCCGCCCAATCGCTTAGAGCGCGCTAAAATTTTTGCGCGCCAATTGGTGCGCGCATTGGCAGGCGAACGCATTGGGTTGGTGTTCTTCGCCGGCAGCGCCTATGCAGCCATGCCGCTGACGACCGACTATGAAGCCGCCGACATGCTGCTGCGCGCGGCAGCGCCCGACCTTATCAGTACGCAAGGCTCCGACATCGGCGCGGCGCTGAGGGTAGCCGCCAGGCGCTTCGACTCCACTCCTGGCGTGGGCAGGGCTATCGTGCTCATCTCCGACGGCGAAGACCACGAGGGCGCCATCTCAAAGGCTATTGCCCAACTGCGCGACGCCGGCATCATCGCCTTTTGCACAGGCGTGGGCGCATCAGAAGGTGCCCCCATACCGCTCGGCAACGGCGAATACAAACGCAACGCAGAAGGGCAAATCATCCTCACCCGCGCGAACGAGGCCACTCTTCGACAAATAGCCACGGCCACGCGCGGTGAATACTACCGCGTCGAGCAGGGCGAGGCCGCCCTCCGGGCCATCCGCCGGGAAATAGCGCAATTAGAACGCCGCGCCGTCCAGACCCGCTCGTTCACGGAGTTCGAGTCGTATTACATGTGGTTTGCCCTGCCTGCCTTCCTGCTCCTGACGCTTTACGCCGCCCTGAGCTGGCGGGTGCACAAAACAGTCGCTCTTCTCTTGGTAGCAGGCCTCCTGCAACTGCCGCTGCAAGCCCAGTCGGCCCGCGATTGGATGCGCCAGGGCGATACGTACTATGCAGAAGGACGCTACAACGAAGCCGAACAAGCCTACCGAAAGGCAGTCCAAAAAGCCCCTGCCGACGCTCAAGCCCTCTACAACCACGGCAACGCGCTCTACAAACAGGGCAAATACGCCGAAGCCCAACAGGCCTGGGAAAAAGCCCTCCCCATTGCCGCCACACCTGCCCAAAAGGCCGACACCTGGCACAATATCGGCAACGCACTGGCCCAACAAGGCAACATGCCCGCAGCCATCCGCGCCTACGAAAACAGCCTCCGCCTGCGCCCCGGCGACCCCGACACTCAAACCAACCTGCAATTGGCCCGAAAAAAGATGCAGCAAAACCAACCCAAACCTCAAGAACAACAACCCTCCGAAGGCAACGGCGCCTCCGCCAGCGCTGACTCGATGCCGCAACCACCGTCAACAACGCCTCAGCAGCCACAGCCACAAACACCACAGCAAGGTAAACTTACGCCCGAAGAAGCCCGCCAACTCCTGGAAACCACCGTCGCCCCACAAGACCAAAACAGCGGACGCAAATACCGAGAACAAACGCCGGACAAACATCAAATCAGGCCTAAGAAAGATTGGTGAAAATGGAAAATGAAAAGTGAAAAATGAAAAATGGAAGGCGCCATTGCCATTTCATAAAAACACCTTTGCAACGTGCTTACGCTTCTTTCTTACAACGTCAACGGCTTACGCTCGGCCATCAATAAAAGTTTCTTGGACTGGCTGAGCCAGCAATCGCCTGCGCCTGATATTGTCTGCCTGCAGGAAATCAAGGCCCAGGCTGAGGACTTGCCCTTAACTGGCATTGAAGCGCTGGGATACCACTGCTACTGGCATTCGGCCCAGAAGCCGGGTTACAGCGGCGTAACTACCTGGACGAAGCGCCTGCCCGACCGCGTTGTCGCCGGCTGCGGCATCGAAAAATACGACCGCGAGGGCCGCATCCTGCGCACCGACTTCGGCCACTGGACGCTGCTCAACTGCTATTTCCCCTCCGGCACCACCGGCGACGAACGGCAAGCCTTTAAAATGGAATTTCTGGACGACTTCTTCCGCTGGATGGCCGACCTCAAACAGGAACGCCCGCACCTGATCGTAACAGGCGATTTCAACATCGCCCACACTGAACAGGACATCCACGACCCTAAAGGCAACAAAAAAAGCAGCGGCTTTCTGCCCGAAGAACGCGCCTGGATGACCCAGTGGTTTCAAAGCGGCTTCACCGACGCCTTCCGATACCGACACCCCGACCGCGTGGAGTACAGCTGGTGGACCTTCCGCGCCAACGCCCGCGCCAAAAACAAAGGCTGGCGCATTGACTACTTCTCCGTCAGCAACGAACTGGCCCCCCGCATCGGTGATGTGCGCCATCTGAGCGATGCCGTGCACTCCGACCATTGCCCGGTGTGGATGCAAATAGACCTGTAAAAAACATTCCAGCGCCTTCATGCGCGCCTCTTACCCGGAGGCGGCTAACGTTTTATCCAAACGCCGTATCTAATAACGCCGCTGCCGATACGGTCGGCAAGGCCACTCCATCTCATTCACTCACCTAAACCGTGCGCTATGAAGCCTTTACTCGCGACACTAATCTCTGCCTTTTTGCTGGGGCATCACCTGCTACCGGCACAGCCCTGCTTACGCTCCTACACCGAAAAAAAGTACGCTTGGCGCGTGGAAAAGGACCTTGTCTATGGAAAGGCCATCAACTACGTAGGCGATTCCATCGAACTTAAGTTAGACCTGTACAAACCTGTTGGGGATAGCAACCCAGCCCGGCCCATTTTCGTGTGTGTGCACGGCGGCTTCATGCTCACTGGTTGCAAAGAAGGCATGGCCTGGCTGGCCGAAGAAATGGCCGCCCGAGGGTACGTGGTGGCCAGCGTCAACTACCGAAAAGGCTGGCATAAGGCCAGCTACGTTTTGAATCCCAACTGCCTGCTGACAGGGCTGGGTATGGATGTCAAGTGCCTGTACGCGGCCGACAGTGCCGAACACTACCGGGCCATCTACCGCGGCATGCAGGACGTCAAGGGCGCCATCCGCTGGCTGAAGGCGCGCGCCCTTCAGGACTCTACCGACCACAAGAAGGTCATCGTAGGCGGCGAAAGCGCCGGCGGTTTTATTTCAATGGCCGTAGCCTTCTTAGACCGACCCGAGGAAAAGCCTGCCTCCTGCTATGCCTTGCCGGCAGCGCCTAAGCCCTACGGCAGCGGCGTCAATTGCTTTGAAGGCGACGGCTGCCGCCTGTTCAACTTGACGCTTACGGGCCCCGCTCTGCTACGGCCCGACCTCGGCTCCATCGAAGGGCATTTAAACCTGAACGGCCACAACGCCAACGTCGTCGGTGTCTTCAGCTTCTACGGCGGCGTGCCCTACGAAGCCCACGTCAACAGCCGCGACTGGCTGCGCGGACCCGATACGCCAGCGATCTATCTCTTCCACCAGACCTGCGACGGGACAGTGCCCTTCGTTTATGGCCAGCCTTTTGACGTCATTTCTGTGTATTGCAACGCCGGCTGCGACCCATGGCACTACCCATATATGCGCATCTTCGGGAGCGGCGCCATCGCCAACGCCTTAGAAGCCATCCCAAATCCGCCGCCTCTGATGAAGGAATTTTTTGACTGCCCGCCCTTCAATCCTAACTTAGCGCTTTTCGAGTGCCTTCGCTACGCTGACAACGGCGGTTACCACCGTATCATAGACCAGCCGAAACGCGCCCGGAACATGGCCAACTTCTTCAACCCGCTTGTGTGCAACACCACTGCGGTCTCGGCTCAGGCGCCCGACCTCTCCGCACGGCTGCGCATCCAGCCCAATCCCTTCGACCAGCAGCTGGCTGTATGGGTAGATGCTCCCTTCAGTAGCGAGGCGCAGCTATGGCTATCGGATGTATCGGGGCAGGTCTTGTGGTCGGCCCGGCGGTTTCTGTCGGCAGGCCATCAGGTGCTCTTGGAACAAAACGACCTGCCCTCGGGCGTGTACTTCTTGTACTTGCGCTCGTCTGAGGGCGCCGGTGTGTGGAAGACGGTGCGAAAATGAAATTACCATCGCCGCCGCCCCAGCGACACCACCGTGGCGGCCAGAAACAACGCTATCAACGACATAAAATACACTACATCGCGCGTGTCAATCAGCCCGCGACTCATCGAGTCGTAGTGGTACTGAATGCCCAGCGCCTGCACAATGTCGTCCGTTTTGCCAAAAAAAATGGGCAGGCGGCTGATGAGGTCGAACATTTGAAAAAAGAAAAAACACAGAAAAGCGGCCAGCAGAAAGGCCACAATCTGGCTTTGCGTCAGTGAGGAGGCGAACAGGCCAATAGCTACAAAAGCAGCGGCCAGAAAAAGCAATCCGATATAAGAGCCAAAAATGCCACCGCTGTCCAAGTTGCCCGGCGGCGCGCCTAATTGATACACCGTCAGATAGTAAAGCAGCGTGGGCAGCAGGGCAAAAACGACGAGCGTCAGGGCGGCCAGAAACTTACCGCCTACGATTTGCCAGTCCGACAGCGGGCGCGTGACAAGGAGTTCTAATGTGCCGGTTTGCATTTCCTCCGAAAAGGAGCGCATCGTTACAGCTGGGATGAGAAACAGGAACACCTGTGGCGCTATGGCAAAAAGAGTGTCCAACGTGGCAAAGCGGCTGTCTAAAATGCTGTATTCGGGAAACACCCATAGAATAAGGCCCATGAGCGTCAGGAAGATGCCGACCACTACATAGCCGATGAGGGAGGAAAAGAAGGCGTTGATTTCTTTAAAATAAATGGCGCGCATAGCTCGGGCGGCTGTTTCCGAATAGGTTAGCGGGTGAGTTGCTGGAAGACGTCCTCGACCGATAGGGTTTCTTTGTGCAATTCTAAGAGCGTCAGGCGGTTTTCGGCAGCGAAGGCCGAAATGTCGGGGCGCAGGTCACAGCCGGCGGGCGCCATGAGTTGCCAGCGATTGCCGCCCAGCGACCGGACTTCCTGCACGTTCGGCAGCGCCTTTAGCCGAGCGCTCTGAACGGGCTGACCGAATTCGACCGTTACGATGCTTTGGCCCGCCATGCGGCTTTTGAGGTCTTCAATCGTGCCATCGGCGGCCAATTTGCCGCGGTGAATGATGATGGCCCGGTTGCAAATGGCTTCCACCTCGGCCAGAATGTGCGTAGAGAGGATGACCGTCTTTTCGCGGCCCAGGTCTTTGATGAGCTGGCGTATCTCCACAATCTGATTGGGGTCGAGGCCCGAGGTAGGCTCGTCTAAGATGAGCACCTGCGGGTCGTGCAGCATGGCCTGGGCCAGCCCTACGCGCTGCCGGTAGCCTTTGGAGAGCTCGCCGATGCGCTTGTGCCGGTGCGAGGTCAGACCGGTGCGCTCCACCATTTCGTCCACGCGAGCGCGCGCATTGGGCAGGCGGTGAATGCCGGCGAAAAACGCTAAGTACTCGCGCACGTACATGTCGCGGTACAGCGGATTGTGTTCGGGCAAGTAGCCCACACAGGCACGAGCCTGCATCGGTTGCGCCACCACGTCGTAGCCACACACCTTTACCTCGCCTGAGGTGGCCGGCAAAAAGCCGGTAATGATCTTCATCGTCGTCGTCTTGCCCGCACCGTTGGGCCCCAAAAAGCCGAGCACCTCGCCCGCGTGGGCCTCAAACGTTACGTCATCTACCGCGCGCTGGGCACCGTAGAGTTTGACTAAATGGCTGACCTGTACTGACATCGCGTCCTTTCAGCAGTGATGAAATCCGCCCCATTCCCTTTGGCGGGCCTTAATGGCCGGGCAAAAATCCGAATTTTTATGGCTGCGGGCACAGCCGACCTTTTGGCCTGTGGGCCAAGGGCAATGAAGTGCACCTGCAAAGGAGTGGTCGCGAGCAACCTCTTCTACAACCGAAAGCGCAAATAAGGGCTCGCTCCTGGCGCTATGGGCACGGCTTCGCTTAAAGTCGAACAATGGCGCCTCTTGCCGGCGGTACGAGTTTCAGCCTAATCCAGAGGCACCTCCATGAACAACTTTCTGCACCGAAAAACCGGACAATTTCGTGCAGATGCGTCTTTCTTATTAAAAGCCAGAGGCCCCGCAGGCGATAGAGCCTGGCGAGGCCTCTGCAAACCCATAAATAGCGCGTCTTAACGGGCGATGATCAGTTTGCGCATACCCACACCCTCCATTGAGCGCAGGCGGAGCCAATAGACGCCTTCAGGCAGATGGGTGGCATCTATGCGCCAGACGTTTTGATGGCTCAAGCGCTGCGTCTGCACGAGGCGGCCCGTGGCATCGAGCAGGGCAATTTCGGCATCAGCCGGAGCGGGCTGGAGTAGTACGAGATCAGCAATGCCACCCGTCGGGTTGGGCCGCAGCACAAGGCCCTGCATCCAGTCGGGTTCGCGCGTGCGGACGACGTTGTCCACCGAAATGTTGCGCACTGCGAGGACGCAGCCGTTGGCGTCGCGAATTTCGACGTTGTAGCGCCCGGCCGGGATGTTTTTCAGGTCCTCGCTGGTGCCAACCACATTGCCCTGAGCGTCCGTCCAGACGAACTGGTATGGCGGTGTGCCGCCGGCGGGCGCGATGTCAATGGCGCCAACGCTCTGGCTATTGACGTCGTTCGTAACCACTGGGGTGGGCACGGCAATGGGCGGTGTTATGGTTACGCGGAAAGAACAGCGGCCCACGTTGCCGGCGGCGTCGGTATAGGCGTACGTTTGCTCGGTAACGCCTACAGGGAATTCCGAGCCGCTGGGCAAGCCCTCTTCTAATTTCCATTCGCCGCCAGCCGACAGGCAGTTGTCCTGGGCGATGGGGGCCGAGTAGCTGACGGTGTTGTCGTACCAGCAGGCCACAACGTTTGCCGGGCAGGTAAGCGTGGGCGGCAGGTTGTCCACCACACTGACGAGCAGCTCTAAGATGGCGACGTTGCCCTTAGCATCGTCGGCTGTGATGGTTACCATTTGCTGGCCCTGGCGCGAGCAATCAAACACAGCTGGCTCGACAGTTACTGATTTTACGGAGCAATTGTCGGTAATGCTGGCGCCTAAAGCGCTGAGAGAGACGGCTACGGCGCCGCTGGCGCCCAGTTCAAGTACGGTGTTTTGCACGGCAATAGTTGGCGCTTCGCCGTCAGTAGCTTCCAGCGTGTAGGCGGCTTCGACGGTACAGCCGTTAGCGTCGGTCAGCAACAGCGTATAGTTGCCGGGCAGGGCCTGTTCCAGGTTACTGCCGGTATGGCCGGTATTCCAGGCGTAGGTGTAGCCTCCTGTACCACCGGTAGTAGTCGTCCGAATAGCGCCAGCAGGTTCGTTGGGACAAAGTGGGTGAGTCAGGCTGGCTGTCAGTTCCAGCGGCGCGGGTTCGGTGATGGTGCTCGTCACCTCTAAGCTACAGCCATTGGCGTCGGTGATAGCGGCAGTGTACGTGCCCGGAGCGAGGTTCTGGATGGAGGGCGTAGTGGCACCGGTGCTCCACAGGTAAGTGTAGGGCGCTGTACCGCCAGAGAGGCTGACTGAGATAGCGCCGTTGTGCTGACCGAAACAGCGCACGTGCGTGGCAGTAGGCTGAGCCGTTAGGGTGCAGCCGAAAGCATTTACCGTAACTGTTTGCACAGCAATACAGCCGTTTTCATCCGTTACCGTTACGGTGTAAATGCCAGGCGCCAAGCCACTCAAGGTCTGGGTGGTTTTGCCGTTGCTCCAGGTATAGGTATAGCTACCCGTACCGCCGGTGGGATTGGCCATGGCCGTGCCGTTGTTGGCGTCTACAAACGTTTCATCGGTAGCAGAAGCATTGGCGAGCAGGCGCTCTGGCTGAGTGATGGTTATCTGCAGCACGTCGGCGCAGTTAGCGTTGTCCAGCACCTGCACAGTGTAAACACCGGGGGCGAGTTGGGCCACTTCGGCGGTCTTGGCGCCGTTGCTCCAGGCGTAGCTGACGGGAGCGTTGGCGCCGGTTACGGTAACTTTAGCGGTACCGTTGTTCGCGCCGAAGCAGGTAACGTCGGTGTAGGTGGCAGTAGCGTCAATGGTGCAGTCGAAGGCATTGACCACGACCGACTGGGCGGCGGTACAGCCATTTTCGTCGGTTATAACAACGGTGTAAATGCCTGGGGCGAGGTCAGTGATTGTCTGAGTGCTCTGTCCGTTGCTCCACAGGTAAGTGTAAGCGCCTGTGCCACCGACGGGATTAGCCGTAGCTGTGCCATCGTGGACTCCGTTAGCCGTTTGCGGCGTGGCAAAAGCGTTGGGCTGCAGAGCAGTGGGTTGTTCAATGGTGGTGATAGCGATAGCAGTGCAGCCCTCGGTGTCCGTGATGGTTACAGTATAGGTGCCGGCAGAGAGATTTGTCGCCATAGCCGTCTCGTCGCCATTGGTCCACAGGAAGGCAAATTCGCCACTGCCTCCAGCAGCGCTGGCCACAGCGATGCCGTCGGCGCCGCCGAAGCAGGATACGTTCGTCTGTGGCTCGGCAGCAGCGCTTACGGGTTCGCGCTGAATGACCTGGGTACTGGCCTCAGCAGCGCAGCCCGTAGCGTCATTGCTCACCCGGAGTGTATAGACGCCTGCCGCATCCACGACCGGTTGCGGCGTGGTTTCGCCCGAGACGATGTTGCCGTCTTGCGTCGTCCACACGTAGCGAATGTGTTCGCCCTGAGCAGAGGCCGTGCCGTCAAGGATGACCTGCGAAGAATTGCAGTTCAGGGTAGTGGGCGCCACGGCGCTTGCCGCGGGCGGTAATGTGTCGTAGCGAACTAAGGCGACGGCTGAGGAGACGCACCCATTAAGGGTGTCCGTGATGAAGACGGTGTATTCGCCGCCTAAGGCCACCACCGGATCGGGCAGGTCGCTTTCAAAGCCTTCTGGTCCCGTCCAGGCGTAGATAGCATGGGCCGACTGTGTTTCTGCATTCAGCGCCACGGTGTCTACGGCGCAGGTGAGCACACCTCCAGTAGCCTCTGCTCCTGGAGGCACAGTGTCTATCTTGACGATGGTCGTGTCGAACTTCAAACAACCAGTAACGGAGTCCAGCACGGTCAGGGTATAAGCGCCAACGACGGCAACCGTAGGACTCTGTTCGGTAGAGGCAAAGCCATTGGGCCCCTTCCATTCAAACGAAGGTTTCGAGGCCGCCGTGGAGGTCGTAAGCGTCACGGTAGGAGCCATACAGTTGATGGGCCCATGGGTGATGGTTACTTTAGGAGGCAGGTTTTTAGGCGCCACGAACAGGGTGTCGCGTCGGATACAGCCGTTAGCCGTGTTGGTTACGCGCAACACATAGTAGCCGCCAGAGTCCACTACGGGCGTGAGGGTGCTGTCTCCAGAGACGATGTGACCGCCACCATAGGTCGTCCATACATAAAAGAAGTTGGAGCCGGTAGAGGCCGTGCCCTGTAGCTGCACTTTGGGCTTCAGGCACGTAACGCTGGTATCTGCACCGGCGTTGGCATCAGGTGGAGTTGTATTGGCCGTAACTGCAACTGTGGCAATGCCTCGGCATCGAGTTACCTCCTCCGTTACCTGGAGAATGTACACGCCTGCAGCATTGACAATAGGACTGGGCGTATTGGCGCCCGAGACAATGTTGCCGCCTCCAGAGGCCGTCCATTGATACGAGTACGAGTTGCTATAGCCGCCCGAGGCTGAGCCCTGGAGCTGCAGTTTAGGTACAGCACAGGTGATGACTCCAGGCGGGGCGATGGTGGCCACCGGGTTGGTAGGCGGTGGCATCACGCGCGTTACAGTTTTCGTGCATCCGCGTTGGTCGGTAACAGTGCAGGTGTAGGTGCCTGCCGTAAGACCATCTACTTTATTTCCGGTTTTGCCGTTGCTCCACACGTAAGTGTGGTTGTCCCAGCCGCCGGAGGAGGCTACTTCGATGCTGCCTAAAACACCCTGGCAGCCTACAGGCGTCACTTGCGTTACCTGCAGGTCAAGTGGTGCCGGCGGATTCTCGACGACAATTGGCCCGGCAGTGCCCGTCCAGCCCTGAGCGTTGGTTACTGTACACGAGTACGTGCCGGCTGGAATATTGGTCAGGTTTTGCGTATTAGCGCCGTTTGACCATTGATAAGTGTAAGGCCCGCTACCGCCGGAAGCGGAGATAGAAATGGAGCCGGTGCTCGTGCCGTAGCAGCGGACGTGCTGAACGTTAGTTACATTCACATTCACCGCTAAGGGTGGGCAATGGGCGCTGCGCGCGGCCCACAGCCCAGAGGCAGGCTGCTGGCCGACGTGATAGATTTTTCTATCGGCCGGACAAACCATATAAATGGTTGGATAAAAAGACACCTGGTACTGGGCGCGAACACTGCAGTTGTCCGCAATTGGATAAGGCGTACCAGCAGCCCAGTTACCTTGTGTGCCGCCCACACACCCAGGCGAGTTGGTGATGCACTGCACTGTGGTATTGCAATCGCCCTCGATCATGATCACAAAGGCTTCGTTCGTACCCGGCGGGCCGTACTGATTCCACAGGTCTTTGAGCGCGTTGCTGTTGTGATAACTCCAGCATGGGCCGCACCAAGTGGCGAAGAAATCTAAGTACACTGTTTTGCCCTGGTCGAGCAAAGTATACAGGGTGTGGGAGTTACCGTAGATGTCCACCACCGTGAAGTTGGGCGCAGTACTGCCGTTAGGCATTTGACCCATCGCCGGACTGGCACACAGCAAGGCCACCGTAGCTAAGCAGAGTAGTTGTCGTTGCATAAGCGGGAGAGCAGTTAGTTAGTCTTTTTTACAAATGAACCGAAGACTCGCTTTCGCCTTTTGGCAAAAAGGACGCAGTAAAGGTAAACTTTTTCCATAAGTGCTATCCACATTTTTTTAAAGAGTCGCTGCCTTGTAAGCATGTATTCTCCAGAAAAATCCACAAAGCTGGTCAGTGGGAACCGCAGTCTTGCGTTTCGCCCTTTGTTGGATAGGCGGTGTTTACTGTCCCGTTAGGCGATAGGCATATACTTCCGTGTCGTATCCTACCACTAACCACCGCTCCTGAGCGCTGACGGAGAGCAGGTCGAAAGGCGTATTGCCGCCCAGAGGAAAGCCCTCAGCCAGACGGCCATCTCGTTTGAGCAAAAAAACCTGACGCGGTGAGCGGCATAAGACGCCAATGTCGGCATCACCCACAGCCCAGAGTGTGTCGGCAGGTGCAGGCAACCTCCACTCGATAGGGCGGTGTGTGCCCGAGAGCGGCCGGGCAACAACATGCTGCCCGCTGACCAGAGCCACGCTGGCATTTTTAGCGTCTTTAGGAGAGCCTGATGCTGCGCCCCAATGGCGCTGCCGGGCATCCCAACCCAGCGCGTATTCGGTGATCTGACCTGTTAGTGAACAGCGAAAAGCGTGCCCGGCGTCGTTGATACACAAGAGATAAGGTATGTTTTTTTCCCAAACGCGCAGTGGGGGCGTGGTGGTAAAACTGCCCTGGAGTTGTGCGTCGGCAAAGTGCTTGTTGCCAGCGCGGTCGGCGCACATTAAACGGCCCTGAGTGCTAAGGGCGGCGATGTAATCCTTGTTCGACCAGGTAAAGTGGAGCAAAGGGCGCTCCACGCGGCCGGCGCCGGCTTTAGGATTCCAGCCAGGCAAGGGACGTCCGTAAGCGTCGAATCCGTACACGTTGCCGTTGGCGCAGGCCACAAAAAGCCCATAGCGGCGTGCACTTTCCAACGGCGCCACAATGACGCCGTTGGTCGCTGGCGACTGGAGTCGCAACGGAAAGCCCCGTACTTCCTGACCCTGGTCATCGAGCATCCACAGCGCCTCGGATGTGTTGAACACATAGTACCACCGGTCGCCTGGCAATCCCTCCAAGAGGTGAATACTGGAACGAATGGGTTGGCCCAGCGCCTTGCTCCAGCGCAACTGCCCGCCGGCAGCTAGGCAGTGCAACTGGCCTTGCGCGTCCTGAGCAATCACGAACGGCACCGACTCGCCTTCTGCGGGCGCTATCCACTGGGGTGTCCCTATCACTGCTGCGGGCAGCGAAGTCTTCCACATCAGGCTGAGCGCTGCCAGCCCGGGCCGCTGGATGCGCTGCTGCACCACCTTTGCCCGCCACACGCCGCGGCCTTCGGGCTGAAAATCCAGCCCAGTCAGGCCCTTTGCTGCCCAATAGCGTATCTCTGCCAACACCGCCTCGGCGGGCGGCGCCAGCATCTTTTGCGCCAGCAAGGGCAAGTAGCGCCCATTGAACCACAAGGCCCACCGGCCTTCGGGGGGCTGGCGCGACAGGAGCGCCAAGTAGTCGGGGTTGTTGCTCAGCGTCTGGCTGACAATGTATTTGTCCAGCCACAGCTCCAGCGCTGCCGCAGAGGGCGCAAATACGGCGTAGCCATCAAAGACGGCGCAAGCGGGATTTTGCAGACCTGCCTCGACGCCCCGAAACAACAGAGGCGCCAGCAGCGATGGGTCGAGAAACTGGCGAATCTCGAAGGCATGATACCGATAGCGCCGCACCATACCTGAATGCGCGCCGTATTTTTCCAGCAGCCGGCGCGCCTGTCCTTCGTCGCGCACGGAGCATACCCAGGCGCCGTCGAACGTAGCACTACCGGCCTGGGGCTCTAGCCACACCAAAGCGGCTTCGTGCCCACACCACGGGAGGATGTACTGCCGGAAGGCTGCGTCGTCGCGCCCTGGCTGTGCGAAGGCAGTCAGCGCCTCGCCGGGCTGCCTGGTCGTGTGCCAGGTGTATAGAGCGACGTGGTCGGGCAGGATGGCCGACATAGGCGCCCGGCTAAGCGCTTTAGCGGGCGCATCCGTGTTCGTCGTACGTACGACGACCTCGCTGCTGTCGGGCCAGAGCCCTATCGCAACGGCCTCCAGGGCTGCTGCCAACGCCTCTGCCACGCCGCCCCAGCCCGACGTCAGCACCGTCCGAGCGCGCTCTACCACCATGCTCGGCCGCGCTACCACCACTACAGGCGCTGGCGTCCGGGCAGCCTGCTCCGCCCACCAGCCGTCGCGGCGTTCGAGCTGCGTCAGCGCCTCTTCTACGAGATACGAGAAGCGCGACGCTAACATAAGGTTACGCCGGATGGCTATTATCCACTGCCGGCGTCCCTGGTGTTCGTACAACTCGTGGCCCTTGAACCGATACACCGACCACGCCCCAGCCTCTACGCCCAATATGCGCTTAACGTCGAGCGCCTCGCCTGCGTCGAGCACCAATAGCGGCTGCAGGCTGTCGTTGGCATGCAGGCTGAAAATGGCTGCCTGCGGCTGACTGGCCCACCAGTGGGCTGCTTCTGGCGTTAGCAGGGCGGAGATGCCTTTCACAGCAGCCCGGTATTGCCGGAGAAGATGCCGTTGATTGGCCTCCTTATTTTCAGAAGGAAATACGGCATTCAGCCCAGCCATGCCTTCTGCTGCATACAGCACAACTGCTGCCTGCTCCGATGCCGCATGGAGCGGAGCATAGGGCCGTTTTTGCCATAAAAAATAAAAAATTAAACCTGCCACCCCAACAAGCGCTCCAATAAGCACCCGCTGGTGGCGCAACCATAAATCCATTAAATTCGTCAAATCGAGCATCCTTTGGGTCGCTTTTGGAGCAAAGGTAGCGGCCTGTGTCGCTTCTAAAGGAAGGGCACATCTGGGTTAGAAGGAACCCTTGCCGCCAATTCAAGACACCGAATTGCAAAAAGCGCCTTTCAGGCCCGCGCACAAAGCTTCATTTGCGGATGAAATACACCGCCAACACCAGCAACACGAAGCCCACGTAGTGATTCCATTTGAGGGTTTCATTTTTGAAAAACAGCAGCGTGAAGCCCACAAATACCAGCAGGGTGATCACTTCCTGAATGACCTTCAGGTGCAGTAACGAAAAAGGACCGCCGTTCCCTTGATAGCCGATGCGGTTGGCCGGTACCATGAAACAGTATTCTAAAAAGGCAATGAGCCAGCTGGCCATAATGATGCCGAAGAGGCCGGTTTTTTTAAAAAAAGCCAGCTGCTGAAACTTCAGGTGGCCATACCAGGCAAACGTCATGAAAATGTTGGAGATGAGGAGCAGGGCAATGGTGAGCAGTCCTTTCATACAGTTGGGCGCAAAGTGCGGGCAAACATCCATAAAAATCCGGCCATTGCGTCGGGGAGGATGTCTGAGAAATCCGGAGCGTCATTACTGTGGGCAGCCTCTTACGGCTTGTGCCGCGAGCTGGCTGTTGCGGAGCGAAGAGGCAACCTGCTCTCGATATTTCAAAAGGGAACTGGACCTGAGCAGAGTGGGTTTTCGAGGGTTTTGTCAGCGGAAGAAGCGGATTTGCAGCGAGTCGCGCAGCGGCTCGCTGGCGTTGTCGTTGTGGTTCCAGTAATCGCTCATAAGGGTGCTGCGTAGCGTGGCGCGGGTGGTAACTTGTCCGTTGTCGGTTTCCTCCCAGCCTAAAATGCGGTGTGGCTTAGCGGTTTCAAAGCGGATGAGGAGTTGTCGGGGCAGGCTCAGGTATTGAAGGCGCAGGACATTTTCTTTTTCGCCTTTTTCGATGCGAATAGAGGCCTCGTACACTTGAAGCGGCAGGTGTTGAAACCGGAAGAACAGCATAGACGGCAACACCTTCATTACCTTTTCCGCATCTTCGAAGCGCTCGGGCCGCAGGCGTACGGCCGTCCAGAGTTCGTCTTCAAGCAGGTCGGGGCGCAGGGTTTGGTCGGTATCGCCTTCGCTCTCGAAGTAGGAAAATTGCCGGAAGCGGTAAGCGCTATCAGGCTGGCGATTGGCCTGGACGAAGACCTGGCCGCACCAATCCTGAATGCTCCAGGTGGCCTTCAGCGCGCGGCTGTCGAGGGTGTTCACAGGCGAGAAAACCGACATCATAATGGAATAGTCGTAGATGCC
>JANWVR010000072.1 GCA_025056735.1 Saprospiraceae bacterium
CCCGCCAAAATCTCGACGCGCGAAAAGATTGAGTGGGTGGTTATCGAGGAGCCCGAGATGGGCCTGCACCCGCAGGCCATCCAGACGGTCATGCTCTTGTGTTTGGAATTGCTCAGCCGCGGCTACCGCGTTGTCATCACCACCCATTCGCCGGTGTTTCTCGAACTGGCCTGGGCTATCCGCTGCATCCAGCCGAAAGGCCAGGCCGATGCGTTGTTTCGGCTGTTCGGCCTGACGCGAAAAGACAGCGCGCTGAAAGAAGTATTCCAGACCTGCCTGATGGAAAAAACCTTCAAGACCTACTTTTTCCGCCGTAATGAAGAAGGCATCCACATTCAGGACATCTCCGAACTCGACCCGGGCAGCGATGACCCGGCTATGGCCCACTGGGGTGGCCTATCCGAATTTGCCAGCCGTGCCGGGGAGGTAGTCGCCCAAATGGCTCAGCAATGACAAAACGGCCACGTCCTCTCAAGAGCGCTTTTGCTAAGGCGGTGCATGATACGCCGAGCATCGCCGAGTGTTATCAAAGAGGCTTGCAGGCTTTAGGCAGCGATAGCGATAAAGTTTCGCCTAAAAATTCGCGCCATTGTCAGGGCAGCGTATCGTTAGATGCCTGTTTGCAAGCGGCTTTCCCTAATGACAACCACTGGGACTATGCGCTGGGCTATGCCGGCAAGGCCTATTTTGTAGAGGTTCATCCGGCAATCCCCCGCGAAGTAAAAACCGTGCTGAAGAAGCTCGAGTGGCTGAAAGGGTGGCTCCGAAAGGAGGCGCCCAAACTGGAAAACCTGAAGGCCGACTCTGCCTTTCATTGGATTGCTTCGGGTAATGTGGGGACTCTTTCCACATCGCGCGAATACAGACAGGCGGCCCAGGCCGGAGTTGCTCCTAAAAGTAAACTCCAACTGCCTTAAATAAACCGCTCGAGGCTCCTGCCTTAGGCGCTCCCATTCCCAGGGTTTTGCCCGAAAACGCCCGGGAATATGGTGGGGCGGGATGGAAAGGGGCATATGGCCTACACGACGAAGCAAGGCGGCGGTGGCTTGTTTCGCTACAAGGCCGCCATATTCAGGTGTAAGGTGTGCGCCCTGAGCGGGAGGCTCACATTTTTTTAAGCAACTTCTGCGCTTTTTCAAAATAAGGCGAGTCTGGTGAAAATCTCCTGGCCAGGTCGCGGCAGCGCTCTTTATCGCCGGTTTTAAGATAGCTAAGCACCAGATTCCATTGGGCGAAGTCCCGGATGGCAGGGTCTTCAGCGGTTACCTCCATGAACAGCGCTCTCGCTTCTTGTATTTTTCCTACCTCCATTTTGGCGATGCCGAGGTAGATTCGGAGCAGGTCGTCGTCAGGCTGGTTTCGCAAGAGTTGATCCAGCAGCGCCTCCGCTTGCTCGTAGTGTTGGCCGTTGAAGGCGGTTTCGGCTTCGTACTGCAGCTGTTGCTGAGTGGCCGATTTCTCGACTAAGGCAAGGGGCGGGTGTACAGCAAACTGGTCGTACAGCGAAGTGCTGAACAGGAAGTAGGCAGCTATCAGCAGCGCGAGAGATGCTGCCACGGCCATAATTGCCCAATTGCGGCGGAAGACGGGCATCAGCCTTCTCGCAGTTTTTCCCGCCTGGGAGTGTTGAGGGAAGTGTTCCGTCTCTATTTGCTGCAGCTGTTGCTCCAACTGGAGCCTCCTGTCTCTTTTGGCTAAGAACAGGCGCATTTCTCTGTGGAGTTGGAGTTCTTCTTTCAATGTTGGAGTTTCCGATATTTCTTTTTCAAAATCGGCGCGCTCTTCAGCACTCATTTGGCCGTCCAGGTACTTCTCTATGCGGGCAGTTTCATCGTTCATGGCGCTTTTTATTTAAAAAGTGATCAGCGGCGCAACTTATTTGCAGTGTTCGTAAAACAATTGTTTCCAGCGGTTCAGGCAGCGGTGGCGCGCCTGATACACGGCGTTGGCGTTGGTCATGTTGAGCGCATCGGCTATTTTTTCTGCGTCGTCCTGCCCTTGAGCGTACAACTGGAGCAAGCGCTGGCATTGCTCGCTCAGTTGTCGGAAGGTCTCTTCTAAGCAGTCCATTTTTTTCTTCTGTAACATGGCTTCTTCTGCGTTCTCGAATTCGGGTGCTTCTTCCATTTGTCTGTAAACCTCCTCAGCTCTTACGTCCGTTTCCCGTTTTTTTTGTCGCAGGCGATCGTACCATTTTCTTTTAGCGATGGTCATCAGCAGCCCTCCGAAACTTCCATGGAAGGAGGCGTTGGCGCCGCAATAGCGGTCGTAGATGGCTATTAGCGCCTCTTGCATCAAATCGCGGGCATCTTCGGGCTGGCCGCCGTTATTGGCAACCCAGTGCTTCAACGGGGTCGCATACTCCTGGTATATGGCTCGGAGCACACTGGAATGGCCCTCACAGAGTGCTTTCAGACATGCCTCGTCGCTGAGTGGTTTCATTCGTCCATGTTGACTGTGTTGCCCGGTATTGGCGCAAACTTATGGTGTTTGGGCAGGGCTTCCGTTCCTTTTTGAAAAAATCTTCTAAGAGGGCGTAAGGAAAATACGGGTCCGCCGATAGGAGGGTGTAAACGGTTGGTAACAACTTCAACTTTCACCACTAAAATTTATGAACAATGAAGAAAGTTTCTTTTCTGGCCTTAGCCCTCGTCTCCTTAGCCTTCGCTGCTTGCAAAAAGGAGCTTCCGCTTAATCCCGACCCCATCGAAAGCAGAAACCGCACTATCGTCGAGTTAGGGAAAAAATGGGGAATCATCATTGGGGGCGGCAGTTGCGATCCGGGAGTTGGCTGCTGCATCAAATTCCTGAGAGACGCCAGCGA
Source organism: Saprospiraceae bacterium (assembly GCA_025056735.1). GTDB lineage: Bacteria > Bacteroidota > Bacteroidia > Chitinophagales > Saprospiraceae > M3007. The sequence goes on from JANWVR010000072.1 coordinate 2,825, forward strand.
TTATCTGCTCAGAACCAATGAGTTTAATGCAAAGCCTGCTATTAAAATGGGCCCGGACGGCACTGAAAACTTAGTTTTAAGCGGGGAAGTAGCCTTCGACAGCCTCAGCCAGGAGGTACAGCAGTTCCTTTTGAGCAAACGGCCTACGGAAATAACGGAGGATATCCCTGTTTATGAAGAAATTGTAAGAGAGGCTTATGCGAACTCAGGTCTCAGCTACAAGGGGCAAAAGTTCACGATGCGGAAGGGAGTGGTCAAGGTTTACGGACCGGAGCCAGGTGGAAGGAAGCCCGTCAGGATCAAAATCACTATTACCATTAACGACAAAACTGTAACCATCACCATTGAATGGTAACATAGCCTTAGGGCATGAGGATACAGATCGGTATCGGCAGAGAGGGCATCCCAACAACCTGTTGCGACCAAGTACAATCCGGTTCAAATCATTTCCGAGAAGGTATGGTACTCTTTTCCACCGCTAAAACCCAAATGAATTTGCCTCAGATGCCAGCGCTAAAGCTGGCATCTTTTTTTATTCTTACTACTTTCGTGTGAAAAACATCCTCTCAGACAATTCAGCGCTCGGCTATCCAGTCGAGCACACTGGCCAAAACCCTGTCGTTTATGAAGAACATCATCGTTTTTTTCGCTTTGCTGATGGTACGGACTCTTCACGGCCAACCCTTGCCTTCGCGCGACGGTGATTTCCGTTGGCACTGGCAGGAAGGCCGGGGTATGCAGTTTCAATCCATTTTGCCGCCGTTGGCGCAAAAAGCCGGGGCGCCTCCTGCTTTTTACGATCATTATTGGGAGTTCGGCGACGGCTCATACAGTCTGGAGAAGGAACCGGTTCATCCCTATCGAAAAGAAGGAACCTACGAAGTTTTTTACATGGCTACCGGCAAGTACGACAATGGCAAGGCCCCGCGCTCCCGAAAAAAAAGCGTGCAAAGCCCGGCTGCAGGAGAGCCCAAGAATGCCGTAGCCGAACATTCGCTTCAAAAGCAGCACCTTCGAATGCAGGCGGTGCGCAACCCTCGCGCAGAAGAGGAATTTGTCTGCATCCTGACGTATCGAAACCTCACTCCAGTGGAACAATCCGGGCGGCTGCTCTTTTTTTTCAACGAGCGCGCCTGGCCTGCCGCCCATTTCGACTGGCTCGAAGCCCGCATCCATCACGGAGAAGTGGCGGAGGAGTTGCTTAGCTACACTCCCATCCCCTTTTCCGACAGCGACTTCCTTGCCGATCTTCAACCGTCGCCGCTCCATGACTACCTGGCTCTGCGACCGCCGTTTAAAAATCCGCACCATTTTGAACGCCTGAACCAACAATACCGCAACTTCAAAGCGTGGCGCTTCAAAGCCTTGCAGGCGGGCGAACAGCGGCACCTGTTCGTCTCCTTGATGGCCAGGCCCAACATGATCAAAGACACCTCGGCCTTGATCTACCTATCAGGGCTGTACGAAAGCGATGATGGGCGGGTGTCGGAACGGTTTGACTTAGAACTGGAAATAGTGGCCTCCCACGACCCCAACACTATGGCCGTTTCTAAGCGCAGGATGGGTTTTCGCAGGGTGAAAAATAAGCACCTCGATTACAAAATACAGTTTCAGAATACAGGCGAAGGCCCGGCCAGTACGGTGAAGATTTCCACCCCGATACCGCAAGGGCTGAGCGCCCAGAGGCTTTATCTGCTTGATTTTCAGCCGCTCTGTGCCATTTGCCCCAAAAAAGAGGCGCCTTACAGCTGCTTAGACACACAGATTTTGAAAAACGAACTGGTTTTCACCTTTAAAAACATATACCTACCGGGCACCCGACAGCAGGACACAAACGACAGAGACTCGACAAAAGGCTGGATAAAGTACCGGATACACCCTGACCGTCAGGTCAGAAAGCTGCCCTTGAACACGTATGCCAGCATTGTTTTTGATAAAAATCCGCCAGTGGTAACCAACCATGCCTCCACACACTTCAAGACAGGTCTTTCTATCGCCCCTGCTGTGGGCAGAGACCTCGACAAGGGCAACAGCCACCTCAGTGTGGGCCTGTTGTTGGCTCCCTACAAGCCCTGGCGGTCATTTTTGCAAGGGGAGGTGTGGCAACATTTCCGGCAAGCAGATGCCACCAGCACATCTTATCAAAAAGATACCTCCTGGTTTAAGGCCATCATCCTGGCTAATGGAGTAATTAACGAAGCAAAAATAGACTCGTCCTACCGGGAGGTGCGCGTCCGCCGAACGACGTATTTCCCCGACCTTTCTTTTGCGCTGATGCCGGGCTACCACCTGAACGACTGGTTGAGCCTCGGAGCCGGGGCGCAGTTCAGCCTGACATGGCAAAGGACTGAGGAAGAGATTACCTTTGCCCGCTCCGTGAGGGCGTTTAACCTGTCCACTAAAGAAGAGATGAAACATCTGAGTAAGGACTACCCGGCGCAAAAGGAACTGCTGCAAACCAGCCGTTCCACCGAATGGGACTGGCGCCTGTTTGCCCATGTGTTCGTTGGCAGGGTTCGCTCCGGCCCTTCGGTAGGGTTGCGCTACTTTGTCCCATTGGGTTCCGACAGAGAAGGCAGGTGGTTCGCCTTCGTGACGTGGCGTTTCTAAGCGCCCCTAGCTGCTCCTTGGGGAAATTCTGCATGTCGCTGCAACAAAGCTTATATCTCATTTTTCTCTTGTTCGTGCCGCCGTTTTCCGGTAGGGCACAGGCAGGCCTCCAGCCAGTTTTTTCTTTAGAAACGAAGCGAGACGACTTCAAGGGAGACTCGCTATATGGCCTCTATTCAAAACAATATGCGGCTTTTCGGCAAAAAGACGACCTCGCTGGCTGGTTGTATTGGATGTGGGATTGGCAGGCCCTTCATTTCGACTATCCTGATCGCGCTTTGGCTATTTTAAAAACGGCTTTGCGCTCGGCGTGGCGGCAGCCTGAGGGCACTGCAGAAGGGGAGGCTTTTCTTTGGGTAAAGGTCAACGAAGGCTACCACCTGTACAAGATAGGGCGCATCTTAGAGTCGGTAGAAGCTTATGAAGCGGCCTGGTCTGCCTGGCAACGGTGGTCGCCACCCGAATTCGAGGTGCTGGAGTACATAGTGCTACCGCTGGGGGCGCATCATACCCGTTTGGGCGACAATGAAAAAGCCCGGACATTGTATGAAATGACTTTGGAAAAATTTTCTGCCACTGCCCATCCTGCCCTGGCGGGCATTTACAACAACTTGGGGCTTACCTGGTGGAATGAAGGGCACTACGGCAATGCCCGTCGTGTTTTCGCGCAAGGACTGAAAGTAAGAGGCATCACACCCGTGCACCGCGGGCTTTTACACTTGTCCATGGCCCAGGCCTATTTTGATGAGGCATACGCCGACAGCGCCGATTTTCACCTCAAAAAGTCTTTCTTTTGGTTGGAAAAAGCGCGTGGGCACGCTGACGCTGAAAATGTGGAGGATTACCTCGCTGGTGCGTTTTTGTTGAAAGGTCGTTTGCTAAGCCATCGGCAGTCTTATTCCGAAGCGCTGGTAGCCTACAACGCGGCGCTGCGCTTGAAGGTTAGAGCCATTGGCACCACCCGTCATCGGGACGTCGGAAAAATTCAGGTGGCGATTGGCGAGTTATATTTGAAGCGCCATCAGCCGGACGACGCCCTGCGTGCTTTCCATCGGGCACTGACCGATTTGATTCCGGCCTTCCCGCCCGACGACCTCCAGGCTGTGCCGGACTCCACCAGCATCTACGAAGAAAACACCCTCTCCGCAGCCTTACGAGGCAAAGCTGCTGCTTGCTTTGAACTGTACCGGCGAAACCACCGGGTGGAGCTGTTACACACAGCCCTAGGATGCTTCCAGATGGCCTGGCTAACCGACACGCGCTTGCGATTTGCGTTGCAATACGAGTCGTCTAAGCTTACTTTGGTAGCCCAGCAAAGAAAATCCGAAGAAAAGGCCCTCGATGTCGCCTACGCCCTCTGGCAGCAAACCGGTGAAGAAAGATACCTGCTGGAGGGGTGGGCTATTGCGGAGCGCGCCAGGGCGGTATTGCTTTTGGACAACCTGCTGCGCCTGCATCACCAGCAGCACCTCAGCCAGTTGCCGCCGCGTTTGAAAGAAATAGTTCGAGTACGGCGGCAACTGGCCTGGGTGGAACAGCAACTCATACTGGAGCCAGACGCGCCGCAGCGCACGGAGTGGCTCCGGCAGCGCCAACAGCTGCTCGACCGCCTGCACTCCGAGGAGCAGAAAAACCTCACCTGGAAAGCTGTCTTCCACCAGTCCACGCGCTGGTCGGCCACTTCTGTGTCGCAACTGGCCGCACAGATTCCCACTTACGGCATTCTGGAGTATTTTGTCGGAAGCGACCACATTGAAATATTTTCGGTGCAACACGGCAAACGGGCCGCCTGGACGCGCATCGCGCAACCGGGCGTGCATGCTGCGGCGGTGCAACAACTCCTCAGATGGATGCAGGCCAAAAGCCCCCAGGCAGAGGGCTTAGCCGCCTACCGGGAGCTGGCGTTCTCAACGTATCAGCAATTAGTGCTCCCGGCTATCCGGGAGGCCTCCATAAATGCCAGTCACTTGTTGATAATACCCGACCGATGGCTGGCTTTTTTGCCCTTCGAGGCTCTGATTACGGAAAACCACCTGAAAAACTGGCAGCAGGCGCCATGGCTCCTGCGGCGGTACTCGGTATGCTATGCTTATTCTATGGCTGTATTTGAGGTGCAGTCGCGCATGGTGTTTTCTCCAAAAGCCAACATCCTGCAGGCCGCCCCGATGTTTGAAAATGGCCGGCATAATTTAAGCCCACTGCGGTACAGCCTGCAGGAAACCCCCGCGCGCGACCTGTGCGCAAGCCGCATCCTGATGGCAGAGGAGGCGGCGTGGAGTCTTTTTGAAAGCGTTGCGTCCGAATACGCCGTCCTGAACTTATCCACCCACGCCGCCGCTTCTGCGCATGGCGGAGAGCCTGCCATTGAGTTCTACGATGGCCCAGTGCTGCTCCCTAAGGCTTATTCGCTATCGCTACAGGCTGACTTGGTCGTGCTAAGTGCTTGCGAAAGCGGACTTGGCAACTTTCACGACGGCGAAGGGGTCATGAGTATGGCCAGAGCTTTTACTTATGCCGGCTCAAAAGGGCTGGTAACTTCCCTTTGGGTCATCAATGAGTCGGCCACAGCTTCTATTTTGGCCAGGATGTACCGGTATTTGAGGAAAGACGAGCCCAAAAACCTCGCCCTGCACACTGCCAAACTCAGCTATCTGGACGATGAGCACATCCCTGCCTTCCAAAAATCGCCGTACTATTGGGCTGCTTTGGTTTACATCGGAGATACAGCGCGCATTCGCTGGCAGCGATGCCCATGGCAGGGAGCAATAGTGAAGTGGGGGGCAGTGGCTGTGCTAATGGCCGGAGTGGTATGGCTGCTTATAAGACATCGAAGAAAACGCCTTCGTGCGTGAAGGTGCGTTGTTGACTCGAGCCCATGGCACACCTTTTTTAAACCGTATCAAGTGTAAAAGGTAGCATCGCTCCGCCCGCTATGCGCTCTACTCGCTCAAGGCTTTTGTCCGTCTTCTACTCCCAAATCTTTGCCCGGCAACGCCTTACCTGCTGATGTTGCGCACAACCTGGATGGAGCGCCCCGTCAGCATCCAACCGGCTCAGCAACCTCCTTTTCTATCGGACATTTTATTCTTCCTACAGGTCTTCTGCCGTTATCAGGTGTTCCGGTGTGATGCGATGTTTGTCAGAATGTTGGATGTGGGATACAGGGTGAGTTTTTCCCGCTCCACCCGATAAATCGGGCGGCTACAGGATGTTTGATGTGCTTGATGAGACAGAACATGCAACCTTTGGCGAATGGCATTCTGCCTCGGCAGCGTGAGGTCGGTTAGAAAACCATTCGTGCATTTGTGGTTAAAAAATACCGCATCGCCAGCCTTAGCCAAACCGCGCGCCAGCTGCTTGACGTTGAATAGGAAAAAGCAGCGCTCCTGGCGCAGGGGAACATCTTGTGCCTATCTTTGTCTTGAAAGGAAATAACACCCAGCGATGAACACACCCACACGCTTGTTTTTTGCCTTAGCGGCCTTAATGGCGCCCCTGCTGGGCCATGCCACCCACAACCGGGGCGGGGAGATACACATCGAGCAGATTGGCCCGCTGACCGTTCGGGCCACCATCATCACGTGGACGCGCACGCTGAGCGTGAGCGCCGACCGCGATACGCTGACCATTTGCTGGGGCGATGGCTCGTGTGAGCAGGTGGGAAGAGCTAATGGCGGCGGTAAAGGCGTTGCCCTGAGCAACGAAGTCAAGTACAACATATACATCGCCACGCACACGTATGCCGGCCCGGCACGCTATCGTATTTCGATGACCGACCCTAACCGCAACGCCGGCATCGTCAACGTCAACCCGCCGCAGTCGGAAAATATTCCCTTTCACATTGAAACCACTTACACCTTCTTAGACCCCCAATTTGGCGGCAACAACACGACACCCTATCTGCTCCAGTCGCCCATTGACAACGCCTGCGTCGGGAGGCCATTTCGGCACAATCCGAACGCTTATGACCCGGATCTGGACAGCCTCTCCTACCGGTTGAGCATACCCAAGCAGTCCATCGGCGTGAATGTGCCTAACTACAGCTTTCCCAACGAAATTGGCCCTGGGCCGAACAACATCCTGCAGCTAAACGAGCGCACGGGCGATATCCTGTGGATGTCGCCTCAGCAGGTTGGAGAGTACAACCTGACCATTCTGATCATCTCCTGGCGCAATGGCGTGCCGATAGATACGACCATTCGCGACATGCAAATTTTTGTGTCGGCCTGCCAGAACAACCCGCCGTTGGTGCAGGCGCCGGACGATTTGTGTGTGATAGCAGGTCAGCTGTTACAGTTTCCGGTGGTGGGTACCGACCCTGACCCGGGTAACTTGGTGTCGCTAACGGCTTCGGGTGGCCCGATGGTGCAATCGGTCAGCCCGGCGCAATTCACGGCGCCGACGGGTTTTGTGCCGCCGCCCGTAACGGGCACGTTTCGCTGGCAGACGTCGTGCGAGCACATCTCGAACTTCCCTTACACGATGGTATTCAAGGCGGTGGACTCCCTCAACCCCAGTACGCCGCAGCTGGCTTTTCTGAAGACGGTGAACATTCGCGTCGTTGGCCCGCCTCCTTTAGATGTGCAGGCCTCGGCGCAGGCGGGCACCATTGAGGTAACGTGGAAGAAGCCCTACTTCTGCGAAAACGCCGCCGACAGCTACTTTTTGGGTTTCTCCGTCTGGCGGCGCGAGGGTTCTAACCCTTTTGTGCCGGACTCTTGCACGCCGGGACTGGCCGGTCGAGGATATACGCGCATTGTGTTTGTAACGCGCCAGGAGCTCAACGGGCGCTACTATTTCCGGGATGCGCAGGTGGAACGCGGGCGCACCTATTGCTACCGCATTGTGGCGCTTTTTGCGCGTCGGTCGGCGGGCGGATATCCGTACAACATCGTCGAGAGCCTGCCTTCCAACGAAGCCTGCGCTCAGCTGCCGCGCGACCTGCCGCTCATGGTGGAAGTCTCTGTCGTTCAGACCGCTCCACAGCAGGGGCAGATGCAGGTGTGCTGGACAAAACCCGTGGCTGGAGACTTAGATACCGTCGCCAATCCAGGGCCGTATCGCTATGTGCTGCAGCGCGCCCCCGACATTGCCGGCGGCACCCTGCAGCCCGTGCCCGGCGCTGTGTTTACAGCTGCCAGCTTCTGGCAGGCCAACGACACCTGCTTCACCGACACCGGCCTGAACACCAGCGGCCAGCCCTATCACTATCGGGTGAACTTCTACACCCGAGGGGACTTCGGCACGCCCTTCGGCTCCACGGATGAGGCCTCGTCCATCTTCCTGCGCATCAAATCGTCGGACAAAGTCAACATCCTGACCTGGCTCGAAGACGTACCCTGGACGAACTACCAGTACGTCGTCTATCGGCGCAACAACGCTACGGGCCAGTTCGACTCCATTGCTACCACCACCTCGCCCACCTACACTGACCGGGGGCTGGACAACAAAGTCGAATACTGCTACTACGTGCGCAGCGCGGGCACGTACAGCATTGCAGGTGTTCGCGAGCCGCTGCTCAACCGATCGCAAATTGCCTGTGGCGTGCCGATTGACACCGTGCCGCCCTGTACACCAAAGCTTATGGTCAGCAACCTCTGCAACGGGGGCAGCACTACGCCGCCCGACCCGCCTTACGAAAACTTTTTGCAATGGAACAACCCGGCTCTGACCTGCCCCGACGCCGGCGACGTGGTGCGCTACCAGTTGTGGTACAAACCGTTCGAGGGCGAACCGTTAGCCCTGCTGACCACCGTAGAGGGCGCCGCCAACACCAGCTGGACGCACGTGCAGGAGGCCAGCCTCGCGGGCTGCTACGCCATCTCTGCCGAAGACTCGCTGGGCAACCGAAGCCCGCTTAGCATCCCTGTCTGTACGGATAATTGCCCCAACTACGAGCTGCCCAATGCCTTCTCGCCCAACGGGGATGGCTCCAACGACCTGTTCCGCCCCTTCCCGGGCTGGCGCTTCATCGAGCGCGTCGAGATGCAAATCTTCAACCGCTGGGGCAATCTCGTCTTTGAAACCAACGACCCGGCCATCCGCTGGGACGGACGCAACAAAGCAGGCGCCGACGTGCCGGAGGGTACCTACTTTTATACCTGCAAAGTCTATGAACGCCGGGTGGGCGGCATCGAACTGCGCCCTGAAGCCCTTACGGGCTTTATCGAACTCAACCGCGGCGGACGCTGAGGCCCTTCAATACAACGGGCTGCCCCAAACATCGTTGCGGCAGCCCATTGTGTATTATTGCGGATGCAGAGGCTTACTTTTCTAAGGGCTTCTTCTCTGCATCGCGCATTCCCTGGCGGATTTCGTCCTCTACCGCGTGGCGAGCGTTGTTGAACTCTCGAATGCCGCGCCCCAGGCCGCGCATGAGTTCCGGTATCTTGCTGCCGCCAAAGAGAAGAAGTACAACTAAGAAAATCAGAATCAGCTCCGTAGCGCCGATGTTGCCGAGGAACAGTGTGGGAAAGGTCATAAATGTTACGTTTAAAAGGCTGCGTTACTTGCACAAGCAGCCAGGTGAAGAAATACGCTGCTTTGACCGAAAAAGCCCGGCAAAGTTACATCGAATAAACGCTGCTTGAATGGCGCAGAGGTAATAATCTTGCCGCCTTAACAAAGCCTGCATTTTGCTTTATGTGTGTTCAAGATATTATGGACGTTTTAGAGGCCGTTGCGCCGCTTCACTTGCAAGAGTCCTACGACAATGCTGGCCTGATTGTGGGCCATCCGGACTGGGAGGTTACCGGCGTGCTTTTTTGCTTAGACTCCACGGAGGCCGTTGTGTCCGAGGCTGTACGGAAGGGCTGCAACTTAGTGGTGGCTCACCACCCGATTGTTTTTCGCGGTTTGAAGCGCCTCAACGGTCATTCTTACGTGGAGCGCACGGTCATGGAGGCCATCCGCCGCCATGTGGCCATTTACGCCATTCATACCAATTTAGACAACGTTTTGCGGCAAGGCGTTAATGCCCAGCTGGCCGAGCGCATCGGTCTGAGCGGCTTGCGCATTCTGGCGCCGCGCCCGGGCAGTGCCGATACGGGAGCCGGCGTGCTGGGCGAGCTGCCCGAAGCCATGAGCGAAGTCCAGTTCTTAGCCCACCTGAAAACCGCGCTGCAAGCGGGCGCCATACGGCACACGGCGCTGCTGGGAAAGCCCGTCCGCAGCGTCGCTATTTGCGGCGGCGCGGGTAGTTTCCTTCTTCCGCAGGCCATAGCCCAAGGCGCCGATGCGTTCGTTACGGCGGACTTCAAATACCACGAATTCTTCGACGCCGATGGGCGAATCCTCGTCGCCGATGTGGGCCATTACGAAAGCGAACAATTTACCATGGAACTTTTGCGCAGCATCGTACAGGAAAAATTTCCTACTTTTGCGCTCCATTTAACCGACCTGCGAACGAATCCCGTTTTTTATTTTTAAAAAACGCTTTTCAACGCCGCAGTTGGCCCTTTTTTCGAACACAACGTTTCACAACACATACAGCAGCCTACTATGACAACTACGGTTGAATCCGCTATCGCTGAAAAATTGACCAAACTCTGGAACCTTCAACAGGTGGACGCCCAGCTGGATGAAATTATTGCCCTCAAAGGCGAACTACCCATGGAAGTAGCCGATTTAGAGGACGAAATTGCCGGTCTGGAGACGCGATGCAAAAAAATTCGCGGCATCATCAAGGAGATCGAGGCGGAAATCCACGAGAAGCAGTCGAAGATTAAAGAGTACGAGAGCCTGCTCAAGAAGTACCGCAAGCAAATGGATGAGGTGAAGAACAACCGCGAGTACGAGGCGCTGACCAAAGAGATTGAAATGGGCGAGGTGGAGATTCAGCTGGCAGAAAAACACATTCGCCAGGCGCGCGGCAAAGTGGACGCCCAGAAAGAAATGCTTGAAGTGGCCTCGGCCCGTCTGGCTGCCCGCCAAAAGGATTTAGAAGTTAAAAAGGTGGAGCTGGAGGCCATCATTGCCCGCACGGAAGCCGAGGAAAACGCCCTGCGCAAAAAAAGCGAAAAGGCCCGCGAAGGCATCGAAGAGCGCCTGCTGCGCGCCTACGACAAGATGCGCGCCACGTACCGCAATGGCTTAGCAGTCGTTACCATCGAACGCGATGCCTGCGGCGGTTGCTTCAACGCTGTGCCCCCGCAAGTGCAATTGGAAATTGGCCTGCACAAAAAAATTATCGCCTGCGAACACTGCGGCCGCATTCTCGTAGACCGCTCCATTGCCTATCCAGACGCTACCGTTTCCGCGTAACGAAAATCTGGCATCGGTTTTGAATATGAAGCCCTCGAACGAAAATTCGAGGGCTTCGTGTTTTAAACGCCGCTCCGTATGTCGAAAATTTTCGGAAAAACCTGCACGCACGTGCGGGTTGTTTCCTGGAATTGTCGTTTCTTGCGGTGTTTTTTTAATACTACGCCTCTCACTGCTAAAGCGTTTCCTGCCATGCGGATTGTTTACACCCTCTCCCTTTTTCTCGTACTACTGGCGCCGTGCGCCCTTGAGGCACAGGTCTTTAA
>JANWVR010000081.1 GCA_025056735.1 Saprospiraceae bacterium
TGCGCATGCTCAGCGGTCGAAGCGTGGGCGCCTCATAGGCAATGGCCTGCGGGCGCTGAGGCACTAAGTAGTCAAAGCGCTTAGAGGAGGTATCTAATGGCGGCAACGTAGGCGGCACATTTATTTTATTGGACTCCAGCAAGCGCGCGTCAAAGTCTTTGATGATGCTTACCTGTTCGGTGGGCAGGTCGCGCTGCGCCCACACCTTCGGGAGCAGGGCCAAAAGGCTGAAAATAAGGGCAATACGTGATTTTTTCATAATTGCAAATGCCGTGCTGGCAGCGGTGTTTTTTCTTAAAGAATATGGTACAAGGAACAAGGTCGCGCGATGCGGAAGCGGTCAGTTGCCGCCGCTTCCGAAGTCAATGACGTCGGGCGGTCGTACGCCGCGCGGTTGTTGGTTGGGCCGGAAATTGAGTTGGTTGTATTTCGTGCGCGCTTCCTGGAGGATTTGCGGATCGCCTTTGTAGTTATCCAGGATGGCTTCCAAGGCGGCGGCGGCACTGCTTTTGTCGTTTTGGGCCAAGTACACATCCGACAGCAGGATGAGGTTGCGCGCGATCCAGTCGTCGTAGCCAGCACTGGCCTGGTTAGCGTTGGAGATGAGGTCTTCGGCCTGCCGGTACTGGCGCTGTTTGTACAGGATTTGCGCCAGCAGGTGGTACGACTCGGCCATGATCTCGGTAGTCGAGGTTTGCGTTACGCGCTCCAGATAGGGTCGGGCGCGCGCCAGGTCGCCGTTGTCGTAGGCCATTTTGCCCAGGTAGTAATTGGCCGTTGCCAGCTGCTCATTCGAGGCCATCGAAGCGTTGGCCACCTTTTGGGCGTATTCGTTGAGCGTCGAGTAGTTCTTGGTGGCATAGGCCGTGCGCATAATGAGCACCTGCGCCTCGAAACGCGAGGCCTCCGAGGTAGAGGACTCCTCCCACTTTCGGGCGAGATCGAGGGCCTCCGCATAGCTCTGGGCATTGAAGGCCAGCAGCGCGCCCTTTTCTGCAGCGCGCGTGTAAAAGCGGCTAGGGCCTTTGCCTACTACATAGGCGTAGTCCTTGCGGGCTAAGTCGGGCTTATTGATGCTCCGATGCGCATAGCTTTCGGCGCGCAGGAAGTACGCCTGCAGCGTGTAGCGACCGTTGGGGAACTGCGCCAGATAGTTCGTAAAACCGTCAATGGCCTGTTGGTAACGGCCATTCTGGTACTGAACCTCGGCGGATTGGAACGTTACACTGTCCTTAGCGGCAGTGGTCACGTTGTAGCCCGGCACGGTGGCCAGAAAAGCAAAATACTCGTCGGGGCGGTTCAGGTCGCGCACATAGATTTCTTCGAGCGCGGCTAAGGCGTCTTTGGCTTCGTTGGGTTCGGGGTTGTTGGCCATCACCTGCTTGTAGTAGTTGATGGCCGCTGTGGTGTTGCCCTGATTGTAGGAGATGAGGCCCAACTTGAGCAGCGAGCGGTTGACTAAAGCCGAGCGGTTGCGGTAGTCCGTTACAATGCGGCGAAAAGCCGCAATAGCCTGCTCGAAGCGGCCCAGTTCGATGTACGTATCGCCCGTTTGAAACAGGGCGTCATCAGCGAAGCGGCTGTTAGGGTACTTCGAAACTAAGTCCTCCAAAGCGATAATTTTATCTAAAGGTGCCCCAGTCAGGCCCTTAATAATGGCCTTTTGGTAGAGGGCATACTCGAAGCCGTCGTTTTTGCGCTCGATGGCTTCGTTGTAGTAGGCCAAGGCTTCGCGATATTGGTTTCGTTTGAAGTGGCAATCGCCCGCGCGCAGGATGGCGTCGGTCAGCACAGCCGTTTTTATCTGGTCAGACTGAATGTTGCGCAGATCGCGCTTGATGCCGTCCACAGCCGCTTTGAAGTGCGTCAGCGCGCCGGGAAAGTCGTTCAGTTTCATCAGGTTGTAGCCCTGGATGTAGTTGCCCATGTAAAGGCTGCTTTCTTCAGGCAGGTCGTTGTAGATTTTGGCCTGCGTCAGGAAGGAAGCCATGTGGTTTTTGCTGAAGTTGTACTCGCCCTTTTCGTTGGCGATGGCGCCCAGCCAGAACGAGCACAGAGCCGCTGTGCGTTTGTTCATGGGGTTCTCCAATGACTTGTTGAACATGCGGCGTGCCTCCTCGGTCTGGTTGTTCTGGTACAGCTGCAGACCGCGCAGGTAGGTTACTTGTTGGTAGATCTCATTGAGGCGGGCTGTACGGTTCGGAATTTTCTCCAACGTAGCGATGGCCCGCTCGTAGTCGCGCGTGCTGAGAAACATTTCGCCCAACAGCGCCTGCGCGTCTTCGTAATGGCGCGAACTGGGCGGAATGCTTTGCAAAGCCACCAAGGCGTCGCGGTCAAATTTCAATTCGATGCTCAGCTTGGCGTAGTTGATCTGCGCGTCCTCTTTGATGGCCGGGTTGAAGTCGAGCGCTGCCGCCTGCCCGAAGGCCGTGCGTGCGGCAAACTTGTTGTTGGTGCGCAGGTAGCAGTCGGCCAGATGGTACAGGCCGCTCTGGCCCATGGCGTTGTTGCGGTCGTGCTTCGTCTGCGCCTCAAAGTTGGCAATGGCCTGCTGGTAAAAGCCCGACTGATACTGCGCATAGCCCAGCTGGTAGAAGTCCGCCGAGGTCATTGGCGCCCCCTCTTTGGCAGCGAACTCTAAATAAGGCAGGGCGCGCTTAAAGTCGCCCTTTTCAAAGTAGGCGCGGCCCACCAATTGGTTCAGTTCGGGGCGGTTGCGCACCTTATCGTCCTGCGCTTTGGCGCCGCCATAGGCGATGACCTGGTCGTATTTTTTTTGGGCAAAGAAAATCTGCGTCAGGTGGTAGGGCACGCTTTTGCCGTATTCGGGCGAGTCTTCGCAGCGGCGGAAGGCAGCAGCGGCTTCGTCGTAGCGGCCCTCCAAATAGGCGCAGGAGCCAGAGTAGTAGTTGGCCGCGTAGTACCAGGCGCTGCGCGGGTTTTCGCGCAGAGGTGCAAAAGCCGCCTTTGCCTGGGTGAAGCGCTTGGTAACGAAGTAGCTGTAGCCCTGTTTAAATCGAATTTCATCGCGCACAGGGCCAGAGGCCGCCTCTTTGGGCGCCATGTCGTAATAGGCAATGGCCTGGTCGTATTTGCGGCTATCAAAGTAGTAATTGCCGATTTCCAGTGCTGCCTGACTGGCCTCCGGCGAGGGCGCCTGGCCGCGCAGGATGTCAAAGACCAGCTTTTCCGCTTCCGGGTGTTCCATGCGCACGGCGCATTTGGCAAAGTGCAGCTCCGCGTCGGCCTTCAGGGCCGTCCATTCCGGCTCGTTGACCGGTCGCAGCAGTTCTATCGCCTCGCGAAACTCCTTTTGCGCCAGCCCGTACAGACGCTGGTTATAGAAATCCAAACCGCGTTTGTAAGCCGCGTTGGCCTCAGTGTAAAGGGTGGTTTGCTGGGCGGCCAACAGCCAGGGCAGCCCCAGCAAGAGAAGGAGGGCAAGGGTGTTTCTCCAGACAGATGCCATATAAGCAGGTGTTTTTTTGAAAAAAATGGTCAGGCAAAAACGCAGCAGCGAACGCCGCCCTGCGCCGGTTCATTTTTATTTTTATAGAAAAAATGAACGGCGGGGCGAAATTAGTGCAGCCAGTGTTAGGTTTGTTGCCTCTTGTTCGCGCGCCGCGGCTAAATGCCGCCCTAAGGACAAACGAATTCCCTTTCGCTACCCGCCCTATGCCGCCTGCTTTTCGCTTTGCCTTGCCTGCCGAAGCCGCCGCCTGGCGCTCTGCGCTATGGCTGGGCGCTCTAATGTACACCGTCTTAGCTCTCATGGCCGTCGTTTTCTACTTAGAGCGCATGACCCTGTTAGACATGGCTTTTCAGGGCTTTCACATCCTCCGCACGGGCGAGCTGCAAATCCAGAGCGGGCGCTTTGGCGCGGCTGGCACGCAGGTATTTCCCTGGGCCGCCCAGGCGCTGGGGCTGCCCTTGCGAGGCGTGCTGATTACTTACTCGCTGGGCCACGTGTTCTACTATGCCGCCCTTTTTGCGGTCGTTATGTTCGGGTTTCGCCAGTGGCGCTGGGGCTTCGTCCTCCTGCTGCTAAGTACGCTGATGACCACGCATACCTTTTACTGGCTGTCCGAAATGCCGCAAGGGCTGGCTTTCTTAGCCGCCCTGCTGGCCTGGGCGCACGCGCGCGAGCACCCGCGCAGATTTCGCCTGTGGGAATATCCGCTGCTGGCAGGCGCTGTGGTAACGGCCTTTTATTTCCATCCTTTGGTATTGCATGCTTTTGCCTTCTGTGCAGCCTACTTCTGGCTCGACACCCACACGACGCGCGCACTTAAGCAAAACTACGCCTTGCTGGCCGGCCTCTTCGCCGCATGCCTAATCGTCAAGTACTTCGTGCTGCCGTTAGACTGGTACGACAACATGGCCATGGAACGCTCGCGCGCTTTCGCCGAGTTGTGGCCGCATTGGTTCGACCTCAAAAGCCAGCGCGACTTCCTGCAATGGTTGGCAGCCGATTACTACGTGCTGGCTATTGTTGTGGCGCTCAACGTCGCCTACTTCCTGTGGCGTCGGCGCTGGTGGCTCGCCGTGCTTTCGGCCTTTGGGCCGGTGGTCTTCGTGTTCATGGTCAATGTGCCGCACCATTACGGCGCGCCGCAGTTTTATATGGAAAACCTTTACCTGCCCCTGGGCGTCATGGCTGCCGTGCCCTGGATATTTGGCGTCCTGCTGGGGCTTCTGCCCGCCCATCGGCTCTGGATACCCGTCGCCATCGTGGTGTTCGCAGGTCTTATGCGCATCGCCTTCGCCCATTCCACCTGGACGGCGCGCGTGCAATGGGAGCGCAATTTTTTACAAAAAACCGCCCAAACCGACCACCGCAAATGGCTCATGGCCGAAAGCCAGGTGCCCATGGACACGCTCATCATGTCGTGGGGCTCGGCCTTCGAGTTCCTTATCCACTCCTCGCTGACGCACCCCGACAGCGCGCGTTGCCTGCTTATTGATGAAACCCCCGAGCGCTTCGACACGCTGCGCACGCGCCCAAGGCTCTTCCTCAGCGAGTTTAAAAACTACCCCTTCGACAGCCTGCCGGCGCGTTATTTCCGGCCGCGGGATACAGCTGAGTATCGGTATTGGCCCCAACAATGATACGACGGCCTTAAGTCAGCCAGGACTTGTAGTACTCTGGGTCTTCAATGCCTGCAGCGTACTCCGTTAGCAGCAGCGGGCGGAAAGTATCTACCATAACAGCCAGTTCGCGCGTCTCTTTGGCGCCAATACTGCGCTCCACCGCACCAGGGTGTGGGCCGTGCGGGATGCCGCCCGGGTGCAGGGTAATCATGCCGCGCTCGACGTTTTTACGGCTCATAAAGTCGCCGTCCACGTAATAAAGCACCTCGTCGGAGTCAATATTGGAGTGATTGTAGGGCGCCGGAATGGCCAGCGGGTGATAGTCGTACAGACGCGGCACGAAAGAGCAAATGACGAAGTTGTGCCCATCGAACGTCTGATGTATTGGCGGCGGCAGGTGGACACGCCCCGTAATGGGTTCAAAGTTGTGGATGGAGAAAGCATAGGGATACAGATAGCCGTCCCATCCAATAAGGTCGAAGGGATGATTGAGATAATGGTAAGGATAGATAGTGTCTTGTTTTTTAATGAAAAACAAGAAATCGCCGCGTTCGTCGTGGGTCTCTAAGTCAGTAGGTTTGCGAATATCGCGCTCGCAAAAAGGTGAGTGCTCCAGCAGTTGGCCGAAAGCGTTGCGATAGCGCTTAGGTGTTGTAACAGGGCCGGCACTTTCCACGATAAACAGGCGGTTATCTGGGCCGTCAAAGTGCAATTGATATATCGTTCCGCGCGGTACGACTAAGTAGTCGCCATACTCAAAGCGAAGATTGCCATACATAGTGCGCAGTGTTCCCGTGCCCTCGTGCACAAAGATGACTTCATCGGCATCGGCGTTCTTGAAGAAATAATCCGTCATGCTCTTGCGCGGCGCAGCCAGAACGATTTTGCAATCATTATTGACCAGCACGGGCTTGCGCGCCTGCAAGTAGTCGTCTTCAGGGTGTATAAGGAAGCCCTTCAAGCAGCGGTGTTTCAGCTGGCGGTCATGCACAGTACGAGGCGCAATACTGAAGGGTTCGCCAACTTGTACGATTTGTGTCGGCGGGTTACAATGGTAGAGCAGCGAGTACACATCGCTAAAGCCCTCCGTGCTGAACAGCTCCTCATGATAAAGTGAGCCGTTGGGCTTGCGAAACTGGGTATGGCGTTTGGGCGGTATTTGTCCAAGGCTGTAATAGTGCATAATGCGTAGATTTTGAATGACTTAGCCTGTATTTAGTAAAATGACGGGCAAATTTAGAGCGTTTGCGGCGAGGGCTCGAGATGATACTTATCAGCCCATTGACGGCATTGGTTGGCAATTTCGTCTGCGTCAGCATTCGCAAACACTAAAGCTTCAATAGTGGATGCACAACTATTTTCCAACTCGAATCTGTAGGTTTTATCGTAGTAAGCCAACGCCAACTCGGCGGCTGTAGCGAAGTCCTGGCGCTGGAGTGCTTCCAAAGCAGTTTTCAAGCACAAGCCGCCTAAGCGTTTTTCTAAACGGCGAAAAGCCGCCTCAAGTTCGCTGAGCGGAGCGGCAGCATAGTCGTTTATGAGGTTTTGAATGCGACACTCGTGCGGGATTTCGATGTTAAGCAGTGGAGCTACCTGTTTCTGGCGCCAGAAACCCATGGGTAGATAGATGCGTCCGATGCTACGGCTTTCGTTTTCTACCCAGATACGCCGCCGCAGGTCGAAGCTTTTGATAGCATCGAAGAGGTTGTTTTCGAATTGCTCCGAGGTAGGCTGCGGCGCTTCGCCAATAGCGCCAAAGGAGGAGCCCTTGTGGTGAGCCAAGGCTTCTAAATCCAGTACCTGTTCGCCCATGTGCTGCAGAGCGCGCAATACTTTAGTTTTACCCGAGCCCGTTTTCCCACCGAGGACGAGAAGCGGGAGTTCTGTGCGCTCGAAGCCGTCCAACACGTGCTGGCGATAGCGCTTATAGCCACCTTCAAGTGTGACGACCTCAAAACCTGCCTGCCGGAAAAGCCAGGCCATGCTCTGACTGCGCTGACCGCCGCGCCAACAGTGGACGGCCAACTGCCGTTGAGGCGCTGCCTTACGTGCCGCACGTACAAAGTCTTCCAGCTTCGGCCCAACCAACCGCAAGCCCAGCAAGAAGGCTGGTTCAGCGCCCTGCTGTTTGTATAGGGTACCTACCCGCGCTCTCTCCTCGTCGGTGAACAAGGGCAGATTAAGAGCACCTGGAATATGCCCCTGCGCGTATTCCGACGGTGAGCGCACGTCGAACACCGGGCGCTCGGCGCGCAGCAAAAGAAAGGCTTCCGGCGGCAACACCTGGCTCATAAACTCAATGAAAACACTGCAAAAATACACACTGCCCCTGCTGAAAGGTATGCCCCTCAAACGAGGAAACGCGGGGCACACACTTCGCTCCTAACAGGTCGGGATCGACCGAACTTGGAGATTATGGCGCTATCTTTGCCCGCATGAGACGCTATTTCAACACCACCGGGCCGTGTAACCCCAAAGAACATTACATGGTAGAGCCCTTGCGCGGCCTATACGGAGATATTGCTCAACTCATCGAAAATAAGCAGTACTTCCTCATCCACGCCCCGCGCCAAACGGGTAAAACGACCCTGCTCCATCAGTTGACCCTGCGCCTCAACCGCGAAGGCAAATACAACGCCCTGACCTTCTCCGTAGAAAGCGCTGGCGTGCCCGGCTTTAGCGAAGAGTTGGCCAACGAGCGCATGATCCAGGCCTTGTGGCGCATGTGTCCCATTTTCCTGCCCCCAGAAGCATGGCCGCCCAAACCACCCGAACGCGGCGTTACGCTACTCAACTACCTGACCGACTGGGCGCGCGCGCAAACCAGGCCTATCGTCCTGTTCATTGACGAAGCCGACTCGCTGTGGGACGACGTCCTGGTCTCCTTCCTGCGCCAGTTGCGCGATGGCTTTCAGACGCGGCCCGAGAACTTTCCGCAATCCATCGCCTTGGTGGGCTTGCGCGACATTCGGGAGTACCGCCTGAAAGCGCGCGGCGAGAACCCTTCGCTGGGCTCCGGCTCGCCCTTCAACGTCAAAGCGGAGTCCTTTTTCCTACCGGCCTTCAGCGAGCAAGAAGTGCGAAGCCTGCTTCAGCAGCACACCGACGACACAGGCCAGGTGTTTACAGAAGAGGCCATCGAGAAAATCTATGAATGCTCGGGCGGCCAGCCCTGGCTGACCAACGCGCTGGCCCACGAGATCGTGGCCAAAATGCTCAAAAACGACTACTCCCGGCCCATCACCCCCGACTTAGTGGAGGAGGCCAAAGAGCGCCTCATCGAGCAGCGCCAGACACACTTAGACAGCCTGGCGGACAAGATCAGCGAGCCGCGCGTGCGGCCTATCGTTATGGGCATCATCAGCGGCGAGAGCATTCATTTTGACGGTTTCGACGACGCGCTGCGCTACTGCCGCGACTTGGGCATCATCACTACCGACGACCCAATTCGTTTTGCCAATCCGATTTACCAGGAGATTATTACGCGCGTGCTTAATTCCTCGCTCCAGCGAGGCATCAACCCGGACATTGCCCAGGTGTCGTGGTATGTGCGCGCAGACGGCTCGTTGGACATGGATAAGTTGCTGGAAGCGTTTGTGAACTTCTACCGCCGGCATTCGGAGTCGTGGTTGGAGCGTTTCGAGTACAAGGAAGCGGGTCATCAGTTGCTGTTGATGGCGTTTTTGCAGCGGATTGTCAACGGCGGCGGGCGCATTGAGCGCGAGATGGCGCTCGGCAACGGACGCACTGACCTGGCGGTGTTCTGGAAAAAGCAGGTTATTCCTATTGAGCTAAAAATCCGCTACGATAAATGGTCGGAGTCGGAGGGCATAGAGCAATTGTCAGGCTACATGGACAGGTTGGGCCAACGCCGGGGTTATTTGGTGTTGTTTGAGAAGAAGCCCGCGTCGGAATTGCCCTGGGAGGAGCGCATTCGGCGCGAAGTACATGAGGTAGACGGCAAGGAGATCATCCTACTGGGTATGTAAATAGAGAGTCTTGCCTGGGCTGCAGCAATTAAGGCAATGCTGCAAATACAATGTGATGTAAGTGTTTTGCCCGCGTTACAGAAGTTTTTTCGCCCATTCAATAAAAAACTGCATGGCCTCTGGGTTGCGCATCGAGTCGGGGTTGTAGGCCTTGTCTAAGGGCTTTTTCTGGAGGATTTTTTTGACGGGCGTTTCCATTTTTTTGCCTGAAATAGTGTAAGGGATGTCGGGCGCGGCGATGATGGCATCGGGCACGTGGCGCGGGCTGCATTCGGTGCGCAGCGTCTGGCGAATGCGTTGCTGGAGGTCGTCGTCGAGCGCAGCACCGGGCTCCAGCAGGACGAACAGCGGCATCCAGTCCGAGCCATCGGGGCGTTCGATGTTCAGGATTAGGGCGTCGCGGATGCCGGGTATTTTGTCTAAGGCGCGGTAGATTTCCGCCGTGCCGATGCGTACGCCCTGGCGGTTGAGCGTGGCGTCGGAGCGGCCCAGGATGACGAGCGTCTGGCGCGGCGTGATGCACAGCCAGTCGCCGTGGCGCCATACGCCCGGGTAGTGCTCGAAGTAGCTGGAGCGGTATTTCGAGCCGTCGGGGTCGTTCCAGAAAAACACCGGCATGGAGGGCATGGGCCGGGTAACCACCATCTCGCCCACTTCGCCGGGCGGCACAGGGCGACCGTCTTCGTCCCAGCTTTCCATAGCGCAGCCCAGACAGCGGCACTGAATTTCGCCCTCATAGACGGGCAGCAGCGGATTGCCGCCTACCCACGCCGTACACACATCGGTGCCGCCCGACATTGAGGATAGCCACACATCGGGTTTGACGCGCTCATAGACCCACCGGAAACCCTCCGGCGGCAGCGGCGAGCCAGTAGAGCCGATGCTGCGCAGAGCCGACAGGTCAAAGGCATCTTTAGGCGACAAGCCAGCCTTTCGGCAGCTGACGATAAATGGCGCGCTCGTGCCGAAATGCGTGATGCGCGCCTCTTCGGCCAGTTTCCATAGGACATCTAAAGACGGATATGCCGGGCTGCCGTCGTAGAGCACAGCCGTAGCGCCGGCCAATAAGGAGCCGATGGTAAAATTCCACATCATCCAGCCTGTAGTGGAGTACCAAAAGAAGCGCTCGCCCGGGTGCACATCGTTGTGGAAATGCAGGTACTTGAGGTGCTCTAGCAGGTTGCCGCCGTGGCTGTGTACAATGGCTTTGGGCACGCCTGTGGTGCCCGAAGAGTAGAGAATCCACAGGGGATGCTCGAACGGCAGCGGCTCGAAGGCCAGCCCATTGGCAGGCGTTTGCAACGCTTCATCCCACAAAACGGCGCCGGGAAGTCCTTCAGGGCGGGCCTGCTCATCTAAGTAGGGCACGAACACCACGCGCTGAAGCGAAGGCAGCTGGCGGCAGATGTCGCGCACGGCTTCGCGTTTGTCAAAAGGCTTGCCGTTGTACGTATAGCCGTCCACAGCAATGAGGATTTTAGGTTCGATTTGGGCAAAGCGGTCCACCACACTGCTGACGCCAAAGTCGGGCGAACAGCTCGACCACACGGCCCCGATGCTCA
The DNA here is from genome assembly GCA_025056735.1 of Saprospiraceae bacterium. GTDB lineage: Bacteria > Bacteroidota > Bacteroidia > Chitinophagales > Saprospiraceae > M3007. The sequence continues at coordinate 10,646 of JANWVR010000081.1, forward strand.
TAGCAGCCAGCACAGCAATGGCGGCGTGCGGCGTATTGGGCAAGTACGCGGCTATCCGGTCGCCGCGTTGCACGCCGTTCTGGCGGAGAAACTGCGCTAAAGCAGCCACCTGGCGCTCTAAGTCGGCCCAGCCCAACTGGCCACCCTGCCCGCGTTCGTTTTGGAAAATCAGCGCTGGGCGTTCCGGGCTTTTGCATCGAAACACGTGCTCGGCGTAGTTGAGCGTAGCGCCCTCGAACCAGCGCGCACCTGGCATGGCGTAGCCCGACAGTACCTGCCGATAAGGCGTATGGCTGATGACCTGAAAGTACTCCCAGGCCGTTTCCCAAAAGGCCTCCGGGTGCTCGGCCGACCAGGCCCACAGCGCCGGGTAGTGGTCAAGCGACAGGCGTTTGTGCGCCTTCAGCCAGCGCATGTAGCGCGTCAGGTGGGCGTTTTCGCGCGTCTTATCATCGGGGGTCCAGAGGAGAGCGGTTTCGCGTTCGAGCATGTTCGGGCGTGTTTGCTGTCGTTATTGGGTAGAAATGTCTTTCTGCCGAAGCCAACACTTAGCGCGCTGAGCGCGGCTGGTAGATGAGCACGGCGGCGTTTTCAGGGCGGAAGAGCGTTTGGGCAACGCGCTGCATGTCTTCGGCGCTGACGGCATTGTAGGTGTCCACTTCCTGGTTGAGCAGTTCGGCGCGGTCGAGCAGTTCGTAGAAACCTAAGTATTGAGCCTTATTAAGAACGCTGGTTTCGGAGTAAATGACGGTGCTCTCGAAGCGGTGGCGGATTTTGGCCAACTCGCGCTCGCCAATGGGCGCGGCGGTCAGGTCGTTGAGCACCGCCCAAATGGCCTCGACAATTTGCTGAGGCGTTACGCCTTCGTTCAATTTGGCTTCGATGAGCAATATGCCCGGGTCGAAGCTGGCTGTTACGGAGGCGTCCACCGAGGCCAGCAGCGGCTGCTCTTTGACTAAGGCGCGGTACAGGCGCGAAGATTGTCCCATACCCAGCACATCGGACAGCAGGTCGGCCGGATAAAAGTCCGGGTGCAGGCGTGCTGGCGTGCGGAAGGCCATAAACACGGCGGGCACAGGCACATCGGCCTCTACGGTGCGCTCGACGATGGCCGTTTGCGGCGGTTCTTCGGGTATGGCGTGCTCGGGCACAGGGCCGGGCGGGATGGCGCCAAACCATTTTTCGGCCAGGGCAAATGCCTCGTCGGGCTTCAGGGGGCCGCAGATGCTCAATACAGCGTTGTTGGGCGCGTACCAGCGCTCGTAAAAGGCGCGCACCTCTTCTAAGGTGGCGCTGGCCACATGCTCGGGCGTAAGCCCAATGACCGGCCACCGATACGGGTGCACGCGGTAGAGCATATCCGACAGGTGGTGTAGCATGTCGCCATACGGCTCGCTCAGGCAGGTTTCTTTAAACTCTTCTATCACCACGCGGCGTTGCGTCTCGAAGGCGCGGCGCGTGATGCGCAGGTCCAGCATGCGGTCGCTTTCCAAGAAAAGCGCCGTTTCTACGTTCTGGGCCGGCAGTATTTCATAAAAAGTGGTGTAGTCGTTGGTGGTGTAGGCATTGTTTTCGCCGCCGGCACTTTGCAGCAGGTTGTCGAAATTCGGCGCGTTGCGGCTGCCCGAAAACATCAGATGCTCAAACAGATGCGCAAAGCCCGTGCGGTCAGGGCGCTCGTCGCGCGAGCCAACGAAATAGGCCACATTTACTGCCGCTAACGGCGTGTACGGGTCTTCGTGCACGACCACACGCAAACCGTTGGACAAAACCCTGCGCTCAAAGGAGACCATGATGTTCGAGACTGTTTTTTCGACGTGCAAAGAAAACACCGTACAAACAGCCCAAAGCCCTCCCTCGTCCTTTTTGGAGTAAGCCTCGTGAAAAACTGCCGAACGCACACGGGTGCTCCGTCGGCGAGGGTTGCAGAAAGAGAGCGCAGCTAAAAAAACCCTTTAGCGCTGCGCGTACCTTTGCCGCTGAAAGCAGGCGCCTGCTTTCTCAAGGCATGTTTGACAACGAGTCCTTTTACTCTTTAGCCCGCCGGGCATTTCGCGAACCAGGTAATGCTGCCCTGTTCAGTGCGCTGTTGCTGCACACAGAGTGGTTGGGCAATTATGCCGAGAGCCGTCGGTTATATGAGTTGCTGACCCATCGGCACCCTTACTGCGGTCATGCCTGGTACAATCTGGGCTGGACGCTCGCTGGCTTGAGCGAAGTGGAAGAGGCGTTAGATGCCTTTGAGTTCGCCTACATAGCAGAGCCTACGATGAAAGTGGCGTATGAGGCCTGCGTGGCCTGGGCGTTGCTCAGCGGCAGCCCGCGGCGGGCGTGGCTGTGCTATGTTGAAATGATGCAGCACATTGAGGTGGATGGCAAAGACCTGTGCCGCCTTTCGATGTGTCAGCGCCTTGCCGGCGACGTGAAGGAAGCGAAAGCCACTGCGCGTCGGGCGCTCCA
>JANWVR010000146.1 GCA_025056735.1 Saprospiraceae bacterium
GGTAACCCTGCGGCAGACTTGTTTTACAAAAACAACAACTTTTCTCGAAATAACCGCTTAGTAGGTACGCTTTACGGCGATTTAAAATTCCTGAAATACTTTGCGTTCCGCTCTAACTTTGGGCTGGACTACGGCCTTGCACGAAGCCGTTACTACGAACCTGTTTTTCAGGTGTCGGTATCACAGCGCAACGCTAACGACCGCTTGGAGCTGGGTTTTAATGAAAATCGCTCTTGGCTGTGGGAAAACACGTTGACGTTCGACCGCAGCTGGAAACACTTGCGCGTCAATGCGTTGGCAGGCTACACGGCTCAGGAAACGCGCTTTGAGTATTTTGGCGCCAGCCGCAGCAATTTCCCTTCAGGCATTGATGAACTGCTTTACCTGTCTGCAGGCAACGATACTACTCAACTAAACTATGGCGGCGCGGGCGAGTGGGCCATGGTCAGCTATCTGGGTCGGGTCAACCTGACGCTGTTCGAGCGCTACCTGCTAACGGCCTCTATTCGGGCCGATGGGTCATCGCGTTTCTCTCCTAAAAACCGCTGGGGTTACTTCCCGTCGTTTGCCGTGGGGTGGAACATTGCTCAGGAGCCGTTCATGGCCCAGCAGCGCCTGTTCGACCGGCTCAAACTCCGTGCCTCATGGGGTGTGGTGGGCAACGACAAGACGCAGCTCTACCCGTCGTTTGGCATTATTCAGGGCAACTTATACGCTATTTTTGGGCCAAACGAGGCGCTCAACACAGGTGCTACCCTGACCACCCTGGCCAATCCCGACGTGCGCTGGGAAGAAACCTCTCAGATAGACATCGGTTTGGAGATGGCCCTTTTGAATGGCCGACTGACGGCAGAAGTGGACTGGTATAACCGACTGACTTACGACATCTTATACGAATTGCCAATACCCGACTACGTAGGCTCAGCAGGCAACCCGGTGGTCAACGTTGCCGACGTGCGCAACCGCGGCTGGGACATTACTCTAGGCTGGCGCGACACACGCGGCAAGGTATCGTACAACCTCGGCGCCATCCTTTCTACGGTGCACAACGAAGTAGTGGAACTCGACGCGCGCAAGTCGGAAGTGCGCGCTGCAGGCACTTCGCAAGGCGACTTCGCCACGCGTACGGTCGTAGGTCGCTCCATTGGAGAGTTTCACGGCTTTCGGGTAGTAGGCATCTTCCAAAATGCTGAAGACCTGAATAAATATCCGCGCCTTGGCAACGAAAGACCGGGTGACTTCCGATATCAGGATACCAACGGCGACGGCAAAATCACCGATGCCGACAAAGTTTTTCTCGGAAGCCCAATTCCAAAACTCACCTACGGCTTTTCCGCCGGCATCGAATGGGCGGGCTTCGACTTAGCTGCGGACTTTTTTGGCGTGTACGGCAACAAAGTGGTTAGCGCCTGGCATATGTCGCGCTTTGGCGTGTACAACTGGCACCGGCGTTTCTACGAAGGCCGCTGGACAGGCGAGGGTACTAGCGACGAAGTGCCGCGCGTGACCAACGGCGGGCACAACTACCGCATGTCAAGCTTCTACGTACAGGATGGCTCCTTTTTGCGCCTGCGTAGCCTTATCGTGGGCTATACACTGCCTCAAACCCTTACGCGGCGCGCCGGCATCCAACGCGCACGCCTCTACTTCAATGGCACCAACCTATGGACGCGCCAGGCCTATGACGGCTATTCGCCCGAGTTCCCAGGAAGCAGCGTCTTCACCGCAGGTGTGGACTATGGCTCTTATCCCATCGCCAAGACCGTGTCATTTGGGTTGGATATAACCTTCTGATCATCAAATATCTGTGTTTCACTAAGAATTCATTTCATAAAAACGCTTGCATTATGAAACAAACCGCATATCTCTTCATAAAGGCAGCTTTTATCGCCGGCTTTCTTGCCTTATGGGGCTGTCAAAAAGAGTTCCTGGATCGCAAACCGCTGGGGCAACTCACATACGAAAACTTTTTCCAAAACGCCGAACAGGCCATTCAGGCCACCAATGCTGTTTACAACCAGTTTCGCAGTTGGGACTGCGTGGGCCTTCCCTACATAGGCGTCACGGACATCATTAGCGACGACGCCGACAAAGGCTCCACGCCCAACGATGCGCCCTTCTTGCTGGAGGTGGACAGCTTTACCTTCGACGCCACTAATATCTCTTTTGCTACCGTATGGCGCGGCTATTTCCGCGTCATTGCGCGGGCCAATGTGGCCATCAGCGAAATACCCAGGGTGGACATGGATCCCAAGCTACGCGACCGCTTGGTGGGTGAGTGCAAGTTTTTGCGCGCGTATGCGTATCTGCTGCTCGTCCAGTGGTTTGGCGATTTGCCGCTCATCACGCGACCGCTGACGGGCAACGAGTACTACGCTCAAGAGCGCCAGCCGAAGTCAGTTATTTACGACCAGATTGAACGCGACTTGCTGGACGCCATTCAGGTGCTGCCCGAAAAATCACAGTATGCGCCTGCTGACTTAGGCCGCGCCACCAAAGGCGCC
>JANWVR010000027.1 GCA_025056735.1 Saprospiraceae bacterium
GTCGCCAGGTTAACTGCACAAACCCACGTCCATAGTAGCCAGAGCGCCAATAGCGCTCTTGCATCTTCCACACCTCTGTGCCCTCTTTAGCCCTGACCTCGACGACCGGTAGCAGCCGGCTTTCATGCCAGGCTGTACCCAGAACGTATGCGATTTGCTCGCGCATAGTAACGCCCTGCGCTTCGCATTCACGGATGATAAGCGCTGCATTGTCGCGCATGTCATCCAATACGCGAATGCTCGCTGTTTGCCGCAGCGCGTCTATGAAGCGCTGAGCAAATTCGCCTGCGCGCTCTGTGTACATGTCAGGGCGCTGGCGGCTTTGGGCTAGTAAAATAACGATATAAGATGTTCAACAGGGCAAAGGCCGCAAGAACTGCGCCTTGATAATTCTGCCCAAGCAGGCTTGCTATCAGCCTGCCCAGTTGCTCGAACGCTTCCACGGGCAGCGTCGGCAAAAAGGTGGTTACAATGGCGGCAATGTACACCCACGTGTTTGAATTCAACAGCCATTCCCTCCAACGAGGGCCAGCCTTAATGGCCTCTCTTGCAACGCCGACAAACGCCACCAGCGACGCGAGAGCCGCAACGGCGGCGGTTACTTGTTGCTGGGTCAGCAAAAAAAGCCCGCCAGCAAGCAAGGCAACGTTTAAGGCAAAATTCGTCGAAAGCCAGGCAAATTTTTGTCCTTTACTCATAAACAGTTCGTTTTATTTTCTTTAATTCTATTTTGAAAAACTGATTTTGCGCCTCAAGCCTTGCGCGCGCTTCGATGCAGCGCTGTAAGTCGAATCGCACGCTATCTATTTGAACTTGCAACGCTATTACCTCGCGCCTACACTCATCGCGTAGTCTCGCCACCTCCTCTGCACTCCTTGCATTTACGCTCTTAATTTCAAGATTTAAGCGCTCAACCCAGCCAGCAAGGCCTATCACTAAAGCGAGCAGCAGCATAATAGCAAAGCCTTGATTTTTAGCGCTTTGCCAAAAGCTCGTTATGAAATCGGCAAGCCCTTCCCAAAAAGCCTTCATAAATTGTTCCCTCATAGTATAGCGCGTTTAGACGCGCTATACGTGTCAAAGGTATGCCAGGCGGGCAGATTTAAAGGGTTTACCTGTTGATTTTCAACAGGGAAAAAAACTAAATAACGGGATACAAGTTGACACGCTCACTTCCAAGCCCGCCCACGCGCACGACGTCGTGAACAGACAAAAGCGCTTTCAAAGCGCCCTCTCGCGTCAAATGAATGCCGCAATGCGCCCTGAACACCCTAACGACATCATCAACAGCTACCTCTAAGTCCCACTGCCCGCTCCAGGAGGCGATAAATTCAAGGGCTTCGGCCTTCGACACATCCTCGCGGCTTTCAATCAAATTCTTAGCGCGCTGGCGCACAGCGTCAATGTCGGACTTAGATACTGTTAATGTGCTCATTTTGTCATGCTTTAGCAAGCAAAGATAGCAATTACACCTAATTCTTTCGCCGCTTTTGCTTCGATGTTGGGAGCACGCTTTTGCTTTTGTTTGACTGCTGCGCCTGCTGTGGCGCTGGCGCTTCAGGCGACACGGGCGGACGAACTGACCTTGCGCCTATCCCTGAACAATTTAAACCGTAGAACACGGAGTCCATAAAGCACTCCAAACGGGCAACAAAGTAAACGGCCTGGTTATAGCGTTTTGCAACCTCGAGCCGCTGACGGTCAATAGATACGAACACGCTACGCTCGTTGGCAATGTGCTGACGAAAGTCTAACGTGTCGCGAAAAAGCGTAAACGTCTTGAACACGTCCGGACGCGGACGCTGGGCACTGAAAACGCTATCCACCCTGACCAAAAAGAATGAGTCAAAGCGTATCGTGTCTAAATAAAACCTTGTGACCACAGTGTCCACGCCTTGAGGCCATACAAACACCGGGACTAACGCGAAAAAAAACAAAATGATAGTCTTTATCATATCAATCGGACATTAATTTATACCCTCGAATAACAGACGGTCCATAAAAAATATGCGCCCACTCTCCCGGCGCAAGGGTGTTAAAGGATGCGCCGTTAGATTTTGAAATCGCCTGCGACAGGGTTATGGTGGATGATGCGCTGGCATTGTGAAGGATGTATTCGCGTCCGGCGCAGTTGCAGGCGCTGGCGGTAGGCAACGTCCACGTAATGTTGCTCGTGCCTACGTATATCACCTTATGTTTCGTCTCATCAAAAGTTGGCGCAGCAGAAGTCTCTAAGTAGTTCGCCGCAAGACTCCCAGAAGATTGAAGTGTGCTGTGCACTGTATTCGGGTCGTTCGTGCCAAAACCAGCCCTTGCCAACGTCGTAGCGCTGGATTTGACAATCGTAGCAACCTCGTTTGATTGCGCGTAGCCGCCAAGACTAAAAGCCAGCCGGCTCTGGTTGTTGGTGGAGTTTAAATTTATCATGCGAAACACATCCGACGCGCTTACCCACGACAGCGCTGCGTTGTGTGTCGAAATCGTATTGCCAAAGCCCAGGCGCACTTCGCCGTGCCCTTCTGCATGCACAAGTAGCTGATTAAGCGCATCTACGCCCGTTCCCGAAAGCGCAAATGCCTGCACACTAAAGCGCGCGCCTGGCGCTGAAGCGCCAGCGCCAACAGCCACTGAGCCGCCACGCGGGTTTAGGTGCAGCGGCAAGTAACTATTGTACGTGCTGTTGTTGCGCGCCTGCATCCACATGCCGTTCGCCGATGTCGCCATCGCGCCGATGGTCATCGAAGTGTTTGTGTTTGTACCGTCGGTGTTTTCCGCGTGAATGTCCAAGATGCCATCCGCCGTCGGCGTCGCAGATGTGGACGGATTGCTTGCAAAGCCTCGAAAGCCGACGCGCTGGTTCCATCCAGAGCCGGCGGTGTTCGTCGCGCTGGTGCGAAGAGGGCCGTTTCGAAAATGCAGCAAGTTATTGGCGTGGTTTATCGTCGTGCCAACAATCAAATCGCCGCCCAGCCGCACATTACTGCCGACGACATTTAGACCGTTTTCAGCGCCCGTTATGCCTGCGCCGCCAGACGCTGTCAGCGTGTTGCCGGACAGCGTCAGACCACTGCCCACAGTGATAGCCGCGATTTCACCAGTCGCATTGCGACCCATCAGCGTCGTCGCGGTGCCTGAAGAGCCAGTCAGGCGCATCGTCCCTTCGACATATAGCCGATGCGTCGAAGTTGTTGCGCCTGAGCCAATGCCAAGTCTACCACGCAAGTGCGAGTAAACGGTGTCGCCATTAGGTTGCCACAAAAAGCGCCCGACGCTTGGGCGGTGGAAGACGCCGTACAGCTGCCCAAGCACGCTGGTTATGCCTGGATTAAAATCGAAGCCTCTAACGTCCTGGTTCGCACTGCCGCCTTGGTTGACTTCGCCGCTGGCGTGGATGTAACTAAATGAACCACCTGCGGCAGACGGCGAGTAGCGCGGAAAAAGTTCGAGTAGTGTAGTGTTTGACGCCGGAAGTGTAATGTCGGTCTGTGGGATAATAAACGCCTGCGTCAAAAGCCCGCTTCCGCCGATGGGCTCCA
>JANWVR010000032.1 GCA_025056735.1 Saprospiraceae bacterium
TACAAAAGCCGCTTCCAAATTGAGTTCTTGTACCGCGACGCCAAGCAACACACCGGCTTAGCCGACGCTCAGAGCCGACACCCAAAAGCGCTGGAATACCACTTCAACATGTCGCTGACCGCCGTATCCGTTGCCAAAGCCATCCACCACCTGTCCAAGGACAAAAGCCTGCGGGGGCCGTTCTCGATGGCCGACGTTAAAACCCAGTATTTCAATGAACTAATGATCAACCGAATTTTTGACGTGTTCGCTAAGTTCCCAAACCTCACAAAAAATCATCCCGAAATCCGAAAGCTGTATAACCTTGGAAAAATCGCAGCCTAATTCTTTACGAACCATTGCTATTTATTTTCGGATTTCTTATCAAAAACCACAAAGAGCTGCAGAGAGGCGCGTCCCCGCGGCTTCGGCGCCCTCGGGTAGTTTGCCGAGAGCGGGAAGGTATTGCTACAGGGAAGATGCCTCGCCTGAGGTCGGTTGTGAAATCACACCGCTGCCTCCCTGTAACTTTGCCTCGTCATGGAACAGATTAGCGTTTTCGATATATTCAAGGTCGGCGTTGGCCCTTCCAGTTCGCACACCATGGGCCCGTGGCGCGCCGCTCAGCGCTTTGTACGTGAAATCAGCCGCAAGGGGCAACTCGACCACGTTGCCGCCGTGCAGGTGAGCCTGTATGGCTCCTTGGCCAAGACGGGCAAAGGGCACGGGACGGACCTGGCGGTGGCGTTAGGCTTGAACGGCGACGATCCAGAGACCATCCGGGAGGATGCCGTCGTGAGCGCCTTTGAGGATATCTGCCGGCAAAAGCGCCTCCATCTCGGCGGCCAGCACATGCTGCCGTTCGACCCGCAGCAGGACATTCTTTTTCATGTTCACGAAACCCTGCCCTATCATGCCAACGGATTGACATTCACGGCTTTTTTTCGCGATGGCGACGGGCTGAGTCAGACGTACTATTCTGTGGGTGGCGGCTTTGTTGTCAAAGAAGGTGAGGAAAATGCCGCTAACGACGTGAGGCTACCTTTTCCGTGCCATCAAGGGGCCGATGTGGCGCGCTGGTGTCGGCAGGAGGGTAAGCCTATTTCCGATATTATTTTCCAAAACGAGTTGGTCTGGCGTTCGCCTGAAGCCATTCGGGCAGGTTTATTGCGTATTTGGGAGGTCATGCGTCGCTGTATCTATAAGGGCAGCCATACGGCAGGCGTGCTGCCGGGCGGGTTGGGCGTTGTGCGGCGTGCGCATGCGCTCAACGAGCGGATGTTGGGCAAAGACTGCCCTTACACCGACGTGGACAGCTGGATAGCCTGCATCCGCCAGGGGCGCTGGTCGTTTCGAGATATTCTCAACTGGGTCAGTTGCTTTGCCTTGGCCGTCAATGAGGAGAATGCCGCTTTTGGGCGCGTCGTTACGGCGCCGACCAACGGTGCGGCGGGGGTCATTCCTGCCGTTTTGATGTATGGCGTGTGCTTTTGCCCGGAATTTCGCTCCGACGATGCGGTGGTGCGCTTTCTGCTGACGGCAGGCGAGCTGGGCAGTCTGTTCAAAAAAGGCGCCACCATATCGGCCGCCATGGGCGGCTGTCAGGCCGAAATTGGCGTCTCCTCTGCTATGGCTGCTGGCGCGCTCACCGAGCGGCTGGGCGGCTCGCCCGACCAGGCACTTATGGCCGCTGAAATCGCTATGGAACACCACTTAGGCATGACCTGCGACCCCATCGGCGGCTTAGTGCAGGTGCCCTGCATCGAGCGCAACACGATGGGCGCCATCAAGGCCATCACTGCCGCCCAAATCGCGCTGGGCAGCGACCCGAGCAAAGCCAGGGTAACCTTAGACGCCGTCATTAAAACCATGAAAGAGACCGCCGAAGATATGAGCCACAAGTACAAAGAAACCGCTGACGGCGGGCTGGCCATCACGGTGGGGTTGGCAGAATGCTAAGGGCGGAGTCGTTGCCTGCACACACGGCTTAGTTGCGGCGGTCGCGCCGGTTCTCGCGCCGGTCGCGCACGTCTTCGCGGCGGTCGCGTGGGTCTTCGCGCCGGTCGCGTCGGTCAGGGGCGGTTGTTTGGGCGGGCATCTGGGTCGCCATTAAGGCGAATAGCAACAGGCTAGGCAGCCACAAACGGATATTTTTCATAAAAATTAAAAATGTTTTAGTCCTTTGGACGAATATGGAAAGACCGGGTTTAATAGAAGGTTTCCCTGGTGGGTATGCGCCAGTCTTGCGTTTTGCTGGCGAAGTTACTCGCCCTTTACGCGCAATACGCGGGCGGGATTGCCTACGACTATGGTATTGGGCGGTACGTCGTGGCGTACGACGGCGCCTGCGCCTACCACAGCGCCTGCGCCGATGCGAATGCGCGGGAGCACCACAGCGCCGGTGTAGATGTCGGCGTTTTCGCCCACGTGCACCGATCCGGCCAGGACGGCGCCTGGGCCCACGGAGGCGCCATCTTCGAGCGTGCACTCGTGGTCAATGGAGGCGCGCGTGTTGATGAGGCAGTTGCGTCCGATGCGCGCGTCCACGCAGACCGTGGCGTTAGCGTAAATCTGGCTGCCCTCGCCCACTTCGGCATTGTGAGCGACGAAAGCCGTGCGGTGGATGGCCGTGATGGGCTTCAGCCCGTGGGCTTTGATTTGCTCGTGCAGCTGGCGACGCACGGCCCCGTGGCCTGGGCCGATGCTGACGATAAAGTGCGGTGGCGCGGCAGCAATGTGCGGCTGCTGGGCCCATGCCTGGAAGGCGTCCCAGTTGCCCAGATGCGGAATGCCTCGATATTCGGGCGCAATGTTGGGATTGTTGTCGAAGTAGCCGAGGATGTGGTACTGTTCGCGCAGCAGTTCGCACAGGACTTTAAAGTTGCCTGTGCCGCCCCAGACGACGAGTTCAGGCCACATGGGCTTCGCTGAAGGTGTGGATGCCTTCGAGCACGTAGTCCACCTCTTCGTCTGTCAGGTCGGCGTGCAGCGGCAGGGTGATGAAACGGTTGTGCTCGGCCTCGATGTAGGGGCAGTTGTGGCCCCACGGAGCAAAGAGCGGCTGCAGGCTCAGCGGTGTGTAGTGGCAGCCGGTGGCGATGCCGCGGCTTTTGAGATGGATCATCAGGTCGTCGCGCTGGTCGGCCCGAATGCCAAACATTTGGTAGCAATATGTTTCTGGCTCGAAAGGCAGCAGCGGTTCGACGCCGGGCAGGTCTTGCAGTCCGTCTAAGTAGCGGCGAATAATTTGGGAGCGGCGTCGGTTCATGGCCGGCAATTTCTTCAGTTGGGCTAAGCCGATGGCGGCGGCTAAGTCGTTCATGTTGTATTTATAGCCCAGCACAGCGATTTCATAGAACCAGTGCATGGCGTCGCGGTTGGCCGTTACGTAGGCCTGGGCGGTTTTCCAGTTGTCTTTGTCAATGCCGACCCAGCGCATGGCGCGCACGTCGCGGAAGAGTTCGGGATCGTTGGTTACCATCATGCCGCCGTCGCCGGTAGTCATGAGTTTCTTCTCTTCAAAAGAAAAGCAGCCGATGTCACCCCATAGGCCGAGCATCTGGCCTTTGTATAGGGCGCCGGCGGTGTGGGCGCAGTCCTCAATAATTTTCAGGCCGCGCTCGCGCGCCCAGGGCACTAAGCGTTCCATGGGCACAGGGTGGCCTGCATAGTGAACCGGCATGACGGCCACGCAGTCGGCGTCGTATTTGCGGTCGAGGTCTTCCAAGTCTATGCCCAGCGTAACGGGGTCGCTGTCCACAAACACGGGTTGGAGGCGGTTGTACAGCGCCGCGCTGGCTGTGGCGGAGAAGGTGAGCGAAGGAACGAGGACTTTTTTCCCTTCGGGAAAACGGAAGACGGCCAGGGCTAAATGCAACGCTGCGGTGGCCGAATTGACGCCCACGGCGGCAGCGGCCCCGGTGAATTTTTGCCATTCGGCCTCAAATTGGCTGACGTTGGGGCCGAGACCTATCCACGAGCGCTCGAAGGCTTCGCGGATCATCTGGAGTTCTTCTTCGCCCAAAGAGGGCTTGAATAGACGTACGTTCATTGCGTGTATGGGTAGTGTAGTGCGGTTCAATTGTTGAAGAGACCTCTCATCCGGGCGCTGTACTGCGAAACAAAGGTTTGCCACGTCCAGTTCTGCTGGTCTTTTTCCGACAGGAAGGGTTCGGCTTCGGGCCAGGAGATGCCCAGATCGGCGTCCGACCACAGCAGGCCGCCTTCGTGTTCGCGGTTGTACGGGCTGTCCACTTTGTAGAGCACTTCGCTTTCGTCGGTTAGCGTGCAAAAACCGTGCGCAAAACCGCGCGGGATGAGCACCATGCGGCAATTGCTCTCCGAAAGTTCGAGGGCATCCCACTGCCCAAAGGTGGGCGACTCGGGGCGCAAATCCACGAATACGTCTAGGATAGCGCCGCGCACGCAGCGCACGAGCTTCGTCTCGGCGTAGGGTGGAAACTGAAAGTGCAGCCCGCGCAGGATACCGCGCCGTTCGCTGCGCGAGTGGTTCTCCTGCACCCACGGACGGTGCAGGCCTGCCTGCTCAAACAGACTGACGTCGTAGGCGCGCATAAAAAAGCCGCGCGCGTCTCGGATGGGCGACAGGCGAATTTCCCAGACACCCGGGAGGCGACGTTGTACAAATTCCACAGCAAAAAAAAAACTGGTTTGAATAGATGCCAGACCAGCAACAAAGGTACGCGGACGTCTCTGGCACTCGCTGGGCTAAAAACCGGTTTCGACGCCTGCACGGCGTTAAGAGCTACAAATTAGGTGTTCCAGCGGCTTGGATAAGGGAGCATACTTTAGCAAAAGCCTTCCTTGATAAGGGCTCTATACCTTCCTTGGCTGGTACCAGGCACTTATGCCTGATGCCAGATGGAATGAGGTATGCTCTATCCGGTGAGTTGAGCCGCTGCGGGATGTTTGATGTGCCCAGTCTGATAGAGCACCCATCTGAGCCGGCCAACACACTGACTCGCTTGGGCGAGGCCAGTTATTCAAACTCAACCAGAAACGCTCGCGGATAGCCTTTTTGCGCCGCTGCTTTCTTCTGAGCTTCTGCCTCTTTGCGGGTGGCAAAGGGGCCCAGTATGAGTTTAAAGGTAGTGTTGATGCCCACCTTTTCGTGGCTGACGATGATTTTCTGCGGCCACTTAGTCTGGGCTTTCCGGATTTCCCGGAACAGGTTTTCGGTGGAAGTCAGGACGGCTAACTGAATGCCGAACGTCTTAGCCGGCACAGGTTTGATTTCTATCTGATAGAGTTCGGATACATTTAGTTTAGCGATCGCTTGTGGATTTGCTGGGGTCGTTTGCGGCGGAGTGGGCGACGCGGTAGAGTGGGCCACCGGCGCAGTGGCAGTCGTTCGGGCCTGGGTGGCGGGCTGCTTTTGAGCGCCGGGTACGCCCAAATGGGAATCGGCTTCTGTGGCAAAATTAGCGCTTTTGGCGGTTGTAGCCGTCGAATGTTGTACTGGTAATGCGACCGTTGTGGCTGGCTGTTGTGTTGATGATGCGACCGGCGCAGTGGGCTGTTGTACCTGTAACCCTACTTTTGTGGCCGGCTGCTGTGTTGACATATTGGCCGGCGTTACCACCTCCACTTTTACCTTAGCCGCGCCGTCGCGTGTGATACCCAGCATCTCAGCAGCCTTGCGCGAAACATCCACTACATAACCGCTGAGAAGCGGCGCACGGTCGTTGACACGCACCTCTACGGATTTTTTGTTGTCTAAGCGAGTAACGCGCAGGATAGTCCCGTAAGGGTGCGACTTGTGCGAGGCAGTGAGCTGGTTTTTGTCGTAGATTTCCCCAGAAGTGGTTTTTTTGCCGTGCTGCGAGTCGGGATACATGCCACATTTGCCCACTTCAAGCGATGCGCTTTGGGCAAGCATGGGTGACACGGACATGGTGTAAATGCAAAACGACAGAGCTAGTGTAAAGACATTCAGGAGCGAATACATAGGTCAGGAAGATATTTGAATAAAAAAAACGGCTTCAGGAAACTGGGGCGAAAATGAAGGTTTTTACACTAACGCCCCATCCTTTCGTTCTCTTTTCTTTCGAGGGCGCTCTCATCCAATCAAACATAGATTGGCGATATGCAGTTCCTTATCCCAACGCGCGCTCTATTCGTGGGCACAGCCCTGCCCAAAAACGACCCATTGCTTGCGGAAAGGCCACCGCGCGCTTTTACCGGGCGACATCAGGAAATGGTGGGCGGTTGCATTTAGGCATGCGCTCTTACTTTTGTCGCCAATTTATGACACCGTTAGAGCGATTTTTAAAGATAGCGCTGTTGTGCTTGGCTGTTTTGCCCGGTGTGGCCCGGGGACAAAAGGCCACGGAATTTAAGCGCGCTGGCGAGAAGTACTTTGCCAATGAGCGTTGGGCCGAGGCAGCTGAGGCGCTCAAGCGCTATCAGGAGGAGAAGCCAGGCGATTTAAATGTGCTGGCTCAACTGGGCATTTGTTACTACCATTTGCATCAGTCGCAAACAGCGCTGCAGTATTTTGAGTTTGTGCTGCAGCGCAATCCGCGCAAGCTGGCTGCAGATGTCCATTACTACTATGCACGTACGCTACATGGCTTGAGCGAATTTGAGCGTGCCATTGCCGCCTACAAGGGCTTCCTTCGCGCGACGTCCGAGAAGCACCCGCTGCGCGCCAATGTTTTAGATAATCTGCGCCGTTGCGTTAGTGGTCTGAAAACGCCGCCCAGCCCTGAGGTGGCCTTAGTGGAAAATCTGGGCGATCGCGTCAACTCGCCCGGCGATGAGTTTGGCCCGTTGCCTTCGGTCAATTTCCCGGACCGGCTCTACTTTTCTGCCGCGCGCGAAAACACCACCGGCGGCCTGCGCAACGACGAGGGCTACGAAGACGCCGAAAAAGGCCGATGGCGCAGTGATATGTTCTTCACCCAGCGCACAACCGCCGGCTGGGACTACGCCAGCCTGCTGGGCGACCTGCTCAACACACCGCGACACGAGGTCGCCTTAGACGTTACCAACAACGGGCAGGTGCTGTACTTCTTTCGAGGCTTTACCCTGTACAGCGGCGAAATCCTGACCGATACCGCCGGCAAAGCAGCCGTGGAAAACCGCCCCTTCCCAAGCCCTATGCAGCCCGAAGAGGGCGATACGGGTCTGTTCTTCGCTACAGACTCGCTCATGCTCTTCGCCAGCCGACGCCCGGGCGGGCTGGGTGGGTTAGACCTGTACTACACCTTCCGCACCGACACTGGCTGGGCCGAACCGCGCAACCTGGGTGCGCCAATTAACACACCCTACGACGAAACCACGCCTTTCTTAGCGCGCGACGGATACACTTTGTATTTCAGCAGCAACCGCACCGAGAGCATTGGCGGCTATGACGTGTTTCGCGCCGTCTTTGACCCCATTAAGCAAACCTGGAGCGAGGCGGTCAATGTAGGTCCGCCCATCAATTCGCCGGGAGACGACACCTACTTCCGCCTCTCTACCGATGGGCAACGGGCCTTTTTTGCCTCCGACCGCCTCGAAGGCTACGGCCAGCGCGACCTGTACGAGGCTTTTTTCAAGCAAGCGCGACCGGAGCAGCTGGCCCAACGCGCGCTGTTTACGCAGCCCATTCGAGGACAGGCAGCGCCCATTGGGGCGTCAACGGCTCAGGACGTCTCCCTGCCCGTGCTCTATTATCAGAACGACGCCGATATTCTCAAAGAAGTCAATCGCCGCGCCCTGCAAGAAGTGGCTCGCTTAGCCCGCGACTACCCGGAGGCTCGCGTCCTTGTGCGCATACATACCGACCCGGCAGGCGGGGCCAAGTTCGACCTGTATCAGGGCATCAAACGCGCCGAAATCGTCGCTAAAGCGCTGATAGAACGCGGTGTGCCGGCGCGGCGCATTGCCCTGCAAAGCTTCGGCGCTGCCTATCCCGTGGCGCTTAATGCGCTGCCCGACGGGCGGCCCAACCCCGAGGGGCAACAACTCAACCGGCGCATCGAAATCGGGCTGGTCAGCGTCGGGGAGCCATTACCGCTGCGCCTGACCCTGCAGCCGCGCGCTACGCCCGCCGGCATGGAAGCCTATGGCGGCGCCCTGCTGGCCGAGCGCAGCGCCGGGCTAACCTTCCGCGTAGAGATGATCTCTGCCCGCCAGGTCGTTGCCGACGATGCTATTAGCCTATTTGGCGACCTGATGATCGAGAGCGAAGCCGAAAGCGGCTCGTACCGCTACTGTGCCGGGCTGGTGCGCACCTACGCCGAGGCGTTGGCGTTGCAACGAGAAATAAAGGCTGCCGGCTTTGCCGACCCAATCATATGGGCCTACGTGGATGGCCTGCGCCTGACGCGCTCCGAAGCGGCTGGATTAGTGAGACAACACCCGGGGTTGGCTCCGTACGTGCGGCAGTGAGGCGCCCTCACACAACTCCAGCACTCGCCTGTTTTGGGCGCGATATTTGATGTGTTGGCGTTTTGTGTGCTGCTCTGACTACCTTTGCCTACCTATGCTTAATCCTGTCTTTCGTCGGCTGCTGCCTTTAGCGCTATTCCTGGCGCTTGCTCAGAACTGTACCAACGTGCGCTCGCAGGGCAATGCGCTTTTTCTGCCGCCCTACTTAGACAACCCGCATTTGCGGACGCTGCTGGAAGAGTTTGACCATTTCATGGCCGACACGTTGGCGCGCGCTGGCGTGCCAGGAGCAGCTGTAGTGGTGGTGTACGATACGGCCGTGGTATTCCAGCGCGGCTACGGCCTGCGCCGTCTGGGCATGGCGGACTCTGTGGACGCACACACGGTATTTCGTTTAGGCTCGCTGTCTAAAGGCTTTACAGGAGTGCTCGCGGGCCTATTAGTACACGAAGAATGCCTCTGCTGGGATGATTGTATCCGCAATTACGTGCCGGAATTCTCACTCACGCCTGCCACCTATGCCTCGCAGGTACAATTGACGCACCTGCTGGCGCACACCACCGGACTGCCCTACCACGCTTACACAAACCTTATCGAAGCGGGCTACGACTTGCGCACGATTGCCCAGCGCTTCGCCAACTTCCGCGTAAAACACCCGCCTGGCGAGGTATATGCCTATCAAAATGCGGCCTTTGCTTTAGCCGGGGAGGCCATGCAAGCCGTTACAGGCAAGACGTTTGGAGAACTCCTCAAAGAACGCATCTTCAAACCCGCCGGCATGCGTTCCGCCTCAGCCGACCAGCGCAGCATGCTCAGTCACCCTAATATCGCCTGGCCGCACGAATACACACGCACTGGCTGGCGCGCCGTGCCCATCACTTCGCGCTACTACAACGCTGCGCCCGCCGGTGGCGTCAATGCCAGCGCCGCCGATATGGGTCAGTGGCTCCTCGTCCTGCTGGGCAATCGGCCCGACATCGTGCCTGCAGAGGTACTCGACGAAGTTTTCCGCCCGCGTGTGCGTACCGACGGCGAACGCCGATACTCGCACCTGTGGGGCCAACACATGACGCCCTACTATGGGCTGGGATGGCGTACCTTAGTGGGTGAGACGGATACCCTCGTTTATCACGGCGGTTTAGTCAACAATTTCCGCAGCGAAATCGCTCTCGACCGCCGCAACCGCATCGGCATTTGCGTGCTCTTCAATGCACCCGCGCCGGTGGCCGGCACTATCGTCCCGGCCTTCTGGCATATGTACCGCGAACGGCAGGAAGACATTCGGACGTGGAAGGCAACGACGATGAGGCCTTAGCCCTCTTGACGTAGATGAAAACGCCAATTTGCTCAAATTAGCCAGATAAACCGCATACGGGCTGAACCTCCGATAGGGCGGTCTGTTTTTCTTTTGGTAAAAACAATTGTTCACCAAAACAACAGACACCTATGCAAAAGGTAAAGAAATTTCAGAGTGCTGTATTTGCTCTGGCAGCCATAGCCCTTTTAGCGTCCAGTTGCGTGGTCGTGCGTCAGGGCGAGTTTGCCGTCCGCCGCAATCTGGGGAAGTACGAAGACAAAGTCTTCACCAGCGGTTTGCGCATGTTCAATCCCTTTACAGCCACGATTGTTAAAATTAGTGGACAGACAGAAAACATCGAAGTTAACGTCAACATTCCCTCCAAGGAGGGTTTGACCATCCAGAGCGAAGTATCCATTTTGTACCGGGTAGTGCAGAAAGAGACGCCCAATTTGCTGCGCAACGTAGGTCTGGACTATGAAAATACGCTGATTTTGCCGGTATTCCGGTCGGCGGTGGCCGACGTAACGGCGCGCTATTTTGCCAAAGACATGCACTCGGGCAGCCGCGCCGAAATCGAGATTGCCATTCGCGACTTGATGATGCAGACACTTGGCCCGCGCGGCATTATTATTGAGGCGGTGCTGCTCAAGAGCATCGTGCTGCCGCGCAACCTGACGAAGGCCATCGAGGAGAAGCTCGAAGCCGAACAGCAGGCGCTGCGTATGGAGTTTGTGCTGCAGCAAGAGCGCCAGGAAGCCGAGCGCAAACGCCTGCAAGCCCAGGGTGTTCGCGATGCCAACCAGATTATTTCCGAAGGCCTGACGCCGGAAATTCTTCAATTTAAAGCCATCGAAGCCTGGTTGGAGCTGAGCAAGTCGTCTAACGCCAAGGTCATCTTCACCAACGGCACTGTGCCGTTAGTCATGGATGCCGAGCAGACGAGCAACACCATCGTGCCGCCGCCGGCGCGCTCGTCCACGTCGGGCAAGCAGTAATTGGCCGCCGTTTGTATGCTAAACGCCTGTTCTGGTTCTTTCGCTGGCCAGAACAGGCGTTTTTATTGGACTAAACCTTACGCCTGCACAAAGCGTTTGGGCGACAGCTACACCAACAAAACGGCATGAGCAACCAACCCATAGCCCTGTTCTGGTTTCGGCGCGACCTGCGCCTCGACGACAACGCCGGCCTCTACCATGCGCTGCGCGGCCCATATCCGGTGCTGCCGCTCTTTATCTTCGATACGCACATTTTAGACGACCTGCCTACTCGCCGCGATGCGCGCGTAGAGTTCATCCATCAAGCGCTGGCCGCGCTCAAAGAGCGCCTGCGCACCCTGGGCAGCGACCTCATCGTTCGGTACGGAAAACCCATCGAAGTGTGGCGCCAACTGCTGCAGACTTATCGCGTTGCCGCCGTATACACCAACCGCGACTACGAACCCTATGCCCTTGAGCGCGATACCGCTGTTCAGACCCTCCTGGCCGAACGTAATATCCCGTTTTATACCTTCAAAGACCACGTCATTTTTGAAAAAGACGAGGTGCTCAAAGACGACGGCAAACCTTACACGGTATTCACGCCCTACAGCCGAAAATGGCGCGCTAAGTTAGCCGAACGCATCGAGCCGGACGGCACGTCGTTTTACCTGACCTCCTATCCGTGCGATAAGTATTTTGGGAATTTCCATCGAGCTGCCGAGTCGCTGCCTTTCCCTACGCTGGCCGACATTGGCTTTGAGCCGGCAGGCATACCCTTCCCGCCCGCCACAGTACCGCGCGGGCTCATTCGGAACTACGACCAGACGCGCAACTTCCCGGGCATCAACGGCACCTCGCGCCTGGGCGTTCACTTCCGCTTCGGTACTATTAGCATCCGCGAAAAGGCGCGCCACGCCCAGACGCTCAACGACACCTATTTGAACGAGCTCATCTGGCGAGACTTTTACAGCCAGATCCTGGCGCATTTTCCGTATGTGGTGGGCCGTCCATTTCGGCTCGAGTACGAGCGCGTACCCTGGCGCGATGCCCCGGACGACTTCAAACGCTGGTGTGAAGGCCGCACCGGCTATCCGATTGTAGATGCGGGCATGCGCGAATTGAACGCCACCGGCTATATGCACAACCGCGTGCGCATGATCACGGCCAGCTTCCTGACTAAACATCTGCTGATTGATTGGCGACTGGGCGAGGCTTATTTCGCTCAAAAACTGCTCGACTTTGACTTAGCCAGCAACAACGGCGGCTGGCAATGGGCCGCCGGCTGCGGCACCGATGCGGCGCCCTACTTTCGCATCTTCAACCCCATAGAACAAGCCAAAAAGTTCGACCCGGAGCTGAAATACATTCGCCGCTGGGTGCCCGAATACGGAACGCCCGCGTATCCGAAACCTATGGTGGAGCACACCTTTGCGCGGCAGCGCTGTCTGGCAGCCTTCAAAGCAGCCTTAGGGTAGGCAGAGTTTACACGTATTTAATACAGGCGCACCCATGCGGTCGCCCTATCTTCGCCCGCTGAAGCGGCCCGACTGAAAGGGCGCTTTTTGTTCATTTCATGTCTCCCACCTATGATGCGTTCGCTTGCCCTCTGTCGCTTTTCTGCTCTCCTTGTACTTTGGTTAGCAACATTTGGCCACTTTTCTTTTGCCCAACATCCGCTGCTGCAGTCTGGCCCGATGCTGGGCTATGCAGACATGAAAGAAGTGCTCTTATGGGCACAGACGAAACAGGCGGCAACCGTCTATTTTGAGTATTGGGACAAAGAAAAACCTTCAGAGCGCTTTGCTACCGACGCTGTAACCACGCAAAAAAGCACCGGCTACACTGCTAAATGCGTGGCCGACCGCGTGGAGCCGGGCCGCACCTACGGTTACCAGCTGTACATCAACCGGGAGGCCGTAACTCTGCCGTACCCGACGGAATTTAAAACCCAACCGCTGTGGCGCTGGCGCACCGACCCGCCCACATTCACGGTAGCCGCAGGCAGCTGCGCCTACATCAACGAAGAGCGCTACGACCGCCCTGGCCGACCTTACGGCAGTAACTACGAGATATTCAACGCCATAGCTGCCCAAAAGCCTGACCTGATGATCTGGCTGGGCGACAACACCTATTTGCGCGAACCCGACTGGGGCACACGAACAGGCATGCTGCACCGCTTCACACACGACCGATCCATCCCAGAACTGCAACCCCTGCTGGCCACCGCAAACCACTATGC
This sequence comes from Saprospiraceae bacterium, assembly GCA_025056735.1. GTDB lineage: Bacteria > Bacteroidota > Bacteroidia > Chitinophagales > Saprospiraceae > M3007. Next base: position 12,893 of record JANWVR010000032.1, read on the forward strand.
TATCTGGGACGACCACGACTTCGGCCCAAACGATAGCGACGGCACTTGGATCAACAAAGACATTGCCTGGGAAGTCTTCCAGGCCTTTTGGGGCAACCCTACCGCAGGCCTGCCTGGCCAGAAGGGATGCACCACGCAATTCCAATACGCCGATGTGGATTTCTTTTTGTTGGACAACCGATACTTCCGGACGCCCAACAATTGCAAAACCTGCCCCTGCACCGTGCTGGGCAAAGAACAATTTGACTGGTTGCGCGGCGCCTTAGCGGCCAGTCTGGCGCCATACAAGGTAGTGGCCATGGGCGGGCAGTTCCTTAATACACACGCCGCCTATGAAACCTATGTCAATCTTTGCTCTGCCGAACGCGATAGCCTGCTGGCCTTCATCGAGCGCGAAAACATTCGAGGCGTCATCTTCCTCACCGGTGACCGCCACCATACTGAATTGAGCGCCTACAAAAATGCGCGCGGCAACTGGATATACGACCTGACCTCTTCGCCGCTAACGTCGGGCGTGCACACCGGCGCAGCCAGCGAAACCAATAAAAACCGCGTGGACGGCACGCTGGTGATGCAACATAACTTTGCCTTATTGCGCTTCAGCGGCCCACGCACTCGGCGCCAGGTGGAGATTACCATCTTGAGCAACGAAGGCGCCGTCTTGTGGAAGCGAACCATCTTGCCCAATGGCGAACTCGCTCAGGAATAATGCCTTGCCTTACTTACTACTGAACGCATGGATAGCGACACCCGACCCGTCGGCGTCATCGGCGCCGGCTCTTTTGGCGCAGCCATAGCCAACGTGCTGGCCCAAAATCGAGACGTGCTGCTGTACAGCCGAAAAGAAGAAAAAGTCCGGCTCATCAACGAAAACCGGCAACATTTGGGCGTAACCCTCCTGCCGCGCGTGTGTGCAACCAACGATGTTGAGGAAATGACCGCGCGCTGTACGCTGCTGTTCCCCATCGTCCCGTCGGCCAGCTTCCGCCAGATGATGCGCTCCTTCGGACCCTATCTCCGACCGCACCACATCGTCATTCATGGTACAAAAGGCTTTGACCTGCTTCCGCCCTTTCGGGAAGAGGAACTCGATGCCCCAGGAGTTGTCCTATCGCGCGCGTATGTGCGCACCATGAGCGAGGTCATTCTCGAAGAAAGCAGCGCCGTGCGCATCGGCTGCATTGCTGGTCCCAATCTGGCCCGCGAAATTCTGGACGGTAAGCCCTCCGCTGCTGTCGTTGCCAGCCGCTTCCGCGAAGTCATTCAGATTGGCCAGGCCGCCCTGAACGGCCAGAAGTTCCGCGTCTTTGGCTCTTACGACCTTCTTGGCGCCGAGCTGGCCGGTGCTTTCAAAAATATCATTGCCATTGGCGCCGGTATCTTAGATGGTCTCGGGCTGGGCCGCAACATCCAGGGGCTGCTCATCTCCCGCGGCTTAGTCGAAATGGTCAATCTCGGCAAAGCTTTGGGCGCCTCCAACCAAGCTTTTATTGGCGTGGCCGGCATTGGCGACTTAGTCACCACCGCCACCAGCCCCGACAGCCGCAACTACCAGTTCGGCCTGCGACTGGCCCGCGGCGAAACCGCCGAACAAATCCGAAGCACCCTAACCGAACCGGCTGAGGGCGTCCGCACCCTGCGCGTCGCTCGCCAACTCGTCCGGCAATACCGCCTCCACTCGCCCATCCTGGAAATGCTCCACACCGTTGTCTTTGAGCAATACCCCATCGAACGCGCTATCGAATACTTGATGTCCTATCCTTACTTCGTGGATGTGGACTTCCTGTAAACAGACGCGAGTGATGGCCTCAGGGCCTCTGCTAAGTTTCAGCCGCTCAGTGGAGGCGCCGGGCATGCTTAAGTGGCTGAACTTGCACGATGGTAATGGGCTCTTAGGCATTCCCATGCGCAAAGAAACAGACTGTCAGGTAGCAAACGAGGTTTCATCCGCAAGCAATCACAGACTGCGCGGGCATTGTCGGCAGAGGAGGCGCTGCTCGTACGGCGCAGAGATTTTCTATAGCAATCTGGCCTGGCCGCCGACCTTTGCCTCGATGTTTTTAACCTGCTTTCACGCATGAGTCTCAGCGACATTTTGACCCATCTGGGCGAGGCCCGCGAAGCGTACTTTGGCGCAGTAGCGCCGCCTGTTGTTCAGAGCAGCAATTTTGCGTTCAGCGACTTAGCGTCGTGGCGCGCGGCTTTTGCCGACGAGTTGACGCATCACGTCTACACGCGGGGCAACAACCCGACGGTGGAGATTTTGCGGCAAAAGTTGGCAGCCTTAGAGGGCACGGAAGACTGCTTAGTGTTTGCCAGCGGTGCAGGCGCCATTGCGGCGGCGGTGCTGGGCAACGTGCAGGCAGGCGACCATGTGGTGTGTCAGCAGCATCCCTACTCCTGGACGAGCGCTTTACTGCGCAAATTTTTGCCGCGCTTTGGCGTAGAACACACGTTCGTAGACGGCACGAACATCGAGAACATTCGCGCGGCGCTGCGCCCCAACACGCGCGTGCTGTATTTAGAAAGCCCGAACACGATGACCTACGAATGCCAAGACTTAGCGGCGTGTGCCGAGTTGGCCCGTTCACGCGGCATCGTTACGATTGCCGACAATTCTTACTGCTCGCCCATTTATCAAAATCCGGCGGCCTTTGGTATTGACATCGTCGTGCATTCGGGCACCAAATACCTCAACGGGCATTCGGATGTGGTGGTGGGGGTGTTGTGTGCCAGCCGCGCGATGACGCGCCGCATCTTCGAGTCGGAACTGATGACGCTGGGCGGCATTTTGGGGCCGCACGATGCGGCGTTGGTATTGCGCGGGCTTCGGACGCTGCCCTTGCGCGTTGAGCGCAGCGATGCCAGCGCGCGGTTTCTTCTGGAGCGATTGGAGCATCATCCGAAGGTCGAGCGCCTGTGGTATCCGTTTCACGCCACTTTTCCACAGCGCGAGCTGGCCCGGCGCCAGATGCGCGGCTGTGGCGGGTTGTTTTCGGTGCAGTTTCGCACGCCGACGATGGAGCGCATGGAAGCGTTTGTGCACCGGCTGCGGCGCTTTTTGATGGCGGTATCGTGGGGAGGCTATGAGTCGCTGGTCATTCCGATGGTGGGCTTTTACGGCATTCCAGGCCGCCCCGAGCCGCACCTGCCCTGGTCGTTTTGCCGCTTTTACATAGGTCTGGAAGACCCGCAGTGGCTGTGGGAGGATTTGGAGCAGGCGATGGAAGTCCTTTGAGGCGGTATTGGGTCGGGTTTTCAGTGCTTAGGTCCGTGCGTTAGCCGCAGTCGTTGCCGCTGCCATGCCCGCCGCTCGTTGGCGACCAACCAGCAGCGCTCGCTCCAGGGCGCTATCGCCTCGTACTGGCGCGCCAGTGGGAATTGCGGCAGGCGTTGAGCAAGTACCCGTCCGCGCAGGAAATGCCCGTCCGGGAAATCGCGGAAGAAGAAGGCGGTAGCGTGCGCGTAAGGGAAGATGCCCAGTCGCTTGCCGCCGATGTAGCTGGTCAGGGCCAGCGTCCGTCCGTCGTCCGAGAGAGCGGCGCCGGTGATGACCCGGTTGGTCAGACGCAGGCTGTCGCGCAGCTCGGCCACATACACGCCTGGTTGGGCGGGCACAACGTAGTGCTTGACGACGCACTCGCTGGCAAAGACAGCTTTGGAGAACAGGTGCAGGCTATCGCGCCAGAACACCATGGCTTCGCAGTTGAAATTCCAGTCGGCATAGCGCGCTGGCGGAAACTCGCGCTGGTCGGGGTAGGTAAAGCGAATGGAGTCAAGCGCTTCCGTATCCGGATAGTAACGGAAGATGCACAGGTCGCGGCGGTCGTTGCGGTTGTTGCCAAAATCGCCGATGTAGAGGGCGCCGTTGGGCGCTGAGGCGAGGTCTTCCCAGTCGCGATTGGGCACCGGCAGTCGGCGCACCTCAAGCAGCTGGCGCGCGCAGGGGTCATACAGGTACAATTCGGGCGGATTGCGGCTGTCGTTGAGCAACCACAGGCGCCCCTCAGGCGTGCGCACCATGCCCGATACCTCGCGCAGCACACCGGGCAATTTCTGCCGGCGCGGCAGCGGTTTTTGGGAAAAAACAGGCCACACGCCTGTTAAGAACGCGCCAGCTATCAGCAGAATTTTTCTTATAGAATAAAACATGAGTCTGCGCGCATTGTCGTGTTTGAGCGGCAAAAATGCGGCCTGCCCCCGCCTTCCAAGCGTAGAAATCTGCCCCAATGCCGCGTAGGCGCTCGAATGCGCCTTTTGCGACTGCAGCACTGGAGCACACGGGCCTTTTTGCGGTAGGGACTGAAAAAATCAAAATGCCGACCTGTGTAGAGGGGGCACAGGCCGGCATTTTCAAGCCACAGCCGCAACGCTGTCGGAGAGCTACGCCGCGAATGACGTACCGCAGCCGCAGGTGGACGAAGCGTTGGGGTTATTGAATTTGAAACCTCGGTTATCTAAGCCGTTCACAAAATCAATTTCCATGCCCAGCAGATAGATGGCGTGTGCCTTGTTCATGAGCACTTTGACGCCGTTTACTTCAAACAAGTCATCGCCCTCTTGCGGCAGGTCGAAGCCCAAAATGTAGGAGAAACCCGAACAGCCACCGCCTTTGACGCCTACGCGCAGGCCATATTCGTCGGGAATGTTTTCCTGGCGCCGAATGGCCGCCAATTGTTCGATGGCCCCTGGCGTCAGCTTGATGGGCGCAACTACAGTGGAGGTTTTATCTTGCGTGTTCTCCATATCAAAATACGTGCATTTTAACGCTGCAAAATTACTGCTTATTAACGTTAAGGCGCGCTAAATGGTTTTATCAGGGTGCAAACGCATGGTCTGAGGGCAGGTGAGGTGGAGGTGGGTTTTGTTTCTCTACTAAAAGATGGCTCTCCGCTTCTGCTGCTTTTTTTTGCATGCAATGCCGAACAAAGTCCACAAACAGAGGATGCGGATTTTCAACGGTGCTTTTTAATTCGGGATGGAATTGCACGCCTACGAACCAGGGGTGGTCTTTCAGTTCCATAATCTCGACCAGGCCGGAGTTCGGGTTAATACCGACGGGTAGCATGCCCGCCTCTCGGAATGCTTCTAGATAGGCATTGTTGAATTCCCAGCGGTGTCGGTGCCGCTCGGAGATGTCAGAACAGCGATAGGCGGCGTAGACTTTTGAGTTTTTTTCTAAGGTGCAGGGGAAGGCGCCCAGCCGCATGGTGCCGCCTTTTTGGGTAATGGCTTTTTGTTCGTGCATTAGGTCAATGACCGGATGTGGGGTGTTTGGATTGACCTCCGTAGAGGCAGCATCGGGCAGGTTAAGGACGTTGCGGGCAAACTCGACGCAGGCCATTTGCATACCCAGACAGATACCGAAGAAGGGCACGTTGTGTTCGCGCGCGTAGCGTATTGCGTGTATTTTGCCCTCGATGCCGCGCTCGCCGAATCCTGGAGCGACCAAAATACCGTCGAAGGGCGCAAGCGTCTGGCAAACCTCCTCGTAGCTGCCCTCTAAGGCCTCAGCGTGAATGGGCGTTACGTGCACCTTGCAGCGGTGGACGGTACCGGCGTGCACAAAGGACTCGTAGATGGACTTGTAGGCGTCGGGTAATTCGTTGTACTTGCCCACTAAGCCAACCCGTACGTCGGTGGTCGGATTTTTGAGCCGCTGCAAGAAGGCTTTCCAGCGCGACAGGTCGGGTTCGCGGCGGTCGCTGAGGTGGAGTTTGGAAATAACCACGGAGTCCAGCCCTTCCTCGAGCAGCAGCAGCGGCACATCGTAGATGGTATCGGCATCTAAAGCCTCGATGACAGCCGACATTTCAACGTTACAGAACAGCGCCAGCTTGCGGCGAATGTCAGCGCTTAGTGAGTGCTCAGTGCGGCAAGCCAGGATGTCGGGCTGTACGCCAAGGCTGAGCAGCTCTTTGACAGAATGCTGCGTGGGCTTGGTTTTCAGTTCTTTAGCAGCCTGCAGGTAGGGAATGAGAGTAAGGTGGATGACTAAGCAATTATCGCGGCCCAGCTCCCAGCGCAACTGGCGTACGGACTCTATGTAAGGGAGCGACTCAATGTCGCCCACGGTGCCGCCCAGTTCGGTAATGACAATGTCATATCGGCCCGTCTGGCCCAACAGCAACATGCGGCGCTTGATCTCGTCGGTGATATGCGGGATGACCTGAACCGTTTTGCCCAGATAGTCGCCGGCGCGCTCCTTATTAATGACGGTCTGATAGACAGCGCCTGTAGTAACGTTGTTGGCCTTCGAGGTAGGGGTATTCAAAAAACGTTCGTAGTGCCCTAAATCGAGGTCGGTCTCGGCACCATCGTCCGTCACGTAGCATTCGCCGTGCTCGTAGGGATTAAGCGTACCCGGATCTACGTTGATGTAAGGGTCGAACTTCTGGATAGTGACTAAAAATCCGCGCGCTTGTAAGAGCTTGGCTAAAGAGGCGCATAAAATACCCTTGCCTAAGGACGAGGTAACGCCCCCTGTAACAAAAATGTATTTCGTCATCGCACGTTCAGATGGTTACGGGGCGTAAAGGTAAGGCGGACAGAGCAGCCCTTCGGCAAAGAAAAAGCGGTTTTTTCCGCAGCTAAAACTTTTGCTCTCCCTTTGTGTTCTGCGCTGCATGCCGCTCGTAAAATGGCAAGATTTGGGCCGACTTGATTACCAACCTGCGTGGGACTACCAAACGCAGCTGCACCGCCGATTGGTAGAGCGGAAACTCGAGCACCGACACCTGAAACCTGGACAATACGAGCAAGAGCACTACTTCCTCGTTGTGGAGCATCCGCCCGTTTATACGCTGGGCAAAAGCGGCTCGGCCCAACACCTGCTCCTAAGCGAAACCGAACTCCAGGCGCGCGGCATCCAGTATTTTCCCATTAACCGCGGTGGCGATATCACTTACCACGGCCCGGGGCAAATCGTAGGCTATCCGATCCTCGATTTAGAATGCTTCTTCACCGACGTGCACCGCTACGTGCGCAGCTTAGAAGAAATAATCATGCGCACCCTGAGCGACTACGGCGTCGAGACCCTCCGCTTGCCTCCCAATACAGGCGTTTGGTGTCCGCCCCGCCCGAATTGCTCTCTGCCGGCTGCGGAAGAGGGCTTCTGGCATAAATTCCGGAAAATCTGCGCCATCGGTGTGCACCTGAGCCGTTGGGTTACGCTGCATGGTTTCGCCTTTAATGTAAATACAGACCTGTCTTTTTTCCGACATATCGTACCTTGCGGCATTGCAGATGCCGACAAAACGGTAACTTCGCTCGCCTGGGAGCTCGGTCATACCGAGGACATGGAGGCTGTAAAAGAGCGCCTAAAACATCACTTCTGTGCAGTCTTCGACTGTGAAATTCAGACGTCATGATCAAAGATATCTCGTTTCTGAAAGTAGCTGATTTGGCCATTGCCATGGCGCCGCGCTTAGTGTTCGAAGAAGACCACGAAGACTTCTGGGACGCCTATCTGCTCAACCTGAAAGATGAGCCGATCTATTCCGTCATCGTCAACTCCAGCGGATACGGCGAAATCGAAGGCGAACCGCGGCGCACCACCTCACTGCGCTACTTCTGGGAACGCATCGAACCGCAAACAGCCGTCAAAATAGAACCGGTCTACAAAGCCGTCTTCGGCCTGACAAGCGAATACTGGGTAAGTTTTGTCTATAAAGACTACCTCTACGACAAACAGTACATGTTCGTCCCCGGAATTTTCGATGAAATGCACCTCTGCGAGATCCCACTCCTGCGGCGCCAAGGCGTAATGATTCGGTAACCTATCCCAAACCTCCTCCATCTCCCATTTTTCATTTTGAATTCTTCGTTTTTCACTTTTCACTTTTCATTTTTCATTTTTCACTTCCCACTTTCCACCTCCCCACATGTCTTTCTTCGAGCATAAAGTGGACCCCTTGCGTCAGGCCGCCATCTTTGTAGTGGGGTCGGCAGCCTGCATGCTCATCGCTGTGGCGCTTCGCTGGTTGGGCGTTTCGGCCATTGACCGTATTTTCCCGTGGTCTATTGCCACGGCTTTCCTGTTGCTTTATGCCGTGTTTATCAGCGTGATGAGCCTCAATGCTAGCAGCGGGCTGAAGTACTGGGGGCGCTCGATGTACGGTTTTGCTGCCGTGGCCGTAGGAAATGGTATCGCCGCCTGGCTCATCTCCGGCCTGACGCTGGGCGAAGCGCAGTCGTACCGCTGGACGTATGTCGTCATTACGATCTGCTTTCTCGTCTTCCTTTCCATCCTCAACCTGATGCGAAAAATTGTGGCTTTCGCCGAACGCGAGGAATGGAATGCGCCCCGCCGGCGAAAACGGTGAAGGGTGGTTCCTACCACAGATGAGACACAAAGGTTTTTCAGATATGCGCGCTTTTATCTTACTGGCCTTTTGGGCGGCCTGCCATTCGGCCACTGTAAAATCGCCGGCCAATGCCAATGCGGCGTCGCCGACGGCTGAACGGAGCGGCACGGACACTCTGATTCCGCCGCAGTACGACGAGCGCGGACGGTTGGTGCGTATTCAGAAAACCGATGCCGAATGGCGCACTCAATTAAATGAATTAGAATACCGCGTTCTGCGCCAGGAGGGTACCGAGCGGGCCTTTACGGGCGATTTGCTGAAAGAAAAGCGCAAGGGCACGTTCACCTGCCGCGGCTGTGGGTTGCCCTTGTTTTCCTCCGACACTAAATTCGAGTCCGGTACGGGCTGGCCCTCGTTTTGGAAGCCCATACGCCCGGAATACATCGCCGAGCACGAGGACCGCTCCTACGGCATGGTGCGCACCGAAGTGGAATGCGCTCGCTGCGGCGGCCATCTGGGACACGTCTTCAATGACGGCTCCCGGCCTACGGGTTTGCGCTACTGCATCAATGCCGTTTCGCTGGACTTTGTGCCCGACTAACCTGCGCTGGCTATTAGCGTCTGGCCGGTCATGGCCTCCGGCTGCGGCAGACCCAGCAGCTGCAACAGGGTAGGTGCTAAGTCGGCCAGTATGCCGTCGCGCAGAGTAATGCGAACGCCCTCCAGCTGCCGGCTGACCAAGATGCACGGCACGGGGTTTTTCGTGTGTGCCGTGTTGGGCGTACCGTCGTCGTTGATCATATAATCGGCGTTGCCGTGGTCGGCTGTGATGAGCACCGCGTAGCCGTTTTCTTCGAGCACGGGAACTAAGCGGCTCAGGCATTCGTCCACCGTTTCGACGGCTTTCACGGCGGCGGCAAAGACCCCCGTGTGGCCCACCATGTCGGCGTTGGCGTAGTTAAGGCAGATGAAATCAGGGCGTTTTTCCACGACCTCCTTCAGTACAGCGTCGGTAACCGGGTAAGCGCTCATTTCAGGCTGCAGGTCGTAAGTGGCCACTTTTGGCGATGGAATAAGAATGCGGTTTTCGCCCGGGAAGGGCTCCTCGCGCCCGCCGGAGAAGAAGAACGTTACGTGCGGGTACTTCTCTGTTTCGGCAATGCGCAATTGCGTCAGACCGGCATCGGAGACCACTTCGCCAAAGGTTTTCTCCAAATTTTCCTTCTCAAACAGCACCGGGATGCCGGTATAGCGCTCGTCGTAGCGCGTCATGGTTACGTAGTGCAGCGGCAGCGTGTGCATGTCCCATTCGGGCATGTCCTGCTGGGTCAGCACAGTGGTCAGTTCGCGCAGGCGGTCGGTGCGGAAGTTGAAGGCGATGACCACATCGCCGGGCTTGAGAGTTGCTATGGGCTGATTTTCAGCGTTTAGGCCCATCAGCGCGGGCAGGAACTCGTCGGTAACCTCGCGGTCATAGCATGCGCGCACGGCAGCAATGAGGTCGCGCACGCGCTCGCCCTGGCCGCGCACGAGCAGGTCGTAGGCCACCTTGATGCGCTCCCAGCGCTTGTCGCGGTCCATGGCGTAATAGCGCCCAACGACGGAGGCTAAGCGGATGCGGTCGGCGTAGCCCTGCTGTTCGAGGTGCTGTTGCAGGTCTTGCAGGAAGCCTGCGCCACTCTTCGGGTCGCAATCGCGCCCGTCGGTGAAGGCGTGGATAAACGCCTCCGGCACGCCGGCCTCAAAGGCAGCATCGCACAACGCTTTGAGGTGGTTGAGGTGCGAATGGACGCCGCCATCGGACACCAAGCCGATGAAATGCAGTCGCCGGCCCTCCACACAGGCCGCCCGAAAGGCCTCCTGCAGCACCGGATGCGTGCGGAACAGGCCCTCCCGAATGGCCTTGTTGATGCGGGCCAGCTCCTGCCACACAATGCGACCGGCCCCAATGTTCAGGTGGCCCACCTCGGAGTTGCCCATTTGCCCTTCGGGCAGGCCCACAGCCTCGCTATGGGTGGTCAGGGTGCAGTGGGGGCGGGTCAGCCACAGGTGGTCCATGAAAGGCGTGTGGGCCTGGCGGATGGCGTCAGCTTCGGGCTTAGCGCCCAAGGCCCAACCGTCCAGAATGATCAGACATGCGCGTGCGTGTTTCAACATAGCCTCAAAGGTACGGCGCGGCCCAGAGCGCCGAGAAAACAAAAAGCCCGCCTCGCGTTGCGCTGGGCGGGCCCTACATTACTGCTCTGTGTTATGCTCAAACTACTATGCTGTTCTTCTTGCATTCTCGCCGTTGCCGGCGTCCTCGTTGCGGTAGCCGGCCTTTCAGCCGGCAGCCGCCTTACTTCGTCGTCTTTTTCGTAGTGGTCGTCTTGCGCGTCGTCGCCTTGCCTTTGGCGGCTTCCGCCGGGGCAGGCGTTGGTTCGGCTACCGGAGTAGGCTCCTGGGCAACCTCTTTTTTGGTGGATTTCTTAGCCGCCGCTTGCTTGGGCGTTTCCAGCGTCTGGTTCAGCAGGTACTGCTCTTCGATGACTTTGCCGTCTTTCCACACACGGCGGATGACTTCGTGGTACACCAAATTTTCTCCTTGACGGTTCGTGAAGTCGAATACGAACTGCGACTGGGTAACGTCGCCGTCCACCTGTACAGCCGGACGCTCGACACGATTCACACGGGCAATGTTCTGGAAAAACCAGCCCAAAATCTCCATTTTTTGAGCCTTCGACGTGGTTTTATGCTCTGGATTGCTCCAGGTGACGCAGTCTTCTGCCGCAAATTGCTCAAAAGCGCCGGCGATGTTGCCTTTCAGGATTTCGGCGTCAAGCGCCTCTACAAGTTGTGCAATAGTCATAAACACGCTATGTTTGAATGTTTCCGTTTTTGACGCTGCAAAGGTAAGGCAAGGTTTTAAAACCAAACAATAGTTGGTTGGAAAGTTTTTTATAGCATTAACAAAGAATTAAAATTGGTTAAAATGCCCACGCCTTTGACAGATGCTCTAAAAACGGTCTTTGCCGGCCCTTGTTGTGGAAAAGCCAGAAATTAAATTCTGAGTTTTGGGCAGCGCAGGGGAGATTACCTTCGAGGAACGGGAAGCGGCGCTGCCGGTCAAGGGAAGTCGCCTCAGGTCAACTGCTCTGTGTTTTTTAATCTTTTAACCGCAAAGAGCGCCGAGGGCCGCCGAGGCAAAAGCAGCCGCAAACTGGCGTTTCCGGATACAGGCTCATCTACCATCCTGTAACCGCCCGATTCATCGGGTGGATAGGTGCAGGGTCCTATCTCCCACATCTACCATCCTGACGAACAGCACATCTACCCTACCCGCCTGCAGATGTGCTATGGGCGGCTGGAAACTGGAGTTTCGCGGATACGGGTTGCCTCACATCCGCAGCAGGATCACCTCCTTGCCGTTCACTTCGTGCGTCTCCCGCCGAATGCGCTCCTCCCACGGAAACTCCGACACGGGCGCCTTCTCAAACAACACCAAATACCCCCGACGCTGACCTAGTCGATCCATGTAGCGCGACAACTGCTCCAATCCCTGCGGCAATGACCGCGCATCGTGATTCATCTTGACCTCTATGGGAATCACCTGATCCCGCCACACCACCGCCAAATCCGTCCGACCGTTGCCCAACGCCATCTCCCGCTCGATGCGCCCACCGCCGTTGACAATGCGCTGCAAAAATGCCATTAACAGCAACTGATGACCCGCCTCCTTGTAGGTGTAGCGCTCCAACCACGACTCCGAATGCCAGCGGTAAAAGTCCACAAACGCCTCTAGCAACTTATCCATATCCAACGAACCGTCCGGGCGGACATACCACGACACCTGGGCGATGTCCGGGTTGATGCCCGCCTGAAAACTGCTGTTCAGCACTCGGGTGATGATCTCGCGATAAATCGGGTTGGCAAAGCGCACCGGTGAGTCCTGCGCAATGATGCCCAAATCGCGGCAGTAGCGCAGCGCGTCGTCGAAGCCATCGAAGTGAATGCTTTCGCCGCTGATGATGGCCATCACGATGGGCCGCACCCGAGGCTCGTTGATCTTGTCCACCAAGCTGTCTAAGTGCGTCTGGCGCTGCTCGATGAGCCGCTCTTTGGCCTCCTCCACCATGTCCGCCGTGATGGGCTGCGTGTAGTCGTTCCTGAGCATCTTAGCCACGATTTCGTTGGCCAGCGCATTAGTCAGCCACGGCTGCCCGCCCGAATAGGCGTAAAGTTTCTGAATGGCTTCCTCGGTGAACACCTGCCCGGTCTCCTCCGTGTGCTGCCTTAGCAGAGCGCGCACCTCTGCCTCACTGAACACTGGAAGGAAGAAGGACTCTGCCTTCACGTTGAACGGCGATCCCGCGCCCAGCGACGGATTTTCGCCGCGCGCCTTGAGACGGTACTCCCGGATGTCGCGCAGACCCACCAGCGCCACCGACTGCGGAAACAACCGCGGACGACGCTGAAATCCATCGCGCAACTGCCGCAACACCGACACCAACACATCGTCGTACAGCGCGTCCACCTCGTCGAGCAACAGCACCAATGGTTTTGGCAAACCTCGACACCAATCCTGCAGATATCGTTGAAAAAGCGTAACTGCCGGGCTGTATTGCTCCAACGCCGGAGGCATGTGCTCCTCTCCCAGAAAAAGCTCTGCATTATCGCGCAAGGAATTGATAATCGCCCAGTTGGCTTCGGCTACGGTGATGTCCTGAAAACCTGCTGACTCTAAGGAACTTACGATGGAGATATACTTTCCCTCGGCATTCAGCCGACGCGCCAGCGCGTGCAGCAGCGTCGTCTTGCCCGTTTGACGCGGCGCGTGAATGAGAAAGTATTGCTTGGCTTCAATCAGCCGGCGAATATCCGGGTACTTCCCGCGGAGCGGGTCCACCATGTAATGCTCCTCTGGATTGCACAGACCCGTAGTGTTGAAATAGCGTGCCATGAGGGCAAAGATAGCTGCATGGCCGCCGAATTTGTTCGCCTGTTGAAGGCCCAAAACCACACTCTACCCTCGAAAAGGTCGCTTCCCATTAACCTCTATGCGTTTCTCTACGTCCTCTGCAGTTAAAAAGGAAACCACCGAGAGCACACAGGGAAAGGCCACCGCATGCCTGCCGAGCGGCCACAAACTGGAGTTTCCGCATACAAGCACATCTACCATCCTGTAACCACCCGATTCATCGGGTGGAACAGGCGCAGGGCCCTATCTCCCACATCTACCATCCTGACGAACAGCACATATACCCTACCCGCCTGCCAGGATGGGATGCCTGTCAGGATGATAGATGAAAAGGTAGGGGGAGGCACGCCAGACCCTCTGATAAATCAGAGGGTTACAGGATGGTAGATGCGCAGGATGAGCGTTTCAGGCCAGTGTCCACTTCGGATGGACGGCTGTTTTCCACGTTTGGCAAGGGACGAAGCGATGCTTCTTTCACCGCCGGAAACGGGAGTTTCCGGACACAGGCACATCTATCATCCTGTAACCACCCGATTCATCGGGTGGAACAGGCGCAGGGCGCTCACCCGCACATCTACCATGCTGACAAACATCACATCTACCCTGCCCGCCAGCAGATGTGCCACGGGCGGCCGGAAACTGGAGTTTCCAGATACGGGCTGGCCGGATGGGATGCCTGTCAGGATGATAGATGAAGAAAGATAGGGGAGGCACGCCAGACCCTCCGGTAAACCGGAGGGTTACAGGATGGTAGATGCGCAGGGCGGGTGTTTCAGGAGGGGCGCCTCAGGTCGTCTGCTCTGCGTTTCTCTGCGTCCTCTGCGGTTTTTATTTTTTAACTGCCGAGGGAGGGCGCCCGGAAACGGGCGTTTCCAGGTACGCTTGCGTTACGGCTTAAGGTACTTATCGAGCCAGATGAAGAACTCGCGTTGCCACAGGATGCTGTTTTGCGGTTTGGTCATCCAGTGGCCTTCGTCGGGGAAGACGAGGAGGCGCGAGGGCACGCCCATGAGTTGGGCGGCCTGGAAGGCTTGCAGGCCTTCGGACAGGGGCACGCGGAAGTCGAGTTCGTTGTGGATGATAAGGATGGGGGTGTCCCAGTTTCGGACGTAGGTGTGCGGGCTGAAGGTGGACCAGGCCGGGTCGTTGGGTTTTTGCCAGTAGGGGCCGCCGAGGTCGTGGTTGGCGAAGAAGAGTTCTTCGGTGGTGCCGTACCAGCTGATGGTGTTGAACATGCCGCAGTGGGCGATGAAGGCTTTGAAGCGCTTCTGGTGGTTGCCGGCCAGCCAGAAGACGGAATAGCCGCCGAAGCTGGCGCCGACGGCGCCCATGCGTTGGGCATCAATGAAGGGCTCTCGAGCGGCGGCATCGGCGGCAGAGAGCAGGTCGCGCATGGCCTGGCCGCCCCAGTCGCCGCTGATGGCGGCGTTCCAGTCCTGGCCTTCGGGGCCGCCCGGCATGCCGCGCCGACAGGGGGCTACCACCACGTAACCTTGCGAAGCCATCAGCTGGAGGTTCCAGCGGAAGGAAAACGACTGGCTGAGCGCCGACTGAGGCCCGCCCTGGCAGTAAAGTATGGCCGGATACTTCTTGCGCGCATCGAAGTCGGGCGGCAGCACCAACCACACGTTCATGTCTTTGCCGTCGGTAGTCTTCACGGTGCGGCGTTCGACCCTGGCCGGCAGGACGCTGTCCCATACGCTGGCGGCGTCCCGGCTGATTTGGAGCGCCTGACCGTTTTGCGGGTTCACCAAGAAAATCTCGGGCGGGTTGGTCATCGAAACGCGCGAGGCCACCAAGCGGTCGCCCGCGACGAGGACTTTGGTGTAGTCGTGCAGGCCCTCGGTAATGCGCCGAATCTTGCGGCCCTCCAGCGTAATTTGATGGATTTGATAGGTGAAATTGTTGGAGCTGAGGAAGTACAGCGATTTGCTATCGGCGGCCCATTGCGGTCGGTTGGCCTCGTACTTCCAGCCTTCGGTGAGTTCCCAGCGGTCGTTGGTGCGGGTATCGAGCACCATGATGCGGGTGCGATCGGCCTCGTAGCCGGCTTTTTCCATGCTTTTCCAGGCTAAGTAGCGCCCGTCGGGCGAGAAGATGGGATCCTGGTCGTAGCCCGGCATGCCCTCGGTGATGTTGAGCGTTCGGCCGGACGCTAATTCATAGAGGTACAGGTCGGAGTTGGTGCTGAGGCTTTCTTCAGTGCCCTTGAGTTTGCGGCAGGTATAGACGATGAAACGCCCGTCGGGACTCCAGGTGATTTGCTCCATGCCGCCCAGTGGACGCAGTGGGCTGTCGTAGGGCTCGTTCATGATGTTGACGGGGCTGCCGAACACGCGCCCGTCGCGGTAGGGTATGTAGAAGATATTGGCATGGTGGTGGTCGTACCACGACTGCCAGTGGCGGTAGAAGAGGCTGTCGTAAATGCGCCCCGTGGCTTTGGGCAGGTCGGGGTAGCGGTCGGTGGGCGTTGGTTCAAATTTGACACGCTGCACGAAGAGCAGGTGGCGACCCGTAGGCGAATAGGAAAAGCCCTCGATCTCGAAGTCAGTTACCTGGGTGGCTTTGCCGCCGTTGAGGCCCACTTCCCACAGTTTGCGGTTGCGCAGGAAGCCAATGCGCTGGCCTGAAGGGTGAAAAACAGCATCGGAGGCGCTGCCCTCTGCCGGGTCGGTGAGCGAGCGAATTTCCAAGGTTTGCAAATTCGCTAAGCAGAGGTGTTTGGTGCTTTGATTTTTCTCCACGTCGAAGCGCTGCACGCTGTACACAGCATACTGGCCGTTGGGCGAGACGGCTTCGAGCGTAACGCGCCCGACTTTCCAGAGCAGTTCGGGTGTAAGGAGTTGCTTTTGGGCCTGAGCAAAAGACAGTGAGGTCATTAGCAGAGCGAGTAAAAGGGAAAGAAAGCGTCGCATGCAAGGTTTGTTTCTACTTTTGAGGGCAATTTTCAACGTGCGGCAAAAGTAACGGGCTTCAATGAAAGAGTACGTAAACGAAGGCGCTGGAGCGCTCATTCTGACCCTTTTGACGGCTTTTGGACAGGCCTGGGCATCCGAAACGGCCCTTCCGACGGCCTACGGTGCGGCGTTAGCAGCGCTGATGCTGGCCGTGCCGACGTCGGCGGGCTTCAACCCGGCGCTGGCGGCGGCGGAGTACTTAGCCGGCGACCGGGAGCGGCTGACCGGCTTCTTGCCCTACCGCATGGCCGCTCATCTGCTAGGCGCTGTATTGGGCGCCGTGTTGGCCGCCTTTGCCGTGCGGTGTTTCGGGACTCCCGTTTCTGGTGCGCTGCTGCCCGATGACCTGTTTTGCAATTCCTTTCTGGCGGGTCTGGGCGCCTTAGCCCTGGCATTTGGCTATCTCCACACCAGCGCTGGCGGCTCGCCCCCGCTTCGGGCGGCGGCCACCGGCCTGATAGCCTTTGCCGCAGCATCGGTGATGAATATCCAGGCAATAGCGGCCTTCAACCCGGCGGTGTATCTGGGATTGGCGGTGTCCGGAATGCTCGCCTGGGACGTTTTCTGGGCTGCCAGCGTTGCCACTTTCATCGGAGCTGCTGCCGGAGCATCCCTGTTTCTGCTGGCGCGCGAACGAGCCGAACAAACTCCAGGCCAATGGCCGCCTCCCCGCCCCTTATAGACATTCAGCCCGCGCCTCCCTCCTCACGCGAGGGCCTTCGGAAAATAAGGTGAGCAAACCCTGGAATTTCCGAGGCGCGAGCAATCTTGCGCCCTTGACCCTCCACCCACAGGCACTCGTACCCGCGCTGGACAAAGTACTCCAGAACACCGCCTTTAGTCTCTTCGCGCACTTCTATCAGAAAAACGCAGTCGCGCAAATCCACCGTCAGCCCGCGAAGGACTTCCTCCTCAAAACCCTCGACGTCTATTTTGATAAAATCAGGCTGCCCAAAAGCCGCTATCAGACCGTCTAAGCGCTTCACAGCGACCGTCTCGCTGCTGCCGTGGTAATGGGCGCCGACAAACTCTTTTTTGAACGAACTCCGTCGGCCCCCCGTATCGGTGTCCCTGAACAGTGGCTGCTCAGCATCTTCCGCGCCTATACCGAAGGGGCAGCACACCACATTCCGACAGCGGTTGAGGTGAACATTGAATTGCAAAAAGGCATAATTTCGGGGGTCTGGCTCAAAACTGTACACCCTGCCGCCCTCGCCCACCTGCTCGCTAAAGAACAGCGCATACTGCCCAATATTGGCGCCAATGTCGAACACCACAGCTCCCGGCCGCAAATAGCGCCCTATCTGGTGCTGAAGACCGGGCTCGTATCGAATCTCCCGCTGAAACAAAAAGGTCAGGTGCTGCGCCATTTCGTAATAAAGCACCTTGTCGAGGCCGCTGACTTTTTTGCCGACGATTCGATCCTTAAAGAAGGCTTTCGTCCATTTTGATAAAATCCGATACAGCAACTGCTTCATTCCTCCATCAGCATCTTCTGAAGAAAGCGCTTGCTTAGCCACACTATGGTCGAAACCGGCGTATTCTTGCTCAGCACTTCAAAGCCTTCCTTTTTGTGTCCTTATTGGCGCGCCCTTCTTCGTGTCTTGCCGGCAAAAAAACCGTTGTATCTCAGGGTTAAAGGGCCTTGTCTTTGTCCCACTGCAGCGCTTTTTCCAATTGCCCTGCCAATCGGAAGAGGAGGTGTTCTTCGCCCAACCGGCCGGTGAACATGACGCCGATGGGCAGGTTTTCTTCTGGTGTGCGCAGGACGGGTATAGACATGGAAGGCTGGCCAGTGATGTTGGCGAAGGCCGTCCAGGGCATGTATTCGTAGATTTTATCGGCTAATTTTTGGATGGAGGCTTTGACGGCAGCGCCCAGTTGGAGGGTGTTGACCACGCGCATGAGGCGTTCCTCGGCGGCGCTGGGTTGCAGGCTACCGATGCGGATCGGGCGTCGTGCCAGCGTGGGTGTCAGCAGCAGGTCGTATTGCTCGTGAAAGGCGGCCACGCGCTGGCTGATGAACGCCCATTGGCGTTTGGCGTGCGCGTATTCTGCAGCCGAAAACGACTGTCCGAGCAGGTAGAGCGCGTAGGTGCTGGGTTCTACGTCGGAGGGCCGTACGGAACGCCCCAGGAATTGCTGGAGCATGCGGATATCGCCGCCCAATTCGCCGGCGACGACCACTAAGAACGCCTCTGCTAAGTCTGCGCGCTGATAGGGGAGCGGCGCCTCGGATACTTCGTGCCCTTCGGCGCGCAGGAGGTCAACGATGCGCAGCAGGGCCTCTTCGCAGGCTTCGTCCACGGAGAATCCGAGCGTGTGTTGAAGGGAATAGCCGATGCGGAGGCGTCCTGGGGGCGTTTCCACTTCTTGCAGGTAAGGTCGCTTGGGCGGCTCGATGATGTACGGGTCGCCGGGTGCTGCGCCGTGAATGGCGTCTAAGTAGGCTGCCGAGTCGCGCACGGTGCGGCTGACGCAGTGTTCGATGGCAGCGCCCGACCACATTTCACCCATGAGGGGGGCCCAGGAGACGCGCCCGCGCGTAGGCTTGAGGCCAAAGAGGCCACAGCACGAGGCCGGTATGCGGATGCTGCCGCCGCCGTCGTTGGCTGTGGCTATGGGCACGATGCCTGCCGCCACTGCCGCTGCAGAGCCGCCGCTGCTGCCGCCAGGCGAATATTCCTCGTTCCAGGGATTGCGCGTAGGGCCAAAAGCCTGCGGCTCCGTGTAAGGCGTCAGGCCAAATTCGGGGGTATTGGTCTTCCCCAAAATGAGCAGACCTGCCTGCTTCGCCCGCTTTACCACTTCGCTGTCGCGCGTAGAGCGGTAGCGCTGATAGGCCCGGCTGCCCACACACATGGGCAGGCCCTCGATTTCCATGCCTAAGTCCTTGACTAAGAAGGGCGCCCCGGCAAAGGGCGTCGTGCGGTCAATGCGCTGGGCTTCCTGGCGCGCCTGCTCTAAGCGAAAGTGAATAACGGCATTGAGCCGAGGATTGACGGCCTCCAGCCGCGCTATGGCTATGTCCACCAATTCGGCAGCAGAGACCTCGCCACGCTGAACCAGAGCCGCCAGGCCAAGGGCATCGTATTGGCGGTATTCGTTGAATGTCATGATGGAAGGTAGTTGCGCTTTGTTTTTTATGAAAATACGCTGGCAAACATAGCGCGGCCTCACGCATGGATGTGCAGGAAAGATTTGGATACCCAGCGATCATCCACGCCAATTTTGGCCCAGTTGCCCTGCTCCTCGAAGATGAAGACCTCTTCGTTGCGCATGAGCGTGCCAATAACGTCGAATTGCGTGCTGGGGCCGCTGCGCACGTTGAGGACAGCGGTGTTGGTTACGGTGGCGCGCGCCACATCGCGCACAAAATTGGCCGACACCCACTCCTGCTTCGTGGCAGAGATACGGTACCAGTTATTCTGCTCCTCGTAGATGCGCAGCACCGAACCAAAGGGCGTGGCGTTCATCTTGCGCCCGCGTACATTGGGCTGGTTGCGGATGTTGAGCCACTCGGCGGTAACGTAACCGTACTTCAGGATGGGCGGCGGCACCTGCCCTGTCTGGATCAGTTCGCGCACTAAAGGCAAGAAGTTGGCCTCAGCGTCGGGCACCTTGTTTCCGCCGAAAAAGGCCGTGCCCGGGCAGCTCTTGGTAGAGCCGCTATCGCCGTTGGTGCGGTTGCCCGTGCCCAGGTCGAACCAGTGGTGGTAGACGATGCGATCGGTTGTTACCGGTATATTGAAACGCTGGCAGAGCGCTGCCGTGGCGCGCACGATGGCTTCGCGCTGTTCGGAGCGCATGGCATCGCCGCCGCGGTCAAAATTGCCCACGTTTTCGATGCAAATGGAATGGGCATTAAAGCCAAAGATGCAAGCGGGCGAGTTTTCTAAGTTTCGCCCGGTAACAATCCTGCCGTCCGGGAAGATGCTGAAGTGCTGGCCGATGTCCATCCAGCCGTTCACGTTTTTATGAAAATGCTGCATGGAGCGCTGGAGGTCGAAGTGGTTGTCGCCTCGGAAATGCGCGTAGCTGGGTGTCCAGGTGTGGTGCTGCTGTATGTAGAGCACCGTACGGGCCACGTTTTGCTGGACTATCCAGCTTTCAAACTCTTGGGGGGTGAGTAGGGTAAAACCGAATCGTGTCTGCATGGGCGTGCAATTGTTTTTTTATGATGAAATGAGGGAGCGCGCATACGAGGGCGCATGTCTTTGGCGGGCCAAAATAACGGCAAAAAGCCCCGCATCAGGTGTGGCCTGTCGTAAAATAATGCGGCGCCCCAACTGCAAGGCGCATTTTCTTTGCGCCGAAACCGCTCACCGTGTTGGATAAAGAGAAGCCGTTGGGCAGAAACGCTTCCAAACCGCTGCCGGCCTGGGGCTTTTTGGTCGGGCAGGCGGCGCTCACCGGCATCAATGCGCTGACGGGCTTTGTGCTGGTACGCGGGTTGACCAAAGACGATTACGCCACTTATTCTCTGACGTTTTCGCTACTGGCCATCGCCATCAATGCCAGCAACATGGGCCTGACGTCGGCTGCGTTGGGCATAGGCGGGCGCGTGTGGCCCGACGCCTGGGCGCTGCGGTCGGTGTTGAATTCGGCGCAGCAGCTGCGCAACCGCATTAGCGCGATACTGGCGCTGCCCTTCGCGGCGTACTGCGCCTGGCAGCTGCCGCACATCGGCCTGGGTGTATTCGATACAGCGCTACTGACGGCGCTCGTGCTCATCGCGGCCTGGGTGCAGATGCAGGCTAACTTTTACGCTATCGCGTTGCAGCTGGGGCGGGCTTTAACGGCCTTGTTGCGCAACGACTTAGCGAGCGCTGCCCTCAAACTGGGCGGCGCCCTGCTCATGGTGCTCTTGGGCTGGCCCGTTTGGGCTATCATAGGCTGGATAGTCCTGTGCCTTTGGGCCAACTATCGGGCGCATGTGCATTCAGCGCAGCCGCTATTAGCCAACTACAGCGACACCGACGACGCCTCGCTGCGCGAAATGCAAAGCCTTGTGCGCGCCAATGTTCTGCGTACGTTGTACTGGTCGTTTGAGGGCCAGATCACCATCCTGTTGTGCGCCTGGTTTGCCTCCGCAGAGCGCTTAGCCGATGTCGGGGCGCTGGGCCGGTTGAGCGTTTTGTTTGGCATCTTTCAAGCTTTCGTCGCCAACTATACGCTTCCCGACTTAGCCAGGGCCCGCACGCCAGAGCACGTGCTGCGCCAGGCCCTGCGAACCCTGGCCGCCGCTAGCCTGCTCCTCATGCCCATACTCCTGTGGGCAGCCCTCCATCCTCCCTCGCTGCTGTGGATATTGGGGCCTCATTATGCCAACCTGACGGCCCACCTGCTGCCCTTCCTCCTGGCCAGCGCCATCGGTCAACTGGCTGCCGTGGCTTATCAGATTTGTACGGCCCGGGCGTGGCTCGCGCTCAATCGCTACTACGTGGCGCTGGCACTGCCCTGGCAGGCGCTCCTCATCTATGTCTTAGACATGCGGCAAATCGAAAACGTTATCCTCTTCGCCGGGCTGAACAACCTCTTCTTCCTGGCCTTCAACGCGGCGATGTTCCTGGCTTCCTGGCGCCAGTTTCTCCGAGACTCGGCGGCAGAGACGAGGCCATGAAGGCAGGACACGGCTCAGAGGGCTGACTCATATGCCACACCCAGCCGCTCAAAATCGGCCCAGGAGAGCGCCTCGGGGCGTCGCTCAAAGAAGGCATCGCTGTGGAGCTGTTCCGCTGGGAAAAATTCCTTCAGGGTATTGCGTAGCATTTTGCGCCGCTGGTTGAAAGCCGTCTTGACCAACCGCCGGAACGTCTCTTCGCGGCATTGGAGTTCAAATCCATCCTTGCGCGTCAGGCGAATGACGGCAGAGCGCACCTTGGGCGGCGGCTGGAAGGCGCCGGGTTCGAGAGTGAAGAGCGTCTCCACCCGATAGTATGCTTGTATCAAGACGCTGGTGATGCCATACGTGCGGCTGCCGGGCGGAGCGGCTACGCGGTCGGCCACTTCTTTCTGGAACATGCCCACGACCTCCGGGATGCTGCGGCGGAAGTCCAGCACCCAAAAGAGGATTTGCGTGCTGATGTTGTAGGGAAAGTTGCCAATCAGGCAAAAAGGCTGCTCGCCCCAAATTGCCGCAGGGTCGAAGGTTAAGAAATCGCCCCAAATGAGGCAATCGCCCAGCTGAGGCAAATGCTTGCGAAGGTAGTCCACCATGTCCGGGTCGGCTTCCACGGCGTACGTAACATACTGCTCGCCATGGGCCAACAGCTGGCGGGTCAGGATGCCCATGCCCGGGCCTACCTCCAGCACCCGGCCCGCCTCAGCAGCCCGCTGCAGCGCCGCGGCTATGCGCGCAGCCGTCTGTTCACTCTTTAGAAAATGCTGACCGTAGGACTTTTTCGGATGCAAAGCCGCGTTTTTT
>JANWVR010000043.1 GCA_025056735.1 Saprospiraceae bacterium
AAAACCTGGCTGAGTCAATGAACGAAATGAAAAAGGGAAAAACGTTTTCCTCTGGTCTTCTGAGTCTGTTGGTGTTCTGTTGGGTCTTTCTTGTCTGGCCCGGTCTTGGCGGCCTCTGAATGGCGGTGGATTGTACGGGTCATGTATTTGTCGTGATTGAGGCGGACTGTTCGGTGCTGCTGTGGTATCGTTAGATCAGGTCGGCGGGTGTGCTTGTGTGCGGTATCCGTGCAGTGCTGGACGGTCGGGCGTGTTTGGGTGTGCTCGTTAGCGTCGTGGGCGTGTCTGCGTCGTTTGATCATTTCCGCTCAACGGCTGGATGTGCGAACGTGCCGACGCTTAGGAGGCATTTTCGCACATCCGTTGTTAGTGCCATTCTTATTTGACCACGACAAACTGGCGCACATGCCAAACTCCGTTGACCAGCACCGAGCAGACGTACGAGCCTTCGGGTCGGTTGTATAAAGAAGCCGAAAAACGGGTGCTGTTATCCGAAAGTGATTGATTGAACACTTCCCGGCCATCAGACGAAAAAATCCGTATGGCGCCCAGTGTAAAATTTTCTTTTGCCTCTATGTTAAGTTCGCCCGTCGTAGGGTTCGGCCATAAGATAAAGGGAGTGGCCTTGCCCACCGGCAACTCTTGCACCCCTACGTCCGTCTGGCAGCCCGGCGAGGCGCAGCCCCAGGCGTCCATTTTCATCACCCAGGCGTTTTGCAGGCTGCCGTCGTGGCCGTAAGTGGTGCCGTTGCACAGAATGCCGCCGTCGGAGGTGGCAAGGACGTTGAAAAAGTTGTCGTAGTGTTTGCCAGTTGGTTCAACTGAGTACTTTCGGTGCCAAATGAGGTCTCCATTGGGGGACAACTTGCTGATAGTAGCATATTGCAGATAGTCGTCTGTGTCAGCAAAATCCCGCTCATACCCGCAGGCGTAAAAATTGCCGTCGTGGCTGGGAGTCATTGACTGCCACCCGGAGCGCTCGTTTTCGGCGTAGGCTTTCGACCACAGCAAATTGCCCTGGCCATCGAACCCGACCACCCACGAGCGTTCCCAGCCGGGGCCGACCTGCGGGTTGAATACCAACTGGCCCACGGCGATGTAGTTGCCATTCCCAATGGGTTTGACATTCACCAGTATCAAATCAATCGTGTCGCCTTGATGTGGTATTTCCTTCCAAAAAACCTGATTCCCCAGCGAATCTACCTTAACAATTAGACCATAGGAGTATTTCACAGGATTGCCAACATGGCGGGTGCCCACCACTATAAAACCCTTGTCGGGAGTCTCCACTGCCCCACCGCCAAAATGATTATTCACCTGGCTGACACTGTACAGTTTCAAGAACTGCTGGTTCAGGTTGCTGTCGCATTTGAACACGAGCAGGGATGAACGGTCGTACTGTGGTTGTAGCCCATAGGAATAGCCTGCCGAAAAAATGCCGCCTTCAGATGTCAGGATTGGCCGATAAAACACATCCACTTTGTTGAGAAGTCCATATTCTCTGACCAACAGAGTATCCAACGTGTTTTGATCTAACAAAGCCAGATATCGATTGTTGTCTACGTAATTGTACTCCTTGACGTTGCTATAACTACTTCCTTGAACAACCAGAGTATTGTTTTTTTTGAGGACAGATGTGACCGACTGTCCCTTGAAATAAACTATTTTTTTATAATCAAGTTGAGCTGTAAATTTATTGATTCTCAACAAGAAGGAAGTATCTCCAGTACTTTGGAATGGCGAGGCGCCTTTTGAGGGGATGATATAAAAAGTGTCTGTCTCCACGCTACCATAACCCGATGTTTCCAATCTGTTTTGATAATCGAACTGCACGTTAAAATATGTAACTTGTCCTTGAAGCATCTGCCAAGAACACAGGCAAATTAAAATCAATGTTCTCATGTCCAAGCAAATTAAGCCCTGTCGGGCGAATGCTCGACAGGGCTGGTTAGAAGTTGATTTTAACGACTTGCTTTCAGCAGTTTCCCGCTTTGGAGCATCATTTTTTCCGTGCGAATCTGGTAAGCGTACCAGCCGTCGGGCAGGCTGGCTGCATCCCATGTCAGCAACTGGCCGCCCAAAGCCTGTCGAATGCCCACCTGTCGGCCGTACAGGTCGAACAGGACAACCTGATGCCGCACCGTCGCGTCCAGACCCGTCAGATCGAACGACACTTCCCCGGAAAACGGGTTGGGCCACACGAGAAGACGGGCCGATTGCGCAACCCGGGCATCTTTGCGCCGATGCGAGCGCTCGCCGACCGGCTCGGGGTCAACGGCGATGAGCGGGACGTACACGCCCTCCCTCAGGTAGCGCTGGTTTTCGGCCATCGCGCGGGTGGACAGGTTTTCGGCAGAAAGCGAGGCCATCGCAGTCTGATAGTTTGCTGCGGGCAGCGCGGTCAGGTCAACGCCCGCGCCAATGATGTTCGCAAGGTAGGCCTTGTAAGCGGCGCTTTCGGCGTCGGCGGTCGTCAGCAGGGCGTTCTCGGTCTGCGCTTCGGCGTAGCGCCCCATGCTCGCCAGCGAGCCGACCAAAATGCTCCTGTCCTCGGGCTGGTTTCTATCGCTTAATACAAGCAGGGCACCCTCATAGTCGGCATCCAAATCGGTCGTGTCGGCGGCAAATCCCGCGTGTATCAGCCCTCGAAGCGCCACGTTGCGGTCCTGTACCGTCTTTGGCGAGGACATGTAGATGGCCACACGGTCGCAGGGCGGGTTCGGGCAGGGCGGCTCGGGGACTGCGCAATATAATGGTGTTGAGTTGCTCTCAACGTCCACGTTCACGAGGTCGTTCACGCAATCAGGGTCAACCGGGTGCGGGTTGCCCGTCTTGTCGTAATAAGCGAACGGCGTGAAGTTGTCGTCGGCCTCGATGTGGATGTTGGAAGTGCCGTCGCAGAAATCAAAAAACTCGTTGTCCGCTTTTTTGGCAAATGGGCCAGCGTTTCCTTGATCTTTCAACTGCCCTGCGCCAAACGTCACCGCACAGTACCAGGCGCTCAGGCCGATGCCCGTGTAGTCGTTGCAGGTGGCGTCGAGCTGGGTGTTCTTGCCCTCGAACTGGTTGCCCACGCGGGCGGTGAAGAACTTGTTCTCCCTGATCTCGCAGCCTTGGTTCTGCGTGTTGTGCTCCACGATGCCCCAGGAGGGCTTGCCGGCATCGGCGCCGTAGAACTCGTTGCCCGTGATCAGCGCGCCCTTGTTGAACTGCCCGAAAATGCCCGATGGCGAAAGACCGGAGAAGGTGTTCGGCTCGGGTATGTTCAGGAATTTGCAGTTGCCGACGATGTCGGCCACCGAGTTGCGCAGGTTGACGCTCTGCGCCACGTTGTCGAACGTGATGCCTTTGGCGTTCACGTTGGCCAGCACGCCGCCCAGCGTGCCCCGGCATTCGATGCCGATCTTCATGTCTCTCATGCTGCCGCCCGCGGCCACGATCTTCGGGTCGTCGCCCTCGATGCCGAACGGCCGATACTCCGGGATAATGCTCAAGGCTCCGTTGAACTTGCAACCGCGGAACTGCACCCGCGTGCTCCAAATGGAAACGTGGATGGACGTGCCGCGCGGCTCGTTGTTGTGGTAGTCGTTCGGGACGGGCTGCCGCATCTCGTTCGGGTCCGCCAACGGGCCGTTGCTCTGAAACTCGCAGTTGACGAACCTGCTTTGGTTCCAGTTGTGCGGGTACTTCATGAAGATGGCGCTGCGCTGGTTGTCCATGAATTTTGAATGCCAGGCGCTGACCCTTCCGCCGCCATACGGGCCGCCGTGATGCAGCACGGATGTCTCGACGGACGACCGGCTGCCCGTGCCGCCATACGGCGGGCTGATCACCTTCGTGGTTCCGCACCAAACGCCGGAGGTCACGACACCCTGTCGGGCATTGATGATTTTAGCGACCAGAAGGGAGCAAACGCCTTGATTGGCGGGCGTTTGTTCCAGCGTTGGATTCCCGACGACATTGATGCCGTCCCACATTTTTTCCCTGCCGGCACAATCGTAACCGGCAAGCGTGGCGCCGCTGACCACCAGCCTGCCGCCCGGCTCCACGGTGATGCCGATGGGGTAGCGTTCGGGCAGGTCGTACACTTCCTTGCTATCGGCAAAGCGGATGGTCGTGCCGCTGCCGCTGATGATGAGTTGTCGCCCGTTGGGCACCACCACCCTTGCCCTCACTGTTCGGCTGGTGTTCCAGGCAGGTTCGTCGGCAGCCACGATGTAGTCCTTGCCAGAATTGGGCACCACGTCGGCATCATAAGCGCAGTCGCTGCCAAATTTTATGAAGCCAAAGTTTTCCTCGTGTTCCTGGCCGTCGTCTTCCGTGTTGCCCGCCACAATCAGCCCGCCATCGGGTGTTTCGGTAATGGCAAACCCGCATGCGCCTCCACCTTGACCATTGTAGTGCTTGCGCCATTTCACATCGCCGCTGGCATCCAGTTTTATCACCATCATGTGCTCCGCGCCAGTCACTTCGGGCAGGCCGTCGGGGCACCCGGTGACCGTGCCCGACACAGCGAAGCCTCCGTCGGAAGTCTTGATGACTTTGGGTATAAAGTCCCCTCCGCTCATGGTGCTCAGATAAGTGGCCTTTTCGAGCGACAAGTCACTTTTATTGAAAAACAGAAGATATGCTTCGCCCCACAGGTAGTAATCCGAGTCGAACCTGCTGCAAGCCCCTGCATCGCAATGCAAGCCGGGGTCGGGGTCGCCGCCAAGAACATCGTTGGTATTTTTCCACATGATGATTCTGTTCAGCAGCGCAGATACCACGATGTGGTTGGAGGCAAGCACCATGCTGTACGGAACGTCCTCCGAGCCGTCAGACCAGTCTTCAATGTAAAAATCGTTGACCGGGGCGCTTTCGTTACAATTTGCGAAATTTCTTTCGAAAGCCATTCCGATATATTTGGGGCCGTAGGGGTACTTGTCAAAAGGCAAGGTCTGGAACGTGCCGGGCGGAAAAGCCGGCGGAAAGTTCTCAAAAACATCCCCGGCGCCGACCTGGGCGTTGGCCAAATTGTCGCGAGGCCCTTGGGTGATGGAATTGACCGTGGAAACTGTCTCTGTCTGAAAACCGGAAACCGGGTCGTATTCAATCATGGAAATGGCGATATCGGAGTCGTTCCGGCGATAGGAGCCAAAGCCGCCGTCGGAATTGACAAGCACATAGGATGCACCATATATGCGAATCGCGCCGCCTGCCAACGGTTCAAAAGTAACCGCGCTCAACTCGCTTGACTCTGAGCCGCTTTGAGGCAAAAAGACGTGATCCTTTATCGTGCCGTCATAGTTGAAAGCAACCAGCCATTTTTCGCGGGGAAAAGTGCCGATGGTGTTTCCGTTGCCATCAACCAGGTCGCCCTCCACCCATCCGCTGCAAAGCAGGTATGAAGGGTTCCCGGGCACATCCACTATTTCACTCAGTCTGGACTTGGTCACTTTCTTGCCCGGATCGCTGTGGGTAATGGCGGGCTGATAGTACGCCGCGTCAAGACTTGTTTTGTTGATGCGCACCAACAAGCGTTGAGCCCCCTGGAAGCCGCCCAAAAAGCCGACAGCGTAATAGGAATCGTTGCTCGCCTCCACGACATTGGCCAAACGCCCCGGGCTTGGGTTGTCGGGGTCGGTCTCAATGACGCCATCCCTGAGTAGCGTGCCGTTCGGCGAGATGAGGCAGTAGGCTGGCACATCGGGATGTTGACCATTGACCTCGTCTTCCCGTGCAAACCCAACCGCCAAATAATTGCCCTCTGAAGTGGTAATGATGTCCAATACCCAGTCTGCCCAAGGAGCGCCGTTCGAGCCCCCAACGTTGACGGATGTTGTCCATTGTACTCCTTGTCCCTGGAGTAGGAGGGGAGACGTGGCGTAAAGTAAGGCGCATACCAAACTTGTAGCCATTAGTTGCATGTTTTTCATGACAAAAATGATTGGAGATGAAGAAATGGAAGCCTTCGCAGCCAACTAATTTGGCTTGCTTCCTGATCAAGCGGATTATGTTCCAATCACAAAATCGGGTCGGGAAAATTCGCTTACTTACTCTTCGGTTCGTCTGTCAGGCTGGCTCATGCGGATGTCGTTCTGGTGGTCGTTTGCTTACTTTTCTTGCTGTACGTATCGTTCGATTTCTGATGCCGTTATGTACTTTTATGATTGGCACTAACGCCCACTTTCCCGCCGTACGACCACTTAGGGAGTATGGACGGGAAAGTAAAGTTAGCGGAACAATGTTGCTTTTTACCTTCATAATTCGTGGCAAAGATATAGTCTTCGAGCCAAAAGCGCAAGAGCCT
>JANWVR010000050.1 GCA_025056735.1 Saprospiraceae bacterium
GAGACATGAATTGGAAAAGCCTCCTGCCGCTGCTGCACAAAGAGATGGTGCTTGAGTTGCGTCAGCGCTATGCGCTCAGCGGTATTGTGTTGTATGTGGTCAGTATGGTTTTCGTTGTGTATGTGGCGTCAGTCAAGCCTACGCCTCCGGTCTGGAATACGCTTTTCTGGCTCATGGTGTTGTTTGCTTCTATCAACGCGGTAGTGAAGAGTTTCGTGCGCGAAAGTGGAGCCCGGCAATTGTATTATTACCAGCTGGCCGATCCGGCGGCGTTGGTGTTGGCTAAGGTTTTATACAATGCTCTTTTGCTCTTAGTGCTCGGAGGGTTGGCTACGGTTGCCTTTACGTTGGTGGCTGATAGCCCCGTGCAGCGCTGGCCATTGTTTGGCGGAGTCCTGGCGCTGGGGAGTGCGAGCTTTTCCATCGCCTTCACTTTTATTTCAGCGATAGCCGCCAAGGCAGACCACAGCGCTACCTTAGTCGCTATCCTGAGTTTTCCGGTGGTCCTCCCTATCCTGCTGACCCTGATGCGCCTATCGGCAGCCTGTTTCGCGCCGGCGGGCATGGCCGTAGACACCTGGCCCGACGTGCGCAACTTGCTGGCTGTGGACGCCATCCTCATTGCCTTAGTCTTTGTCTTATTCCCCTACATCTGGCGCGATTAAGGCGTCTAAGGCCCTTCGAGCATTACACACCACCCATTTTTCATTCTTTATTCTCCATTTTTAACTTTCAACTTTTCACTCTTCATTTTTCATTTTTCATTTTTCCCTTTAAAAATGTGGTGGAAAATAACCTCAGTCATACTGCTGCTATATGCCATCCTTGCCGGCTTTCTCGTGCCGCTCAAATCGGGTATTGAGCGTGTAGAGCCCAATGTGGCCCAAACGGGCCAACGGTTGAGCGTTCGCTTTTTTGGGTACAATACCTTCTTTTCGCGGCCAAGCCAGGAGCCTATTCGCGTGTGGTTGTACTACAACGACCGGTATGCGCTGATGGCTCAGGACGTTCGCCCGCTGAACGACACCATTTTGGAGGCGACGTTTCAGATGCCGGCGAATTTGCCTGATGGCCGGTCGTTTGTGACGCTCAATGCGCTGGCCGACCATCCGGCAGCGGGCGCGTCGTTGTTGCCGGTGGCGCTTACGCTCCGCCAGGTAGACACCACTCGGGCGCCTTTAGACTCGGCCTGGACGGCGCACCCGGTGGAAAAATTGCACCTGCAAAAGGGTTTCTCCTTTCCCTATCAAAACATCCTGTACGAAACCATTCGGAACACCTATTTTCATGTGCCCATGTGGTTTGTGTTGTTGTTCCTTTTTGCTGCGTCGGTGTGGTACAGCGTCAAATATTTGCGTCGGCCTGAAGCCGACTTCGACCGCCGTGCTGCTGCTTATGCTGAAGTGGGCATCTTGTTTGGCCTGCTGGGCTTGGCCAGCGGTATGGTGTGGGCCAATTACACCTGGGGCAAGCCCTGGAGCAACGACATCAAGCAGCTGATGACAGCAGTGGCCTTGCTGGTTTACTTCGCTTATTTCATCCTGCGCGGTTCTTTCAGCGACCCCGAAAAGGGCGCCCGCTTAGCAGCAGTGTACAACATCTTTGCCTTTGCCTCTTTGATCCCATTGTTATACATTCTGCCGCGCATGTTTGATAGCCTGCACCCTGGCGCCACGGGCAATCCCGCTTTTGGCACGCAGGACTTAGACAACACCATGCGTGCGGTCTTTTACCCGGCCATTTTGGGCTGGACGCTCCTGGGCTTCTGGATAGCTGACCTGCGCGTGCGTTTGCAACGCCTGAAAGATCGGGCCATGGGATTAGATTAAACCGCATATTTTTCACCTTTGCCCCCATGCAGCGGGTGCAAAAAAGATTTAATTTTTTATGCCTCGAACGATTTTGACCTTTGTTTTGTGGTTGGGCCTATCTTTGCCCGCCGCTTTCGCCGAAGGCAACCGTGATTTCATGCGGGAGACTGGAAAGATTTACGTCGTGGTGGCTACCCTCGTCGTCATCTTTTTGGGCATCGTAGGCTATCTGGTTCGGCTCGAGCGGAAACTAACCAAAATAGAGCACTTAACAAAAGATGACGCATGAGCGCCAAAATCAGTTTCTTCAAAAGTGTCGAGCAGTACATTGACAAGGCAGCAGCCTACACCGACATCCCCAGCGGCCTGGTGGAGCAGATCAAGGTGTGCAACTTAGTACTGCAAATCCGTTTTCCTATTCGCGTAGGCGACAACTACCAAGTCATTGAGGCCTATCGCGTGCAGCACAGTCACCACCGACTGCCCACCAAAGGCGGTATTCGCTACTCAGAGATGGTGGACCAGGATGAGGTCATGGCCTTAGCCGCCCTGATGACCTACAAATGCGCCTTAGTGGATGTACCCTTCGGCGGCGCCAAGGGCGGTATTAAGATCAACCCGGCCAACTACACCGTTGAGCAACTGCAGAACATCACCCGCCGCTACACCACCGAGCTGATTAAGAAGAACTTCATCGGCCCGGGTATTGACGTGCCCGCACCGGACTACGGCACTGGCCCGCGCGAAATGGCCTGGATCTTAGATACCTATCAGGCCTTCCGCCACGGCGAAATTGACTCCATCGGTTGCGTAACCGGTAAGCCCGTTACCCAAAACGGCATCCGCGGTCGCAACGAGGCTACCGGCCGCGGCGTCTTCTACGGCGTGCGTGAATGCCTCTCCTATGCCGACGACATGAAGCAACTCGGCCTATCGCCTGGAATCGCTGGCAAAACAATGGTCATCCAGGGGCTGGGCAACGTAGGCAGCTATACAGGCCTTATCAGCCAGGAAGAAGGCGATGTCAAAATTATCGGTGTCTCTGAGCGCGAAGGCTCCATCTACGATCCTAACGGTCTGGATATAGCCAAACTGCTCCAATTCCGCAAAGAGACCGGCTCTATCATCGGCTTCCCCGGCTCCAAGCATATCGGCGGCTCTTCGGCAGCGCTCGAACTCGAGTGCGACATCCTCGTGCCGGCAGCGTTAGAAAATCAAATCACTCTCGAAAACGTTGACCGCATCAAGGCTAAAATCATCGCTGAGGCTGCTAACGGCCCCGTTACGGCCGAAGCAGACAACATTTTGCGCCAGAAGGGCATCTTAGTGCTGCCCGATTTCTACATCAACGCCGGCGGCGTGACGGTATCCTACTTCGAATGGCTCAAAAACCTGTCGCACCACCGCTTTGGACGCTTAGAAAACCGCTTCCAGCGCAACATTTTTACTGGCATCCTGAACAAGGTGGAAGAAATGACCGGAAAACAGGTAACCCAACGCGACCGGGACTTCCTGACCCGCGGCGGCACGGAAATCGAATTGGTGAACTCCGGTCTGGAAGATACCATGACTACCGCTTATCAGCAGATACGCGAAACCCGACGCGAAAACCCCGGCATACCCGACTTGCGCACTGCGGCCTTTGTCTGCGCCTTGCGCAAAATCGCCAGCGATTACATCTCCATGGGCATCTTCCCATGACCTACACGCGCGCAATTTTCCTCTGAGAAATCCCGCGCATCCTCCAAAGCTATTCCGCACGAAGGCCAATCCTACACCAGGGTTGGCCTTTGGCGTTGATAGGCTGCCCAAACCTCTCTTTCATCTGAAATATACTTTTGCCAAAACTCGTGTAAACGCGCTCCAATCCGCGCGAATATGACGCTAAACGACAAAACTGGCTTTTTTGTCAAAATTAACAAATGATAATCGAAAAAAGCCTTGTCCATTATTCGTATCCGCCTTACCTTTGCAGAAATTTTTAGTGCAAAATATAATTTCTTTAACCGTTATCACACTATGGCAGACAAGCTTGATAGAACAGACTTGAAGATCCTCCGCATCCTTCAAGAAAACAGCAAAATCACCAACTTAGACCTGTCCAAAAAGATTGGTTTGTCTCCGGCCCCCACGTTGGAGCGGGTGAAAAAGTTGGAAAACAACCGCGTTATCCTGAGCTACCATGCCCAGGTAAACCCCCAGATGTTGGGCCTCGACGTCAAGACCTTCGTCTTAGTATCGTTGGCCTGGAAGCGTGAGAATGCGCTAAATAACTTTTTGGAGAAAATCCAGCGTATTGATGAAATTACGGAGTGCTACATCATCACCGGTGAGGCTGACTTTCTCATGAAAGTGATATGCAAAGACCTGCCCAGCTACGAGCAGCTACTCTTCAAAACGCTGAGCCAAATTGACGAGATCGAGCGGCTGAAGACGCTCATGACGCTTTCGACGGTGAAAGACTCGAAGATTCTTCCCTTTGAGTACGAGGAAAAGTAATTTACAGAAAAACATCCGATTAGAAAGATAGGCGAGGCGCTCAGCCCTCGCCTTTTTTGTTGGGAGCGCATTGGGGGCGAGAGCGCCCGTGTACCTTCGCTGCCCGATAGACGGTTAGAAATAAAGGGGATATGGAACGCAACAAGAAAGATAAGGACTTTGTGCACCAGCCCGAGTACCCGGGTGGTCCAAAGGCGATGAGCCAATTTATTTACAGTCAGTTGCGCTATCCGCCGGAGGCTTTGGCCGCTGGGGTAGAGGGGCGTGTCGTGGTAGAGTGCGACATTAGTGATGCAGGTGAGGTGGTGGCCACTCGCGTCCTCAAGGGCCTCGGCTATGGCTGCGACGAAGAAGCCGTGCGCGTGGTGCGGCTGTTGCGTTTCCGTGTCAAGCGCACGCGCGGCCTGCGGCTGTTGTTCCATAAAAAGATACATGTTCAATTCAAGCGCCCGCAGCCGCAGCCTGCGCCGCCGCCGGTGCAAACTATGACTATCCAATACCAGATCGTGCCCGAAGCGCCGACACCGGGCTCCTCATTGCCGCAGACTTCTACGGCGTACGAGTACACGATCTCCTGGACGCCGCCTGATTGAGGCTTTTGCACTCAAAGGAGGTCTCGGCCAATATCGCGCCGATAGTATTTGCCCTCAAAGTGTACGTCTTCAGCAGCCCGCAGGGATTGCTCCGCAGCCGAAGCAATGTCGGCTCCGAGCGACGTGATCGCCATGACGCGCCCGCCCTGGGTCAGCAGGCGGCCTTCGGCATCGCGTTTCGTGCCCGCGTGCAGGTACAGGCAACCAGCATGAGGCGTCATGTCTATCAGGTCGCCTTTGCGGTAGTTACCAGGGTAGCCGCCCGCCGTCAGCATCACCGTTACGGCCGTCTGAGGAAGTGTTTCTATCTCTACCTCTGACAAGCGGCCTTGCACCACTGCCTGAAAGAGGTCGGTTAGATGGTTTTTTAGCCGCGGTAGCACGACTTCCGTTTCCGGGTCGCCCATTCGGCAGTTGTACTCAATGACGTAAGGGTCGCCGCCAACATTCATTAAACCAAAGAAAATGAAGCCTTTGTATGGGATGCCCTCTGCTTTTAGGCCCTGAAGTGTAGGCTGAATGATGCGCTCCTCCACCCGTCGGCGCAGCTCGGCATCGAAGAAGGGCACGGGCGACACAGCGCCCATGCCACCCGTATTTGGGCCAGTATCGCCCTCGCCCACGCGCTTGTAGTCTTTCGCCTCAGGCAAAATTTTATAGGTTTGTCCATCCGTCAGGACAAACACCGAAAACTCCACACCGCGCAAAAACTGCTCGATTACCACCCGGCGGCTGGCCTCGCCAAACTGGCCCGCCAACATGCTTTCCAAAGCCAGCTCAGCGTCTCCCGGGTCGTCGAGAATAAGCACCCCCTTGCCCGCAGCCAGCCCGTCGGCCTTGAGCACATACGGAGGCGAAAGCGTGCCCATGAAAACAACACCCTCCACCACTCGGGTTACTTCCCGATAGCGAGCCGTAGGAATGCCCCACCGCTCCATGAATTTTTTGGCAAATGCCTTAGAACCCTCTAACTGCGCCCCGGCGGCAGAGGGGCCAATAATAGGTACCGATGCCAGTGCCGCATCTGCCTGGAAATAATCGGCAATACCGCGCACCAACGGCTCCTCCGGGCCGACCACGACCATCTCAATGCCCTCGCGAAGCACAAAATCCCGAATGGCCGGAAAGTCCGTAGGCAACAGCGGCACGTTCGTCCCACATTCCGCCGTGCCAGCATTGCCCGGAGCAATGAACAAGGCCGAACATCCAGGGTCTTGCGCCAGCTTCCAGGCGAAAGCGTGCTCGCGGCCACCGCCGCCAATCAGCAAAATACGCATGATCCGAAACGCTCTGAGTCTTAAACACCGCAAAGGAAGCGCTTCTGCAGCAAAAAAACTTTTCCCTTGAAAACACAAAAGGAGGGCTTAGAGGAGCACCTGGTGGCGCAGGAGGTTTCGCCCGCAAAAGGGCATGCTGGTCGCTGCAAAATGCGAGCATCCTGCCGGGACAGGACCAGCCAAAGGGGCTTACAGACCTCGAAGATAAGCGCTCAAAACAGGCTGGCCTGGTTTCTTTATGCCTTTTTGGCGGCTTTTTGTCTGGGGCGGTGCCAAAATGGCATTTTGCCTGATCTGCTCTGGTAAAAATGGCGGTTTTAGCGGGATGGTACGTTGCTTGTTCAAGAGAGGGCAAAATCGAACATTTCATCGAAAAACATTAAAAAAATAAGGAGGTAAGTATGTCTCTGGTAAGAAGCAATTCGTCGCTCTTTCCCGCTTTACCGCGCATATTTGATGACTTCTTCACGCGCGATTTGTTCGACTGGGTCAACAGCCGCATGCCTGTGGTAAATGGCACGCTGCCGGCCGTGAACATCAAAGAAGATGGCGACGGTTTTACGGTGGAAATGGCTGCTCCGGGCATGACGAAAGAGGACTTCAAAATCCAGTTGGAGAATGAAATACTGACCATTTCGGCCGAGCGCAAGACCGAGAACGAAATGAAGGAAGGCGAGCGCTATACCCGTCGGGAGTTCAGCTATCAGTCGTTCCAGCGTAGCTTCCACCTGCCAAAGAGCACTGTGGACTACGACCAGATCAAGGCGAAGTACGACAACGGTGTGCTGAGCATTCGCATTCCGAAGCGCGAAGAGGTCAAAGCACTGCCGGCTCGTCAGATTGCAGTGCAGTAAGCCGCGGTGTTGGGTCATCAGCGCCGATGCCAATGGTAACGATAGGACGACAACTCAGTCGTCCTATCGTTTTATATCCGCCACAGGTAGCCCGGCTTTGGCGCGCTTCTTTTGCCTGAAAGGAGAGTCTTCGATAGGCTGCCATGCGCCTTTAGGCGGCAAAAAAAGACTACTGGTCGGAGAGTTAAACGCTCGCCGACTGTATAGCGTTAAATGTCTGCTACTGCAAAACCCAGGTTTCTACTTTAAAAAACAGCTTTGCCATGAGAAAAACACTGGTGTATTCCGGACTGATTGCCTTAGTCGTTTCCGCCTTCATGTTGGGGGTTTATCACGTTGCTTTCCGCACTTCAGCGCCCACGCTTAAGATCGAGCACATCAGCGGTGCTCCGGCGCGCAGTGCCGTTTACACCCTGGGCGAAAACGGAGAGCCCATCTTATTAGACTTTACGCGCATCGCCGAGTCGGCTATGCAGGCGGTGGTGCACGTCAAGTCCACAGCTACCCGGCGCAGCACTCGCCCGCAGCAAGATCCCTTTGAGGACTTTTTCGGCAGTCCGTTCGACCGCTATTTCCGCATGCCCGACCTACAGCCTTCGGTCGGTACGGGCAGTGGTGTTATCATCAGCTCCGACGGTTATATTGTAACGAACAACCACGTTATTGCGTCGGCAGACGACATTGAAGTTACGCTGCACGACAACCGCACATACAAGGCTACTGTTATAGGCACAGACCCAACGACCGATTTAGCCGTCATTCAAATTAAAGAAAAGAATCTGCCCACCATACCGTTTGCCAATTCTGACGCCGTCCGCGTGGGCGAGTGGGTGATGGCTGTGGGTAACCCGTTCAACCTGACCAGCACCGTCACGGCAGGCATCGTGAGTGCTAAAGCGCGCAATATCAACATCTTACGCGAACAGTTTGCCGTGGAGAGCTTCATTCAGACCG
Source organism: Saprospiraceae bacterium (assembly GCA_025056735.1). GTDB lineage: Bacteria > Bacteroidota > Bacteroidia > Chitinophagales > Saprospiraceae > M3007. The sequence continues at coordinate 7,989 of JANWVR010000050.1, forward strand.
ACGCGGCCATTAACCCAGGTAATAGTGGGGGCGCCTTAGTTAACCTCGAGGGCGGCCTCATTGGGATCAACACTGCTATCGCTTCCAACACGGGCTCGTATGCGGGCTACGGTTTTGCTGTGCCCTCCAACATCGTTAGCAAAGTGGTGGAAGACCTCATCCAATACGGCAGCGTCCAGCGCGGCGTGCTGGGCGTCATGATCCGCAATGTGGACGGCAACTTAGCCCGTGAAAAAGGTCTCGACCTCACGCAAGGGGCTTACGTGGATAGCCTGCTGGAGAACAGCGCTGCCGGAGCGGCGGGCATCAAACCCGGCGATGTGATTGTCAGCATCAATGAGACGCCGGTAACCAATGCTTCGTCGCTGCAAGAGCTCATCGCGCGCCATCGCCCGGGCGACGTGGTCAAAGTCAAAGTCAATCGCAAGGGTGCTGTCAAAACCTATGATGTGCGTCTGACGACGCGCAGCGGCAAGGACAGGTCTATTGCCAGCAAAAACGGCAGTAGCGATGCCGATGTGCTCGACATACTGGGCATAGAAGTAGAGGCGCTGGATGCCAAAACGGCCCAGAAACTCGACATCCCGGGCGGTTTGCGCGTCAAGTCCATCTACGAGGGCAAAATCCGCCGCAGCACCAGTATGCGCGAGGGTTTCATCATCACGCGCTTAGATGGCAAGCCCGTCTCGAGTGCGGAGGAATTTACACGCGCTCTGAAGGGCCGCAAAGGCGGCGTCATGCTGGAAGGCATCTATCCCGACCAACCGGGCACACACTACTATGCTTTCGGTATGTAGAGCCGATATTTTTCTCCATGCAAAGGCGCGTTACCGCTTGTATGAGGTGGCGCGCCTTTGCGCTTTTGAGCCAGATTGCTCGCCGCTCAATGCGGAAAAACCTCCTGGGCTAAGGCCATGCTTTTGCCAAAGGCGCGGCGGTCGAGGCCCAGGTCTACGCCAATTTCATCGAAAAAAAACACTAAGTTTTCAGTGGCCATGTTGCCGGTCAAGTCGTCTTTGGCCATCGGGCAGCCGCCAAAGCCGCGCATGGCGCTGTCGAAGCGGCGGCAGCCGCTTTCCCAGGCGGCCTCAATTTTTTCGCGCCAATTGTGCGGCTGGGTGTGCAGATGCGCGCCAAAAGTAATATCAGGGTATGCCGGTATGAGGTTGCTGAAGAGGTAGGTGATGTTCTCGGGGGTCGAGCAGCCAATTGTATCAGAAAGGGAAAAGATGCGGATGCCGAAGGGCACGAGCTGGCTCACCCATCTTTGCACGATTTCGACATTCCAGGGGTCGCCGTAAGGGTTGCCGAAGCCCATAGAAATGTAGAGCACCAGCTGCTTGCCATGCTTTTCGCACATTTCCTGGATAGCCTGGGTGCGCTCGACGCTTTCGGCGATCGTGGCGTTGGTGTTGCGCAGCTGGAAGGTTTCGCTGATGCTAAAAGGGTATCCTAAGTACGTGATTTGGGCGTGTTTACAGGCCTCTTCGGCGCCGCGCTCGTTGGCCACAATGGCCAGCAGGCGCGTTTGAGTATCGTTCAAATCTAAGCGCGCCAACACCTCAGCCGTATCGCGCATTTGTGGGATGGCCTTTGGGCTAACAAACGAGCCAAAATCAATGGTATGAAACCCTACGCGCAGCAGCTGATTGATGTATGCTGCTTTGACGTCGGTTTCAATAAAAGCACTCAAGCCTTGCATGGCGTCGCGCGGACATTCGATGAGCTGAACGGGAGAAGAAGCCAAGGGCATAGCCAAAAGAATAAATAAGGCCACTGAGCGGCCTTTAATAGCCAGTGAGCTGAACAAAACAAGCCCGCCAAAGTTATGCAGGGCGCCTGTAATCGCTGCCCATGAACGACAGGCGACGCATTTTTGCACTCGATGATAGCAAAGTACAAAACTCTCTGGATTTTTTTGGGCCTGTTCCTCATTGTAGCGGGCATTACAGCCCTGGCCCTCCAACTTGTGGGAGCACAATGGGCCTTCCTACAGTTTCTGGAAGCGCCTGGGCGCCTGTTCGCCTTCGTCGCCAAGTTGCTCATGGTCATGGCAGGCTTCGTCCTCTTGGTTGTAGCCAATACCGACTGGGAGCGTGAGCGGCGCGAAAGCGAAGAGCCATAAAAAAACAGGCGATAGCTCATAGAAGCCATCGCCTGGTGTACTCGCCAGTTGAGTCAGCGCCTTTAGAACGAGAACATCAAGCCCGCCGTCAGGGCAACGCCGCGGTTTCTAACCGTCGGCTCTTCTCCGCTGCCATGTTCATGCTTGTCTAAATTGGTGAAGCCCAGCAGGTAACGACCGTCCACAAAAAGGCGAGCCGAGGAACCTAAATTCAAACCCACAGAGGCGCCAAATTGAGCGCCTAAGTCAGTGCGGCTGATTTCGTCCTTTTCAAAATCGATATCCTCCTCCTCCGTCACTGTTATTCCACCTGATGTTGCTTTGATTTCGTACTTGCCGTTCAGGCCATAGCCAAAACTCGGACCGAGTAGAACATCGAAACGCCCTACTCCAAAGCCTGTGCCTACCTTTAACATTATTGGAACTTCCAAATAATTGATGGTGTAGCCACCCTCTGACTTAACGCTGAGAATAGTCTCGTCAATTTTAGTTCCCTTCTGGATGTAAGTTACCTCGGGCTGGATAGCCAGGTTATTGCTGAGGCGAATTTCCAACAAGGCGCCAAACAGAAGGCCCGTTGCCGATTTGGGGTCGAAGACAAATTCGTCTTTCGCCACATCATTCAGCGACCAATTCGCAAAATGAAGGCCGCCGCGAAGACCTAGCCCTACTCCTTGAGCCGAAAGACCCGTTGCGCTCAGCAACAGAAGCAAGAGTAATGCGATTTTTGAAACTTTTTTCATAGATAGAAAACTATTTTGGTGAAAGTTTCGATTCGTTGCACGGCAAAAGTAAATACTGATGTGACTATTGCCTCCTCTTGTGCGTTTATTTTTCCGTAAATACTTGAGAAACGACTTTCACATTCATTTCCTATGCCTGTAACCATTTTTGGCGAGTCGTTGATAGACCCGGTCGCTATTGACCAGATCGAGCGCTGCCTCACCACGCCCGACGACCGGGCCGTGCTCACCGCCGACGCTCATGTTGGTTATGGCCATCCCATCGGCGGCGTGGTGGCTTACCGCGACAAAATCAGCCTTTCGGGCGTGGGCTTCGATATCGCTTGCGGCAACAAGGCCTGTCAGACGCGCATCCGCGCCGCCGACGTGGACGTGGAAAACGTCATGGACGAAATTTTTCGCCAGATAGGCTTTGGCATCGGGCGACCCAACCCTAAGCCCGTGGATCATCCTGTGCTCGATCACATCGCCCGGGCGCCATTCAAACCCCAGCGCGCCCTGCTGAAACTCGCCGCCGAACAATTGGGCACTGTCGGCTCGGGCAACCATTTCATTGACCTTTTTGAAGACGAAGAGGGCTGGCTATGGGTCGGCGTCCACTTTGGCTCGCGCGGTTTTGGGCACAAGACGACTACTGGCTTCATCGCCCTCTCCAAGGGCAAACGCTTCGACGAGCACGTGCCCGAAGGCGGTATGCACGCCCCACCCATCCTCTTCGACGCGCGCAGCGAACTGGGCCAGGACTACTTAGCCGCCATCCAACTCGCTGGCGAATACGCCTACGCCGGCCGCAATATCGTGGTGGATAAGGTGCTCGAAATCTTGGGCACACGCGCAGTCTTCGAGGTGCATAACCACCACAACTTCCTGTGGATAGAAGAGCACGGCGGGCAGAAGTACTATGTCGTGCGCAAAGGCGCCACACCTGCCTTTCCGGGCCAGTATGGTTTCATCGGCGCTAACATGGCCGACATTTCTGTCATCATTCGCGGTGTGGACAGCCCGCTCAGCCGTAAGGGCCTGTACTCCACTGTCCACGGCGCCGGGCGCGTCATCAGCCGTACTCAGGCGGCCGGCAAGAGGCGTTGGAAGAACGGTCAGGTACAATACCTGTCTGAAGGCACTGTGCGCTGGGGCAATGTAACTCGCCTCTTAGCGCAGCGCGGCATCGTCCTGCGCGGTGGTGCTCCCGACGAGGCGCCCGAGTGCTACAAACCCTTAGAGGAAGTGCTTGAACAACACGCCGGCACCATCGAGATCGTCCATCGCCTGCGGCCCATCGGCGTTGCCATGGCAGGAGCAGATGTGTATGACCCGTACAAAGACTAAAGATATTTTACAGTGCCGACAAGCAGAATTCACAAAGCAACCCTTTTATGCGACTTATTTTTGCTGGCCTTTTAAAGCCGTCTATTGTTTGTTTTTTTATGAAAAAAATACTCTTGCTTAGCCTGATTTTTGCTCTACCGTGGGTTGTTTTTGCCCAAAAGGCGGAATACGAAGTAGCCGCTATCGGCTTTTATAATTTAGAAAACCTCTTCGACACCCTGCCCAGTCCGAACACTAATGATCGGGACTTTTTGCCCGAGGGTCGCTTAGCCTGGAACTCCGAGAAGTACTGGTCGAAACAGGCCAACATGGCGAAGGTCATCAGCCTGCTGGCTACCGACGTAACGCCCGATGGCGTGGCGCTGCTGGGCATCGCGGAGACCGAAAACCGCATTGTGCTGGAAGACCTGGTGGCCCAACCGGCCCTGAAAGCGCGCAACTACCAGATCGTGCATTACGAATCGCCCGATGAGCGCGGCATTGACGTAGCACTGCTGTACCAGCCCAAGTATTTTCGCGTACTTGGCTCAAAAGCCATACCGGTCGAACTGAAAGACCCTAAAACCGGCGTGCTCGACTATACGCGCGACGTGCTGTACGTGGCGGGCATCTTCCAGGGCGACACACTGCACGTTATGGTCTGCCACTGGCCCTCGCGCCGCGGGGGCGAGACCGGCTCCGTGTGGATGCGTGCCGCAGCCGCACAGGTATGCCGCAATGTGGCCGACAGCCTGCTGGCGCGCAATGAGCTGGCCAAAATCATCGTCATGGGCGACCTTAACGACGACCCAACTAACCCGAGCCTGACGAAAGTGCTGCGCGCAGCAAAAAGCACCGAAAGCATGAAACCCGGCGACCTGTACAACCCCATGTATGCCCTCTACCAGAGCGGCAACGGCACCCTGGCCTATCGCGACGCCTGGAACCTCTTCGACCAGATCATCGTGTCCAAGGGACTGGTGTGGAAACAGGCGGGCGGCTGGCAGCTGCTGCGCGCCGTCGTGTTCCGCGAACCCTGGATGTTTCAGGAGGAAGGCGCCTTCCGCGGCTATCCGCTGCGCACGTTCGTGGGGGATATTTTTCTCAATGGATACAGCGACCACCTGCCGGTGTACATCCTGACTGTGCGGAAAAAACAGGAAGACCGCCCATAGGAAGTGGCCCTTTTGGGCCCTCGGCTTCAGCCGTTGGCCTTTTGGTGGTCGGCCAGAAACTTCGCCAGCCCGATGTCCGTCAGGGGGTGGTTGAGTAAGCCCAGCAGCGCGCTCAGCGGGCAGGTAACGGCATCAGCGCCCGCCTTGGCGGCCTCTACAATGTGCAGCGGGTTTCGGATGCTGGCGGCCAGAATGGCCGTATCAAAGCCCGTGGAGACATACACTTCGGAGATCTCTTCGATGAGCTGGGTGCCGCTCCAGCCGATGTCGTCCACGCGGCCAATGAAAGGAGAAACGTAAGTAGCGCCTGCCCGGGCAGCCAAAAGCGCCTGCCCGGCCGAAAAAACCAGCGTACAATTGGTGCGGATGCCTGCCTCTGTAAAGTAAGCAATAGCTTTGACGCCATCGCGGATCATCGGTACCTTGACGACGATGTTTTCGTGCAGGTCGGCTAAGCGCTTGCCCTCTTCCACCATGCCTTTGAAGTCAGTAGCGATAACCTCAGCGCTGACGTCGCAGTCTTCGCCCACCAGATCGCAGATGGTGCGGTAGTGTTTGAGGATATTCTTTTCGCCCGTGATGCCCTCTTTGGCCATTAGGGAAGGGTTGGTCGTTACGCCGTCGAGAATGCCCATGTCCGCAGCCTCGCGGATCTGGTCTAAGTTGGCTGTGTCCAAAAAGAAAAGCATGGCTATGCGTCGGATTGGGTGAGGGAAAAAAGTGTTGTGCCAATATCAAAAATAAAAAATGCGCCAGACACACCGCTCAACCGCATTACCCTTGCTGCGTTTCCGCCCTGGGGGAGTTTTGCAGGAGCTGGTCGCCCAGCGCGGGGCAAAGGTAGAGCGCCCAGCAGAAAAAACTGCATACCTGTATTTTTTTGCCCGGCTATCTTTGCCTCTTAACTTTGTATTGTTCAATGCTCAAATCGAACGAAGTGCATGCCAGAAAGAAGCACTGACCTTCCCGCCAATGCGCCTGTGGAGAAAAGCCAGCCAACGGCGCCAACGTATAGCGCTGAGGCGCTGCTTTGGATGAAGACGCTGCCCAACTCTTTGGAGCGGGTAGACCTCTATGCGCTGAACAACGACGACTTTGCTGTCCGCTTGGTGCGCGAGCTGATGGAACACCCTCAGTTTGACCTCGAAATGGAAGCGGCACATCCGGCGTCGGTGTGGCTGAACCATTTTTATTTTGAGGCCCGCAACCGGGAGAAGGTGTTTGGCACGCGCAACTTAGGCGTGGGCTACCCAATGGTACTGTTTCGGGTGGGCGACCTGGCCGTGAGCGCGCCGCTTTTTTTATGGCAAATTCAGTTAGAACCGCATGCGCAGCACCCAGACCGCTGGTTGGTACAGCGCTCGGAGATGCAGCGCATTTTGCCTAATTACCCGCTTTTTTATCTAATAGACCGGCGGCACAGCGCTCATTTTACCCAGCGGGCGCGTGCCCTAGCTGAGAGCGGCCTTATCGGCGCTGCGGCGCTGTCGGCGTTTGCCGATACCGTGCACAAGCAATTGGCCCTGACCGAAGAAGGCCTGGCACTGAGTATTCAGCCCAATCCTACGGCCAACGAGCTGCCGCGCGTACAGGCCGAAGGTCAACTGCGCTGGTCAGCCGTAGCCGGCATTTTTCCCACGCTACCGCGTACCATGCCTGTGGCTGAGCCGCGCATCCGTCTGAAACAAGAAAATGAACTGACGTGGGAACATCCGTTTACCCTGTTGCCCTTAGACCCTTCGCAACGGCGTGTCCTTTATGCTGCGCAGCGCAACGCCCTCACGGTAGTGGAAGGCGCCTCCGGCACGGGCAAAACGTACGCCTTGGCAGCGATTGTAGCCAATGCCCTGGCCAACGGAAAGAAATGCTTAGTCGTGTCTAAGAGCCTAAGCGCGCTGCGCCGCGCCCAAAAATTCCTGCTCGACCGCAATATCGGCGACCTGTCCTTTGTCGTGCGCGACACCGACAGCGACCGGCTCATGCTGGCCGACATGCTGCGCGCCGCCGCCGAAAGCAAACCCAAAGACGCACCCGCTCCGCAAGAATTCCAAACGCTCCTCCACCGCGCCTTGCGCAGCCTGCGCCAATTGGACAGCGCTTGGGACGAACTGCACCGACCCATACTGGGCAAGCACAACTTTACCGACGTCGTAGGCCTCTTCCTGCAGGCCAACCGAACCGAAGGCAAAGAACTCTTGCTCTCTCAGCTCAACCCCGCCGACTTTGCCTTCACCGAAGAAGAGTACGAAAGCATCAAAGCCGCCATCTTCGACAGCGAACCGCTCTTCCGGCGCTTCCCAACCCTGCAACACCCACTCGGGCAACTCAAGCACGACATCTTCTTAGAACGTTCCTCCGAGGACGGACTGGCCTGGACGGAAACGCAGGTGCGACAATTGCTGCAAAAAGCAACCGCCCTGCACCATCGCTACATCGCCAAAACCAATGAATACGCCGAAGCCCTGACCGAACACTACGAACAGCACTACTCCGAACTGGCACACATCGCTCGCCGCATCCAGGAAGCCTTAGAAGACGGTATTCAACGCTTCGGACCCGAATTTGAAAAACCGCTCTCCACCGCCGAAAAGATTTACGGGGTCTTCTCCGAGCGCTACAAGCAAATCGTCGAAGCCAAAGAAAACATCAGCGCCGACTACGAACGCCTGCGCCAGACACACCAAAACCGCAGGTACTTTGAGTTCGACTTCCCCAGCAATGTGGATGCCGGGCAAATCCCTCGCATAGCCGAGCAAACGCGCGCCTACGAAAAAATGCTCAACGCCTGGCTGCGCAGCGTACCCTCGTTGGTGCGCGACGACGTCCGGCGCCTCAACGCCCGCAGCGTCCACCCCGCCTTAGACTTCCGCGACGCCGTGGGCGAATTGGAAGAGGCCTTGGATGCTTTCCTCAGCGAATTCAACGACTCCGGTCTGTACCAGGAGCCGCTCAAGCATGAAATGCTGACCATCCCTAAGCGCCAGGCCTTTTTAGAAAGCCTCATTGAACGCTTAGAAGAAACCCAATTCTATCTGCGCGACTTCCAGGACTTTTACATCTGGCAACGGCACTGGCTGCGGCTGTCGCCGCCGGAGCAGCAGGTCGTCCGGGCGCTGTGTAAGATCAAACCCCGCGACTGGGCCGCAGCCTTCGACAGCTGGTATCTGCACCACTTCCTGCAAAAACGCTACCACCCGGGCTTGCTCTGGGAAGAAGACGCCCTGCGAACCTACCATGCCGACCGGGAGGCCCTTGACCGACAGCTGCCCGGTCAAATACGCGCCCTGTGGCACGCGCGCAAGAGCGCCGCGCTCAAAAACCTGCGCAACGCCGATCCGGATGCCTATAAAACTTGGTTTGGAAAAAACAACCGCACCCTCTCGCTCCAGCGAAAACCGGAAGAGCTCTTTGAAAAACACCTGATCCCGCTCTCCGAAACACTACCCGCCCTCTTCGTTACGCCACAAGTGGCCTTAGACGTCGTGCAGGCCTCGAACATGAAATACGACTTAGTGCTCGTGGATGAGGCGCACAACATCCCCAAACAGGAATGCTACCACCTCTTCCAACTGGGCAGCAGCTTGGTGGTCTTTGGCGATGCCAAACAGGACATGACCCCCGCCGCCGAAGACGATTTTTTGGAATACTGCAAATCGTTAGACGGCCTCATTTACCAATTAGAATACCAGCACCAAAACACGCCCGAAGAATGGCTGCGCTTCAACCAGATCGCCTTCGGCACGCCCTTCAAACGCCTGCCCTCTGGCCTGTCGGCGCGCGATGTAACGGTCGTCACCAACGTAGAAGGCCGCTATGACGAACAAACCGGTACCAACGAAGCCGAAGCACGCCAGATTCTGGACTGGCTCAACCTCATCGAACCTACGCCCGCCAAGACGTACCCTGTCGTTGGCATCGCCTGTGCCACCGTCGAACAGCGCGACCTCATCGCCAGCCAGCTGCTCAAAATTCGCCAGCGCAAACTGGCCGGCCACGAAAAAATCCAGCAGCTCCACCTCAATGGCCTGGGCGTCTATCAGTTCGCCGAACTGCAAGGCCAACACGTGGACGTGCTGCTGGCTTCGCTCGTGCATGGGTTGATAGATACCCAGGGCACGCTGACGCAGCATCTCCACTTCTGGAATACGCAACTGGGCTTCAACCAGTTGCACGTACTTATGACGCGCGCCACGCAGCGCATCTACATCGCCCACTCCATCCCGGCAGGGCTTTACGCTGCGCTGGCTGCCAACAAAAACTTCCGCGGCACCTGCGTACTGTCGCACTTGGTTACCTTCGGCGAGTACATCCAGCAGGGCAATTACCAAGCTGCTGAAGAGCAGCTGGCGCATATGCGCGAACTGCTGGAGTATCCCGAAGCGGCACATGCCACCTCTCTGTTTGCCAAAGAAATAGAGATTGCCCTGCAACCTTATTTCCTGCCCGGACAGCTACGCCGAAACGCGGAGATCGAGGGCGTTGTGGCGCCTACTGTGGCCGACAATGGGCAAAAGCGCCGCTTACTGCTTTACGATGGCGTTTTTGCTCCCACCGAAATGCCCTCGTATGAATGGGAGGAGCGCGTCCGCCAGTATTTCGCGCGCAAGGGTGTTGAAACGGTGCCCACCCTCTCAGCCCAGTGGTGGAAAAGCCCGCGCCAGGAAGCCCGCAAACTGGCCGCCCAACTGTTGGCATAAACGCTTCCACATAGCCCGAAACCCTGCCTATGCCAATCCTGCGAGCAGCGCTTCGATTGCTCTATTTTGTCGGCTTCGCCATCGCCCTCATCGCACGGGTGCAACTCCGCTTCTGGCAACACGGCGAAGACCTGCACTGGTCGCTGCGCCTGCGCCAGCGCTGGACGCGACGCTACCTGTTGCCTACCCTCGGCGTGCGCCTGCGCATAGAGGGCCAGCCGCCCACGGGCCCCTGTCTGGTGGTCGGCAACCATCGCTCTTATATTGACCCTGCCCTCATTAGCACCGAAGTGCTGGGCTTCCCGCTCTCCAAAGCCGAAGTGGACCGCTGGCCACTCGTCGGGAGAGCCGTCCGACAGACCGGCGTACTCTTCGTGCAGCGCGAACGCGCCGACAGCCGAAAAAACGCCCTGGCCGCCATCGCCGCCAAACTCCGCGAAGGATACCCCGTCATCCTCTTCCCCGAAGGCACCACCCATGCCGACGCCCAAACGCGCGACTTCCGACCCGGCGCCTTCAACACCGCCATCGAAGAAGGCGTACCCATCGTACCCGTAGCCTTAGACTACCGCGACGCCGGCGCTTACTGGGTCGGCGACGATACCTTCCTTCCCCACTTCGTGCGCTGCTTCGGAAAACGCTACAACGACGCTATCGTCCACTTCGGCCCTCCCATCCAGGCCAACAGCGCCGAAGAAGCCATCGCCGCCGCCCGAACCTGGATAGATGAACACCTCCGCCAAATCCGCCAAAATTTTTCCCAGCAGGCCAACGCCTTTTGACCTACCTTTGCAGCCGCTTTCCAGCACCCGGTCCCGTAGTTCAATGGATAGAACGGAGGCCTCCGGAGCCTCAGATAGTGGTTCGATTCCACTCGGGACTACTCCTCAAAGCTAAGCGGCTGCGCCCTCGAGGGAGGGGGAGCAGCCGCTCGCGTATTTTCCCGCACAAAGAAAGAGTCTCTTCCAAAGCGCGAAAAGAAGCCCAATCGCCCTCGGCCTCTCTTCCTAAGCAAAATTTCTACGTCAAATGTTAAAAACGCCGTTTTGCTAAAATTAGACAAATCTACCCTTGCAAAAAAGCGGCGGAAGCCTGTAATTTTGTCCTGTCTTTTCGCCTGTCTAGATTAATTCGCGCGAGGGTGAAAGGGCGGGCCGGTCCATTTTCATTCATTTCTTTAATCAGGGTGCAAACGCTCGCTGTTGGTAAATGTACAAATAGGCTGACCTCTACGGTCTGCAGCTGAGCTTCTAATTCATTTCAAAAACCTTTTTACATTATGAAAAATTTTGTTTTTAAAGTACGGGGGGGGCAACATTAAATTCCTCTTGCATCGCGGTAATTAATGCCCTGAAATCCGTTATGTTAGTTGTTTTTTTCGTCTCCGGTTTAGCAGGGAAAGGTGGTGCGCAATGCGATGATGCTGTTCCATGTGTAGGCAACATTAATGATTACAAGTGCATTACGTTCGGAACGTCGCAGCAGCTGATTGCTGACGGAAAATTGCTTCCATTCGACCAGGCGAAAACGCAGCCTCAGAAGATTATTGTAGGTAGTTACATTGAGTTTACCGAGGAGTATGCTTTTGCACCGGGGTCTGACATTGTCTTGCTCAATGGAGCGCTACTGTGGGTCAGGAGCCATCTGAGCATAGAGCAATCTGCTTTGCGCGGATGCGGCAGCCCGTGGCACGGCATTCGGGTGGAAGCCAATGGAATACTTCAGCTAAAAGGTAATGCCATTGCCAATTCGTGCGAAGGCGTTATCTTGTTGGCCAATTCCAAAGCTGAGATAGCCGGTAATCAGTTTAATGACACCTACACTTGCGTGCAAGCATACGGCGCAGTTACCCTAACGGGCGATGGCATTGCCTATAACATTTTTGATGGGTCCGCCATTCAGGTTTCCGGATGCAGCGCCAGCGCTCCAGCGGCCATACGGTTGTCCAACGTGCCGCAGATAACCATTGGCAATGTTATTCCAGACGGAATACCCAATCAGGTTATTGGATACTTAACGGGCATTCGGGCAGCCAATAGCAATTTAGATGTGGTAAATACTGTATTTAGGGCAAGCCCGACGGGAACCGCCATTTCTCTGAATGGCTCCGATGGAACCTATAGTGCCAATATTATAGGTGTAGGAAGCGCCGCGACCAGCCCTGCGACGATAAGTAATTATGGCTTCGGCATCAGCAGCCGTAATTACAATGTATCGCTGAAGGATGCCTACCTTAAGAAGGTGCAACGAGGGGTATCGTCTCTCAATAACGCCTTTCCGGTGGCTTTCGATATCCGCAAAAACCGCTTCGAGGCGTATAATGTCTTCGGCATTTACATCGTTCGATCGCCGCTCACGCAGGTAACTATCCGTGAAAATATCGCAGTAGATAACAGCGAAGGCGAAGACGGTCTAAGAAACTGGATAAGCTGGCAGAAGAATACTCTCGCATCGCTTACGGGTAGCGGCTATATTTACAGGAATAAGTTCTACGACGATGCTAAAGTCGCTCCAGACCCAGCCATCATTTACGAGTCCATGGGAGTCTATGTTCTGGAGTCCTCCGGCCTTAAAATAGAGGATAATGAGTTCTACCAGAACTACAGTAGCACAGCGTTGCACGACTTCCGTGGTATCTGGCAATACAAATCGCCGAATAATCAACTTATCGGCAACGAGGTTACGGGGGTGGCCGGGCCAAATACGGTCATAAACGCTACGCCCTATCGCGGCATCTATATCGTGGAGTCGGGTAACACGTTCATGTCTTGCAACTCCGCCTCTGGCCTCAACCGCGGTGTAGACTTCGAAGGGCCCAACTGCGACGGCACGGACTTCCGCTATAACGTTATGTCGAACAACATCATCGGCCTGTATCTCGCCGACGGAACCATCATCGGACAGCAATATGAAAAGGAAAACCGATGGCCGGGAAACCTGCCGCCGGGGGGCCTGTTCGAAGCGCTTTATGATGGCTCATCCGCGATTGCGTATGCTTCCACATTCTTCATTAATGACCCGAACACAACTTCAGACTTTTGGGCCGTTCCTCGCCAGCCCTTGAACCTGTTTGACGGTACTCCAAACAGTCCCAGCGGCGTACTCTTTTGCTTCGAAGGTACTGGTGGGGAGAGGGAGCTCTCGGCAAGTGACGAGATGGCCATAGCCGGCACATTTCCTGCCCACAAGGGCTATCCGGCTTCTGTTTGGGAAGCGGAGTTGCGCGCGTTTGCGGCGCTGGCCGAGAACCCAGATTTGCGTCCGGCGAACAGTGCTGCAGAGGCGTTTTACACAGCACGGGAGGCTGGCGTTATGGGAAGCCTTTACCGCGCCAAACGCGACTGGGAAGGCCTCTACCGCTTCACCCCGGCATTAGAAGCTGCCTGGGCAGACAACCGCTCGGACATCGAGGACAAACTTGAGACGATTCGTTCACTTTACGCACAGTTGCGGGAGGCCGAGAACCAGGCTGAACGAGACGCTCTGATGCAAAGCATCGCCGAAACACAGAACGAAATTAGCGATTTGCAGCAGACAGCAGCAGATTTAGCTGATCAGTATGCCGACCTGATTGCCAATCGAGCACAGCAGCTGGCCCTTGATCTGTCGCTGATAGACGCCACCGAAGTTTGGGAGCAAAACGTTCGCACCGTGCTGGCGCTTCAGGTAGAGCACGTCCTGACCGGGGCCGAAACCTGGACGACAGGTCAGTACAACGCGCTGAAAGCCATTGCCGATCAGTGTCGCCACGAGGGTGGGATTGGCGTGGTGATGGCGCGGGCAGCTATTGACGCCGCAAACTACGACGATGCCGCTATGTGCCCGGGGTACACAGCGCCGCGCAGCCGTGAAGAGGTTAGAACGCTGACGGCTCGTCTGATGCCCAATCCGGCTTCCGACCATTGCCGATTGCTATTCGAGAAGCCCTTGACAGGAATGTTGCAAATAGCTAATCCACAAGGGCAAACCGTGCATCGGACCTGGTTAAAAGAGCGTGTGGAGCTTAACCTGGATACACGCAATTTACCAGCGGGTATTTATCAGATAGAGGTTCGTACGGAAGACGGACAGCGATCGTTGAGCCGTTTGAGCATCGTTCACTGAAAACTATAACCTGCGGG
>JANWVR010000099.1 GCA_025056735.1 Saprospiraceae bacterium
GAGCGTTTGCCTCCGTATCAAACAGCGCTCGACGCATAAGTGGCAACTACAGCTACGCAATGGCTGCCTAATCCAACGGATTAGAAAGCCTTTATGCCGCACGGTTGAGGTTCCATACACATCGTGCCGCGTATCAGACACCCTGGGACTATCCGACGGAACGCCGTTACCGCCTGGAGACACCTCAACGGCTAAGGTGCGGACAGGTTGGCTCCAGAACCCACCCCGCACTCGAAAACCCTAATCGGGAGCTAAGCATGTAGAAAGCGATGTAGCGCTTTGTCCGGACGCGGGTTCGACTCCCGCCAGGTCCACTACCTGAGAACGAGTCGCCTCCCTCAGAGGCGGCTCGTTCTGTTTTCAGGCGAATGCCTTCGCTCTAAGTAAGGCCGAATAGCGGTGCCCTATGAGCAGCTGTTTAGCGCCGCATCGGTTTATATCTGGGCTTTTTGGGCCTTACAGACAAGCCTTTTTTGCAAAGTTGGCGGGAGAGCGTATATTTGCCAATTGGTTGCAGCGCTTATGCTGAGAGCCTCAAACTGCCGCGCTACCGTGCAAAAACTTCGGCTCAAGGATTTTGAATACCACATACCGGCCGCCGTCTGGCAGGCTGCAGAGGGACTGTTGCGCGCTCAGGCCGTCCGTCGGCTACAAGAGGTGGAGCGCCATTTTTGGGTAGCCACCGTTGTGGATGGCGCGCGGCAGGTAGAGGCTGAGGTCATCATCACGCCGGGCAGAGTAAAGGCATTTGCCTGCGAGTGCTGGTCGGAAGGTCGGCGTTTGATGTGTCCGCATATCGCTGCGGCCTTAGTCAAAATCCGGCAGTATTTAAATCAGAAAGCTCAGGAACGCGAAGCGCAAACTCGAGCAGCCGAAGAGGCACGTGCACGCCGCCTAAATGTGGACAACATCTTAGCCAACACTGACCTCAGCGACCTAACTGCCTTCGTACGCCGTTACGCCGAGCGCGATGCCACCTTTGCTTTAGCGTTGAAGGCTCACTTTGCCGGCAAAATAGCTGACTCCGAGGAGCACTACGCTGCGGTGCTGCGATCCGCCTTCCCGAAAAACGACCCGATGCGCGCGCTCAAACCTGCCGAAATGCGCCGCGCTCGCTTAGCGTTAGACACCCTGATGACTCGGGCCAACGCCAGCCCGCCCTTAACCGCCTTTTGCATCAGTGCCGCCGTACTCCAGCAACTGGCCGAGCGTGCCGCTACAACTGAGCCGCCCCAGCGCGACGAATGGCTGGGCTACTGTCGGCAGGCCCTGCGGCACCTTATCCACAGTGAACACTTAGCGCCCGAACAGCGCGAACAGGCGCACCGCCTTCTCATAGAATTGTTTGTCCGCACACCATACCCGCAGGAGCTCTTCCCCGACACGCTGCATTTTTTAGCGCGCGCCGCCCGCGACGAAAGCGCCTACCTGCATATCCGGCAACTGTTTGACCAGGCCGCCTATCCCATACCTACCCCAGTGCTGCTTCTGTTTGGCGCCGCCTTAGCCGAACGCGGCCAAAACGAAATGCTCCAGCGCATTTTAGAAGAGCACTTTGATGAACCTGAGCGTGTCGCTACCATCTTAGAAACGTTAGACCAATTGGGCTACCCGGCAGCCGTTCTGCCCGCCGGCACTGCACTCTTAGAAAAGGCGCGCCTGCCCTTGCGCCAGCAGTTAGTTATAGAAAGCCGACTCATTGCCTCCGCTGAGCACATGGGCGACAACACCCAATTAGCCAGCCTCCTCCGTCGGCGCTTCTGCCGCCAGGGCGACGCCCCCACGCTGGTACGCCTGCGGCGAGCCAGCGGCGCCAACTGGCCCATTGAACGCGAGCGCCTGCTGGCCGAACTGTACGCCCAAAACGCCTGGGATAAAGCTGCCGCGCTACTGGCTGAGGATGGAGCGCTGGATGCCCTCGCTGCCTTGTTGCGCGAACGCGCCGATTTGTCCCTCCTCCAACGCTACGAAGACCATTTCCTTCCCCAAGACACCGACTTTGTGCGCGAAACGTATGTTGACGCGCTGGGCCGACATCTGCACGAGCACTTCGGCAAACAAGCCGCCGAATACGCCCGCGACCAACTCGCCGCCCTGACCCAAAAAGGCCACCGCGCCTTAGCCACCCAGATTGCTCAGGCGCTCATTGACCGCTTCCCGGAAAGGACATACCTGCCTGAAGAACTGGCCGAGGCTTTCCCTAAGGCGCAACGCCCTACGTTCACCCTTCCCAACCCCGCCTGATACATGAAAGTAGAAGTGTGGGCCATCGGCAAAACCACAGAAGCCTATCTGCAAACCGGCCTCAGCCTGTACGAAAAACGCCTGAGTCATTACCTGCCCTTCACCTGGCAAACGCTGCCCGCGCACAAAGGAAAAAACAATGACCCTCAAAACCTTAAGCAACAAGAGGGCCAGACCGTCTTAGAAAAACTCCGACCAGACGACTACTTAGTGCTCTTAGACGAACGCGGCCAGCAGCTCACCTCCCTCGAACTGGCCCAATGGCTTCAGCAGCGCCTGCAAGCGCCTGCCCGACGACTTATTTTTCTCATCGGCGGCGCCTATGGCTTTTCGCCCGACCTTTACGCCCGGGCCAATGCGCAACTCGCGCTCAGCCGCCTGACGTTTTCCCATCAGATGGCACGCCTCTTCTTGATGGAGCAACTCTACCGCGCTATGACCATCTTGCGCAACGAACCCTATCACAACGAATAACATGCCGATCACCTACCTCATTATTGGCTTTACCGTAGCCATCTCGCTGTGGGCATTTAATGACTCCAGCATCTTCACCCGCCTGAAACACTGGCCTTATGCTGAAGCCCAGCGCGGCGAATACTACCGGTTGCTCACAGGCGGCTTTCTGCACGCCGACTACGTGCACCTGCTGTTCAACATGATCACCCTGTACTTCTTTGGCGACTTAGTAGAGAACTGGTTTGGCGTGATTTTTCCCGGCATAGGCCCGCTGTTGTACCTGGTCTTCTACCTTCTGGCCATTGTAGCGGCTTCTTTGGCCACCCACTTCCGCTATCAGCGAGCGCCCTACTTTGCCAGCATTGGCGCCTCAGGAGCGACCTCAGCAGTGCTGTTTGCGGCCATACTGCTGGCGCCCACCCTGCACCTGTACCTGATGTTTATTCCTATCCCGATACCGGGCGTAGTATTTGGCATTCTTTACCTGTGGTATTCTTCCTACGCTGCCCGGCGCGGCGGCGACGGCATTGACCATCTGGCGCATTTCTACGGCGCCGTGTTCGGGTTTGTTTTCCCCATTTTTTTCAAACCTGAATTGCTGCCGCGTTTTTTCCAGCAAGTGGTGGCTTGGGTGTCGGGCTGGCTGGGCTAATTGCGTAGAATGGCTTCGATATCCCGAATCAATTTCTGGCCGTTTTCGGAGAGGCGCCTCAGGGCAAGTGGGTCTTTTTTAGAGGCCATCAGGAGGGCAAAGTTGTCGGCCAGCACCTCGTCGGGGTGGATGATGTACGTCGTATTGTCGCCAATCTGGCGATAAAAGTCCGGCACCTTCTGCATGTCAATGGTGCTGCTCAGGCCGTCTTCCTGGGTGCGTACGTGCCAGCGCCCATCGGCGAGGGGGATGATTTCAAACAGACTGAACTCCAGATAGGCGAAGAACAGGCGCTTTCTGGGCGTGTAGCCTGGTTCATTGGCGTAAATGATGGGGATGGCCTCAATGATTTTATCGCCCTCTTGCAAGGTGATTTTTTGGGCAAAGTCGGTGCCGTCGGGATTATGCAGGACTCGTTCGGCCAGGGGCTGCGGTAGTTGCAGGCGTTCTAACCCAATAGGTTCGAAGCCGATACGGCGGTACAGGCGCGTGCGCTTGCTGGGACGCAGGCGCGAATAGATGTGAAACAGCTCGTGGTACAGGGTGTTAAGCACGTCCTGGCGACGCCGGAGTTGTAATACATCCTGCGGGATGACGATGGCATTCTGGCGAGTATAATAAACCGACGGGCCGTAGGGTTTGCCCTTGATTTTGAGCAGCAGTAGTGTGTCTGGGAATACGTCAAGCATTGCCTTTTGCGCGGTTTGCCACATTTCCTGCACCACATCGGCTAAAAAGGCCTGCTCGTTGGGGGTGAATGAGGCGGCGTCTCGCCGCAGGTAATCCTCAAAATCCGGCAGGAGGTCGGCGCGCCTCTGGCCAGGTTGGAGCGGCCTTTTCATTTGGATGGACATTTCCACAGCGGTAATGCGCTGAAAGAAGTAGTCTATGGTGTCTAGCAAGAGCGCTGAGGCCGTCTGGGCGCTGTCGAGCAAGCGCACCGTGTGCTTTTCATCGAGGGTGATGAGCGGCGCCGTTGGGGCGGGCTGGGCGTGACAGCGCCAGAGACCTGGGAGCAGGAGCAAAAGCAGGGTTGCTTTTTTCACGGCGTAGGAAGGCTATGCTTAAGGGTGAAAAAGCCTTTTCAATTCTTCTACAACGATGGAGACGCCTTCGGTGGCGGGTTTAGCCAAGATTTTCAGGTTTTTCAAGCGCTGCATCTCCCAATTGGTCTGCGGGTTAGGGTCTACGTAGTAGCATGGAATTTCCTGGGAGGCGTAATAAGCCAGCGAGGCTGCTGGATAGACGGCCAGTGATGTGCCTACAACGACGAAAGCATCGGCCTGGCGGGTTAGTTCGGCAGCCTGGGGCAGCAGAGGGACCTCTTCGCCAAACCACACAACGTGCGGGCGCAGCTGGTGGCCTCGCTCGCAGCAATCGCCCAGATGCAGGTCGTCGTCCCACGGATAGACGAGTTCTGGATATCGCGTGGAGCGCACTTTGCGCAGTTCGCCGTGCAGATGTAGCACGCGCATACTGCCGGCGCGCTCGTGCAGGTCGTCCACGTTTTGGGTAATGATGTGCACGTCTTCGAAGAATTCCTCCAGCCCAACCAAAGCATAGTGAGCAGCGTTGGGCATCACCTGGAGCAACTGGCGGCGGCGCGCGTTGTAGAAGTCCAGTACTAATTGCGGATTTCGATGCCAGGCTTCGGGGGTAGCTACCTCCTCGATGCGGTATCTGGCCCAGATGCCCTCAGGGTCGCGGAAGGTGGACAGGCCGCTTTCGGCGGATATACCTGCGCCCGTGAAGACGACGATGCGCCGGGCAATTTTTGCGCTCATGGCAATGTGTCTAGTTTGCAGTTCTCAGTATTGCTCCGACTCGTTAGGGAATCGCCGCTCCTTCACGTCCTGAATATACTGGCGTGTGGCGGTTTGGATGAGGTCAAACAGTTCCAAATATCGGCGCAAGAAACGCGGATGAAAGCCCTTGGTGATGCCCAGCATGTCGTGTGTAACGAGCACTTGGCCGTCGGTATGCTGGCCAGCGCCGATGCCGATGGTAGGTATATCAATGTTTTCAGAGACTTCTTTGGCTAATTGGGCGGGTATCTTTTCGAGCACTAAGGCGAAGCAGCCGAGTTCGTCGAGCAGGCGAGCGTCGTCGCGCAGTTTTTGAGCTTCGGCCTCTTCGCGCGCGCGAACAGTGTAGGTGCCGAACTTGTAGATGCTCTGCGGCGTGAGGCCCAAATGGCCCATGACAGGAATGCCGGCCATTAGAATGCGGCGGATAGACTCCTCTACCTCGGCGCCGCCTTCAAGCTTGACAGCATGGGCGCCTGCTTCTTTCATAATGCGAATGGCGCTTTTGAGTGCAATCTCGGAATTGGCCTGGTAGGTGCCAAACGGCATATCCACCACCACCATGGCTCGGTGAACGGCGCGCACAACCGATTGGGCGTGATAGATCATCTGGTCTAAGGTGATGGGCAGGGTGGTTTCGTGGCCAGCCATCACGTTAGAGGCCGAGTCGCCGACGAGGAGGACGTCAATACCCGCTTCATCGAGGATGCGCGCCATAGAGAAGTCATAAGCCGTGAGCATGGCGATTTTTTCGCCGCGCTCCTTCATGGCTTGAAGGGTGTGCGTCGTTACGCGCTTGATATCGCTACCAGTTACGGACATGAGTAGTACAGGTCAGGTTACTTTTGGGGCGAAAAGTAGGGGATAAAAACAAAAAGCCACGCCTCTTGTGGCGTGGCCGTAAAACAACAAATTATAATCCCATGAACATTGTTCAAATCTGAGAGGCTGCGGCAGCTCAGGCGCAGGCAGCGCAAAGATTTTTTCTATAAACGGCAGGCATTCGTTTATTGTTGCGCAGGTTGGAATTTTAACAAATAGTTTGAGAAATTACTGAAAGTTGAGGTCTCGTTCGGGCGAGCGTTCGTTCATGCTGTTGACGGTTTCGGGGGTTACCGACACGTTGGGCAAAACAACGACGTTTTTGCCGGTAAAGATGCCAAAACCTTCGGAAAGGTTGGTGTACAGAGAAACGAGTTCGGCGCCCGTAATGCCGGCGTTGGCGGCGGCGGTTTCTAAGTAGCGTTCAATTTCACGTCCGCCTCCCTCAATGGTGATGTCAATGCCTTCGAATCGGCGAAATGTGGTAGTAGCGGGCGGTAGTTTTTCTACTAAGAAACGGTAGAACGACTCCGAGAGGATGCGTTCGGTGGTTAGGAAGCCGTTGCTCGTGAGCACGTTAGAGCGGCGTGTGTTGGGCACAGGCGTCCAGTAGAGCGTATCGCGTTTGACGAGCGTCCCGTTAAGGTTGTTTTCCCGGATACGAATACGGAAGCGGATGGCGAAGTAGACGCCGTTGGAGTCACTAAACCACGTTATATTGGAGGAGCGGTCGCGCAAGAAAGTAATTCGGACGGGTATCAGGCTGGGATCAGGAGATTGAATAGTGAAGTTTCCAGGCAGGGTAGTTTCTGCCGTAACGTCGGGACGACCGTCGTTGCGCACGATGCGCAGGCGATAGCGCCGGCCAGGGACGAGAGTCTCTTTGGTCTTATACAGCCAGTTAGGCGAAGTTGCAAAAATGCCGTCTTTGCGCGGATAGCCCTCCAAACGCCCATCTACGCGCTTGAGGGGAAACTTCTTGCCCGTGGCGACTTCCTCAATAAAAACCTGGATAGCGCTCGCAGGGTAATAGATGGAGTCCGGAATTTGCGCAATCTGCAGAGCGCTGGTCTCAGGGTCTAGGAATGCTTTTTCTACCCGAACATAGTGGGCCGTATCGGTAGGCGAGAGTATGGCATAGACGATAGGCACTTCTTTCCAGGGCGCCGTAAGTTCGAAGTCGTTGGAACACGATTGGATGAAGAGCAGTGCGGCGAAAAGTGCAAACAGGACTCGAGTCATGAAGCAGTGTTGTGTGTTCGTAAGTTTGGGCGGCAAATATAATGCTGACGACGGCGTTCCGCAGTATATGCAATAGGAGTCACGAAAAAGGTATCTGGAGTACGGGTCGGGCAGGTAAGAAAAGCGCCAATAACTCCAGAATTTTTGACCGTTTCGCGATAAAAAATAAGCCTGGCGGTATTACACCTGCCAGGCTCGTATCGTCAAACCAAAAATCAATCAATTACTGTTTCAAACCGCCCGTGCCGCTCGGGACTGACTCTTGAGTTCCCGTGTCTTTCACGTTGCCCTTAATGGTGAGCATGCGGGTTTCGACGGCTTCGTTGGTCGTGATGGTTACCGTCTTGGTGAATTCACCTGGGCGGTTGGTGTCATAACGCACTTCGATGAAAGCAACCTCGCCCGGCATAATCGGCTCTTTCGGATACGTAGGTACCGTGCAGCCGCACGAGCCTTTGGCCGATTTGATGATGAGCGGCTCATTGCCCGTATTGGTGAACTTGAACTTGCGCAGACCGTCAGCGCCTTTGTTAATGGTACCGTAGTCAATAGTCGTGGTTTCAAAGGTCATAACCGGGCCGTTTTGCGCTTGAGCAGCGGCCCACGTAACGCCGAGGAGGACAAAAGCGAGGATGGAAAGCAGTTTTTTCATTGCTATAAAACGTGTTTGTGAAAGGTAGAAGTTTGCTCTCATGCTTAACGGCACAAAGGTAGAACGGCCCACAAGAGCCACCCAATAGGTATGCTGTTAACGATGTCCAAACAAAAGCAAAGCCTTCTATAATATTAAATTACCTCTTGTAAATCAACGAAATATAACAAAAACTTGCTCATATACTCGGTGCAAGAGCGACTTTTGTTCCGTTACGATTTCAGCCGTTCCGTTGAGCTGGTGCTCCAACGGTATGGGTTTGCCATAGCTGGTAGTCAGGCCATTGGGCAAGGAGACGGCCACAGTGTAGTAGCCGTCGGTAGGCACGACGGATTTAGAATGCACCAAGCCATGAATAACGCCGAATTCGGCATGTGGGTAGCTTTCCAATTTAATGATGACGGGCAGCCCTGGTCGCACCTTACCGCTGTTGACAATGGGCAACTGGAGGCGGGCGACAACGCCATCATCTTGCTGAGGCAGGATAACCAGCAATTGTTGGCCGGCGCGCACGTACTGGCGGCGCAGAAAGATGTTGCCGTTGAGCGCGACGCGGCCTGAAGTGGGCGCCGTGATGAGGTAGTTGCTTTTCCAGCGGTTAAGAGCAGCTTGTAGGCTGCCTAAGGTCTGACGCAGTTGGCCGGCAGCTCCCAGGTCTGCCTCAGCCTCGCTCAGCGAAGCATCCTGACGGTTTCGGCGCAGAGCGGTGATTTCGCTTTGCTTGCGGAGGATGTTGTCTTCCAGCACGTCCTGCTGGCGTTCGAGGTCGACCAGGTATTGCTTTTCGCGCTCTAAGTCTGAGCGCGAGATGGCGCCCGCTTCGTAAAGGGTGGTTTGGCGCTGGAGACGCTCGCGGGCTATGGCAAGTTGTTCTTGCAGGCGCTGCATAGAGCGCCGCTCCACCTCAATGCCCTGCTCCAATCGGGCAATTTGTTGTTCGATGGCGCTGGCGCTCTGGCGGGCGCTGGCACTCTTGTCGCGCTTGCCGAAGCGATAGTTTTCCACCGCCTGCACAAAGGCGGCGTATTCTGCCTGCATATCGCCCAGCTGCAGGTTGGCCGGCGGGCGGATGCGGCTGGCCGAGTCGGGAATGCAGCGCTGCCAGTAAGGCAGCAGGGCGTCAAGCTGGCGCACATCGTTGTATTCGGCGCTGCTTTGCAACACGGCCAACACCTGTCCTTCCTGCACCAGCTGGCTATCGCGCGCCAGAAAGGCAGCGATGTAGCCCTCGCGCGGGGCCGTTACGTCAAGAGGCGGCGACACACGCGCCAGCGTGATGCGCGTCGGAATCACGTCAGAGTATTGCACCACTGCCGCTACAGCAACCAGCGCTGCCACACCCATAAAGACAATCAGGGTACCCCAGCGCACTAACCACGCCGGCGGAGCGCCTAAAATCTCTTGTACCTCGTCGGAGCGCAGCTCCACATACTCGCGTTTTGGAATGCTCATAGCCCCAGCTCTAACTGGTTTTTTATCAAATGGTAGTACAGCCCGCGGCGCAATGTCAGCTCGTCGTGGGCGCCTTGCTCGGCGATTTCTCCCTTGTCCAACACCACTATATTATCGGCATGGCGCACGGTGCTGAGGCGATGGGCCACAATGACGACAGTCTTATTCTCAAACACCTGCCGCAGGTTTTGCATGATCAGCCGCTCGTTGTAGGCGTCTAAGGCGTTGGTGGCCTCGTCGAAGAAGAAATAGCGCGGGTTTTTATAGACGGCTCGCGCAATCAGGATGCGCTGGCGCTGGCCCTGGCTGAGGCCC
Source organism: Saprospiraceae bacterium (assembly GCA_025056735.1). Taxonomy (GTDB): domain Bacteria; phylum Bacteroidota; class Bacteroidia; order Chitinophagales; family Saprospiraceae; genus M3007. The sequence continues at coordinate 9,641 of JANWVR010000099.1, forward strand.
ACACCGTCAGGGCCAATGCGTGTGTTGTAGCTCAGCGGCAGCGCCTCGATGAACGCGTGGATGTTAGCAACTTTGGCAGCATAGATCAGCTGCCGTTGGTCAATGGTATCGAAGCCTAAAGCGATATTGCGCGCAATGGTGTCCGAAAATAGAAAGCCATCCTGCATGACGGCGCCGCATTGCGCGCGCCACAGCGCGGGTTCGATGTGGCTGAGGTTGATATCGCCCAGCCGAATCGTCCCTTCGGTAGGCGCGTAGAAATGGAGCAGCAGTTTAATCAGCGTCGTTTTGCCGCTGCCGCTGCTGCCCACGATAGCCGTTACCTTGCCCTCCGGAATGATCAGGCTGATGTTGCGCAGCACGAGGGGGTCGTGCGGCCCTCCGTAGCGGAAGCTAACGTTTTCGGCCCACAGGTCGCCGTTGTCGGGCAGCGTATTAACGCGAATAGCGTCTTTGGGCCTCTCGTCGGGCTTCTCGTGAATCTCGTTCATCCGCTCTAAGCTGATTTTGGCCTCCTGAGCGGCCAGCAGGAATTGCACCAACGACTCTAAAGGCGCATTGGCGTGTCCGATGATGTACTGCACGGCCAGCATCATGCCCAGGGTCATATGCCCATCCATGACGGCTTTGGCGGCGATGAAGGAGATCAAGATGTTTTTGCCTTCGTTGATGAATGCCGCCCCAGCGCGTTGCATCTGGTCGGTGGCCAGATAGTCCACGTTGATGCGAAATAATTTGGCCTGAATGCGTTCCCAGCCCCAGCGCTTTTGGCGCTCGGCGTTGTGCAATTTGATTTCCTGCATTCCATTGACCAACTGGATGAGCGCGCTCTGGTTCTCGGCCATCTGCTCAAAGCGCCGGTAGTCCAACGACCGGCGCCGTTGCATAAACAGCAACACCCAGCCGAAATACAGCAAGGCAGCCAGAAAAAACACCGCAAAAATGGTCGAGCTATAGAACAACAACACCAGGCTGAACACGCCCAGGCTGAACACCGAAAACAACGTCACCAACGACGATGAGGTCAGGAAACGCTCGACGCGCTCATTGTCGTAGATGCGCTGCAACAGGTCGCCAGTCATCTTGGCATCGAAGAAGGACATCGGCAGCCGCATCAGTTTGATGAGGAAATCTGAGACTAAGTTTATATTGACACGGGTGCCGATATGCAGCAGAATCCATCCGCGGATGAACTCCACCGCCATCTGGCTGAAAAAGAGCATGCCTTGCGCAATGAGCACCAAATAGACGAAGTTGTAATCGCGCAGCTGGACGCCCTTATCCACTAAGGCCTGCATCAGGAACGGAAAGGCCAACTGAAGAATACTGCCCAACAACAGGCCCAGCACCAATTGCCACACCAAGGCTTTGTGTGGTCGAATATACTGCCACAGCACCCCCAGCCCGGCGCGGTCATCGCTTTCACCTTCGCGCTCATAAAACTCTGGCGTTGGTTCCAGCAGCAGCAGGATGCCTTGCGGCTCCGTTTGATAAACTCCACTAAACCAGTCGTTCATGAACTCCTGCTCGGTCAGCTGCACCTTGCCCACAGCAGGGTCGGCGACGTAGACCTTGCCGTGGGCAATGCGATACACCACGATAAAATGGTTTTGCTTCCAGTGCGCGATGCACGGCAGCGGGAGCTCGTTCTGCAGCCGCGAAAAATTCGTCTTGACCCCCAGCGTACGCAGCCCAATCTTTTCTGCAGCGTCGGCAATGCCCATGAGCGATGCGCCTTCGCGGTCTAAGTACGACAACTCGCGCAGGTATTCCAAAGAGTAGTGCCGCCCGTGGTAGCGCGCTATCATGCGAAGGCAGGCTGCACCGCAGTCCGATGCGTCTAATTGCTTGTAAAACGGAAAATTATCCGTGAGCATGAGGTCAGGGCTGCTCGTTGAATTTCTTAAACTGCTTGTCTAAGTAGAACAATTGACGCGGTTCGTGGCCCATGCGTTCGATGAAGACGATAATGTCGCTCACTTTGCGCTCGGCTTCCTGTTGTTCCAGTACGAAAGGCTGCAAAAAGAAATACGTCGCGTGTTCACCATTCTGCAAACACCAGGTAGCCAACTCGTTGATGGCCCGGCTCACGCTGCACTCTAAGTCATAGACCGTCTGGAAAACATCCAGCACGTTCTTAAACTTCTCCTTAGGCTTGTCCAGTTTGTTCTCCAGGTGAGCCTGTCCGCCGTTGGCGTTGATGTACTTGTAAATCTGCAACATGTGCTCGCGCTCTTCCTCCGCGCTGTTGTACAGGTATTCGGCGATGTTGGGCAGGTTTTCTCTTTCAGCCCAGGTGGCCATGGCTAAGTAGGCATTCGAGGCAAAAGCTTCTTTCTGGATTTGTTCGTTGAGTTTTGCTTGCACAGACTCGGATAGCATAGCGGTCGGATTTTTTTATGAAAATAAGAATAAAAATGCGTAGAAAAACACATGTTTTCCGGGTAGGGTTCGGTGCCGGGCTGCCCAAAAAGCATTGCTTGCTTTCCAATACTTGCGCAAATTACGTCTTTTTTTTGCATTCGCCGGGTCGCTTACAGCCATTTTAAGGCGAATGCTGTCGCGATTTCGGGCAACATTTTTGTGGCGTACTGGGCCAAAAGCGCGGCGGAATGTCCTGTTTTTTAGGCGTTTAAATGACGAAAGGCCCACCTTTGCATAACAAGTGAACATTTAGCGTACTACTATAACTGTATCTCTTTGCCTTCACATTATCCTTCACCGTTTAAAATAATTTAAGCCATGAAACGACTCTTCCTATTTACGGCTGTTCTTTCTGCCGTAGTTGCTTCGTCTTCTCTCGCGCAGGTTACTGTGGGACAGCCGAATGTGAATGAAACGGCCAACGATGTGTTGCTGCACAGCGACGGCACGTTCATCATCAGCGGCAGCGAGGGCGCTAAAGGCGCCTTGTACAAAGTTACCTGTAACGGGACCGTTCTGGAAAAATTGACCAAAACATACGCGCCTGGCCCAACGGCTTTCTACGAGTCCATTCAACTGGCCGACGGCAACATAATTGCCGTTGGCGAAACGGAAGCGCTGGTTAACGACACCCCTCGGCTGCAACTATTGTTGGTAAAGACGACGCCTGACTTAAAGGAGATAGCCTCCAAGACGTTGCTCGTTAATGGCAAATGGGGCCGCGGCCGCTCCGTAGCGCTGGCGCCCAACGGCGATTTGCTGGTACTGGGCGAGACGGAAGGTGTCTGGTTAGATTTCACGGATGTCTTCATGCTGCGCATAAACGCTAACACCCTGAATGCAGTGGGCGGTCCTGCCATCTACAGTTACGGAGTAGATAATGCACAGAAAATCAAGCCGATGGGCAACGGCGAGTACTTAATCTCGATGTATGCGCTCATCGGGAACATTTTTAGTGCAGATGCTCCTATTCAGAGTCGTTTGGTAACCATCAAAATAAACGAACAAGGCCAAAAGCAGTGGGAATACATCTTCGAGTACACGCGTTTGGGCAAATACGGTTTCTGCCGGGCGGGCGGCGCCGTTCGCGGATTTCCGCCGGCATCCAACAACATTGTGGTCTGCGGAGCGCTGCATCATGGGGCTAACCCCGACAGCCTGACGGATGCGGTGTTTATCCTATTGGACTTGAGCGGCAAGCCGTTAGACACGTTGGTCTTCCCTTTGCCTGGACGGCAGGAGCTGATGAGTCTAATCGCCTCGGAGGCACAACCGGATTTTTTTGTAGCCGTCGGGCGCACGGTTCCGGCAAGCGGGCCGGCCACGGCCCACGCCGCTGGAGTGGTGGCGTTTAATGGCGAGCTGTTTCCCGCTATTACCGTTAACGAAACTACGCTGCCCATTACCTTGCACGACGCGGTGGAGATTCCTTTTGGCCGTTTTGCTTTTCTGGGTACCTTTCCTGAGTTTTTTTTCCTGCCCACTCGGGACATTATTCTCATAACCCCTGGCATCGAGGACATTCAATTGCGCTACCAAAACTGCGTGCTTTCGGCGACGTTTAGCGTGCCTGACCCGAAGTATCAATGGTATCGCGATAGCCTGCCCATTCCTGGCGCTACGCAGGGGACGTACAAGCCCACTCGTGCGGGGCGCTATTTTGTAAAAATCACCGACGCCTTCGGGTGTTCGGGCTTTTCAGATACCCTTTTCATCTCCTGGCCCAAAGCCAACTTTACCTGGACGGTCAATGGGGCCAGTGTGCTTTTCCTCAACTCCTCCACGGACGCGCTCACGTATCAGTGGAGCTTCGGCGATGGCACTGTCAGTACGCAAAAAGAGCCTTTCCACACTTACGCTCAAGATGGCACCTATGTGGTGCGGCTTATTGCGCGAGGACCCTGCGGCGCCGACACTTTGCAGCGCACGATAGTCATTCTCACGCCCCCTAAGGCCAGCTTCTCCTTCGACCCCTCTGGCGGGTGTCCGGGCCAGGCGATACAATTCACCAACCTCTCTTCGGCCAACGCTACTTCGTTTAGGTGGTTGTTCCCCGGCGGCGTGCCGTCCACCTCTACGGCGAAGAACCCGAAGGTAACGTATCCTAACCCCGGCACGTACTCGGCAACGCTCATCGCCACGAATACTGCCGGTAGCGATACTATTGTTCAATCCAACATCATCCTCATTTTGCCGCCGCCCAAGGCCAACTTCAACGCAATTGTTACCGGTGGAACGGTATCTTTCATCAATCTGTCTACCGAAGCCAGCCTGTTTGTGTGGGACTTTGGCGATGGGACGAAGAGCACGCTCCCTGCCCCTTCACACACCTATGCCGCAAGCGGTCAGTATGTTGTAACGCTCATTGCTACAGGGCTGTGCGGCTCCGACACTACCCGGCAGGTGATCGGCGTAGTCAACGCCACAGAAGCTGCTCAACAACGCTTCACCGTTGGCATAATGCCCAACCCGAACGCTGGAATATTCGCGCTGACGCTTCAGGGTGACGCTTTGCAAGGCGAAGTCCTCTATTCGCTCCTCAGTGCCGATGGGCGACTCATAGACCGACAGACGCTTTGGGCCGCCGATGGGCGACTCCAACAGGGCTTTACCTACGAGGCGTTGGCGCCGGGGCTTTACACCGTGTTTGTGCAGGCCGAGGGCGCCGTGCGGGCCGTGCGGTTGGTAATAAAATAAAAGAAGGACGGGCAGCTATAATTTTTCGCCGTCCTTTATCGAACGGCGGCGGAAGCGCGCTTCCGCCGCCGTTTTGCATCAAAATGGCCACTAAAGGCAGCCTTACGCTGGACTTGAAGCTAAATTTTTATCAAGGCGTCCGCAGTTAGCACTACAACCGCCTACCTTAGCCTTGATAAAAGCGCTTTACAGGCAGCACCGGTTTTCATCCATGCACACACGAGCATTCTTGCTAAGTATTCTCATCCTTCTGGCAGGAGCACCTCTTATCCAAGCACAACGCGGCCTGATTCCGCGTTTCTGGGAGGCTGGCATAGGTCTTTACACTACGAATTACTCCGGCGACTTAGCGCCCGACCATATCAGTTTCGCCAATACGCGCTATAGCGGCGGCTTGTATGCGCGCTATCACTGGAACCCGAACATCCAACTGCGGGGCAGCATCCAATACCTGCGCCTCAGCGGCGACGACCGACACCACCCACCGAATGCCGGGCGGAGTTTCCGCTTTACCAGCAACCTGCTGGAGTTTTCGGGCTTCTTGGAGATTGCCTTAGCCAACATTGCCTACGAACCACCCACGGGGAGCCAGACCTACTACTTTGCCCCGTATGTGTTCGCTGGTGCAGGCGTAGCGCTATACTCGCCAAAGGTAACTTATTACGGTCCTGAGCGCGACCGCCCTCTCTTCGAGCGAGAGCCTATCCCAGAGGGCGGGCGAGCACGGCAAACAAATGTAGTGTTCCCCTTTGGCGCTGGTGTGCGTCTTATCGCCTCCGACTTTGTAGCCATCAGTGCAGAGGCCTGCGCCCGCCCGGCGCCCAGCGACCTCATAGACGGCGTCAGCCGCAACGGAAACCCGGAGCGGAAAGACTGGTACTACACCGCCGGCATAACGGTGTCGTATTTCCTCAACGGGCCATGGTACATGAAAAACTAAACCGCTCCGCATAGCCATTCCTTTAGAGGCAGCTCCACAGGAGGGAGCAGGTAAAATGCCCGCCCTTTCGCAGGGCTTCTTAGCTTTGCGCCAAAATCTTTTCGAGCCTTTGCTCGTTAAGGTGTTCTGTTTACCACCTGAAAAAAGCGTTTCCCGATGACATTTCGACGCATTCTGCTGCTAGGTGTGTTTTTACTGGGGCTGTTGGCTCATACCCGCGCCGCTTATATCCTGCTACCCATGGATGAGGTGAGTCAGAAAAATCACCTGAAGGCCTACGGCATCACGTATTGGGTGCTGTCGCAAGGTGTGGAGGCCTACTGGCTGCTCAATTATCGGGGCGGTAGCTTCGCTTTTCCTTACACCAGCGTATTCGAGCGCGAATGCAAAATACGCGGCGTGAGCTACGAGACATTGGCTGATGCGCAATTTGCTGCCATTCAAGAGTATATCTTGAACCCAGAGGTCAACATGGATGTCATTAAATTGGAAAAAGCCCCGCGCATCGCCGTGTATTCGCCCGATAAAAACGAGCGCGGCGAAACCATACAACCCTGGGACGACGCCGTTACGCTCGTGCTTACCTACGCGGAAATACCCTACGACATCGTCTACGACAATGAAGTGCTGGCTAACAAATTACCGCTCTACGACTGGTTGCACCTGCACCACGAGGACTTTACCGGTCAATACGGTAAATTCTACGCCAGCCACAGCAGCCAGCCGTGGTACCGCGAGCACGTGCGCCACATGGAAAACCTCGCGCGCGAGAACGGCTTCGCCAAAGTGAGCCAACTCAAATTAGCTGTAGCCAAGAAAATCGCCGAGTACGTCGCTGGCGGCGGCTTCATGTTCGCGATGTGCTCGGCCACCGACACTTACGACATTGCTCTCGCTGCCGAAGGCGTGGACATCTGCGCCGAAATGTACGACGGCGACCCGGCCGACCCCAATGCTCAGCAAAAGCTGGACTTTTCTAAAACGATGGCTTTCCACAACTTCCAGCTCGTGCGCGACCCACTCACCTATGAGCACTCAACCATTGACAACAACTTTGGCCGCAACGTCAACCCCGAGCAGGACTACTTCACCCTGTTCGATTTCTCGGCCAAATGGGACCCCATCCCGACGATGCTGACCCAATGCCATACGCGTACGGTGAAGGGCTTTATGGGCCAGAGTACGGCATTTCTAAAAAACACCATCAAACCCCATGTGCTCATCATGGGCGAAAACAAGCCGGCGCTCGAAGCCCGCTACATCCACAGCACCTATGGCAAAGGCTTCTTCACCTTCTACGGCGGTCATGACCCCGAAGACTACCGCCACTACGTAGGCGACCCGCCCACTGACCTCGCGCTGCACCCCAATTCGCCGGGCTATCGGCTTATTCTCAACAACATCCTCTTCCCGGCAGCGCGTAAGAAGCCGCAGAAGACGTAAGCGCAAGGCAGCCACGAACGGCCGACCACCACGCCTACGCCACTGGCGTATCTGGCGCTCGCCGAATAGCAAGCCTGCAAACCCTCCGCAGTAGGAACGCCAGGGCAGCAACTGGCAAAGGGATTGTCAATGCCTTTCCTGAATGCCCGCAACCGTACAAATGTCCAACATCGGACACCTGCCCGACACGCCATCGAAGGGGTGTTACCTTATGCCTGGCCTTGAGTAATCAGGCAGCAAAATTGCGCTGCCTGGGCAGCCCCTCAAGAAGAATACGACGCCGGAAACGCTCGCGCCCGAAAACGGGTTGCCGTTTTTGGCTTCGTATTTGTGGAATGGCTGTCAAAATGCCTTCATACATTTTTCACCTTTTTTTATTCTCAATACTTCGTAAAGAAATTGGCCTATCCGACTTGAAAATGTTGGAATAAAAAAAGGGCAAAAGTTTAGGTTTGTGGTGTAAAACATCAACCCAACAACTTCTGCCCATGAACGTCGAAACGCTCATAAGCGCAATATTACAGCAAATGCCGAACGTGAACAAATGGCAACGCGATTTTTTTCTCCACCACCTAGGCTTATTCCTGTCCCTTCGTGGACGGTACACCTACCTGAATTTTGAGCGCTACGGCCAAAAGAACGAACTGACCTACCGCAACCACCACCAGTCGGGCTTTGATTTTCAGACGTTTAACCGGCTCTTGATCGAGAAATTT
>JANWVR010000114.1 GCA_025056735.1 Saprospiraceae bacterium
GCGCAGCGTCGTGTGCATCGTGCGGCGCTGCGCCGGGCCCATTTCCAATTGGGCGTTCTGCAGCTGTTCGGGCGTCAGCTGGACGCTCGTCTCTGCCGCATTCGGCGCGTTTTCAGGCTCAGAAGGCGCTGGCGAACCGCAGCCTGCGGCAAATAAAGCACTCATTATCAAAACAGAAGAAATTCGGTAGATCATAGCCAATGTAAAGGCCAAATGGTTGCGGCCCGTTGGTTTAAGTTTGATGAAAGAGTCGAAAAACCTTGTCTGCTGCCATGCGAACAAGGGTAAAAAAAACCGCGCAACAGGCGCCGACGCGGCAGCGCTGCATCGGCGCGAAAGACCTGAGTTCATCGCCAAAATTCGACATCGAAAGCAGCTTCATTGCGCAATTGAATCAAGTCTAAGCAGCCGGCGCGCAGCTCGAAGGTCTGGCGCGCCAGCATGAGCCATTCTAAGTAGTTGATTTCGCCGCTCTGGCGCTGGCGGTCGGCAGCGTCCATCAGAGCGCGCTGCTGAGGCTCGAGCACCTCCCGGCATTCGCGCAGCTGCTCATCGTAGAGGCGGAAGCGCAATAGGGCATTCTGGTACTCCGTCTGCACGGCGCGAGTAGTGGCTTCCAGCTGGTGTTGTTCGCGCGCAATTTGCAGGCCGGCGGCGGCGATGCGGCTGCGCTGCGCCTGAGCGAAAAGCGGCGCCTGAACGCCCACAGTAACGGTGGAAAACCGATATCCAGGCCCGTAATATGTCTCCGAACGGTCGCGATCTTGCTGCCAGCCCGTGATGGACAGGTTGGTGTAACCCAGCGATAGCACAGGCAGCAGCTGGCTTTGCTCTACGCGCTGTTCGGCAGCAGCGGCGGCAATGCGCTGCTGTTGGGCGGCCAACAGCGGATGCACTTCTGCCGTGAGCGTGTCGTTCAAGGGTGGCAGCGGGTAAAGCAGCGCTCCAGGCGCCGGAAGGGCATCTAAGCCCAGCAACTGCTGTATCTGACGGCGCGCAGCTGCCCATTCAGCTTCGATGCGCTGATATTGTTGTGCGTTTAGCAGGCGCTGGGTTTCTAAGGCATTTTTTTCTAAAACATTTGCCTCGCCGGCGCGCAGCCGCTGTTCGGCGCGTATTAAGGCAGCGGCGTACAGGCTGTCCCATTCCCGCCAAAGGCGGCGTTTTTCCTCTAAAACTACTATGGCGTAGTAGGCGGCCTTCACCTGTCGCGCTAATTCGCGTTCAACCTGACGCATCTCTGCTTCGGCAATGCGCTTCTGCTGCCCAAGCAGGTCTCGGCGACTCCGATAGACGGGAGGCAGATAAAAACCCTGGCGCACATAGAAGCGCGAGTCGAAGAAACGGGCGTTAATCTGACCCAGCTCCAATTCGGCCTCTAAGGGCGGCAGTTCTTTGGCCGTGCCCATCAGTCGTTCGGCCTGTTGCACGCCCACGTTTGCTGCTTGTAACGAGGGGTGCGTAGAAAGCGCCTGCTCCAGCGCCTGCTCCAGGGTCAGCGCAGGCTGGGCCACTGCGCTGTGGGCGTACAGCCCCAGCGCCACAACGATGACGGCAGCCGCTGGCGGCGGGCTGAAGCGGCGCAACCAGCGCGACCACAGTACATACAGCACCGGCAACACCACGAGCGTCAGTAGCCCGGCGCTGATGAGGCCTCCGATGACCACTGTGGCCAGTGGGCGTTGCACCTCAGCACCGGCGCCCGTGCTGATGGCCATGGGCAAAAAGCCCAACGATGCCACCGCCGCCGTCATGAGCACCGGCCGCAAGCGCGTGCGCGTGCCCTGGCGGACGACTTCCACCGCATCCTCCAAGCCGCTCTTGCGCAAACGGTTAAACTCGGCAATCAGCACAATGCCGTTGAGCACCGACACACCAAAGAGCGCGATGAAACCCACACCTGCCGAAATACTGAACGGCATATCGCGCAGCCACAAGGCCGCCACGCCCCCAATGGCCGACAGCGGTATTGCTGTGAAAATGAGCACCCCCTGGCTGACCGACCCAAAAGCAAAGTATAACAGCACAAAAATGAGCAGCAGCGCTACCGGTACGGCAATGGCCAAACGCCGCTCGGCTTCCTGCAAGTTTTCAAAAGCGCCGCCGTAGGTGATGTAGTAGCCGGGCGGCAAAGCCAGGTGCTGCTCCACCAAGCGATGCAGGTCCTCGACGATGCTCTGCACGTCGCGTCCGCGCACGTTGAAACCCACCACAATGCGCCGTTTGGCATCCTCGCGCTGAATCTGGTTCGGCCCTTCCTCGATGCGCACGTCGGCCACCTGGCTGAGCGGTATTTGCGCGCCAGCGGGTGTGGGAACGAGCAACTGCTGCACATCCTCTACGCTGCGACGCTCGCTCTCGGCCAACCGCACCACCAAGTCGAAACGCCGCTCGCCCTCAAACACCAGCCCTGCCACGCCACCTGCAAAAGCGGTGTTGACAATCCGATTGACCTCGCTCACCGGAAGCCCAAAGCGCGCTAACGCCTCGCGCCGGTAGCGCACCACAATCTGCGGCATGCCCGTTACGCGCTCCACGTACAGGTCGCGCGCACCTTCAACGCGCTGAATGAGCTCGCCCAGACGCTTCGCACAATGCGCCAGCGTATCCAAGTCTTCACCAAAAATTTTGCATACCACGTCTTGCCGCGCGCCCGTCATCAGCTCGTTGAAGCGCATCTGTACTGGATACTGAAAACCCGTCGTTACGCCCGGAATGGCCTGCAGTTTTTCACCCATTTTCTCGGCTAACTCGTCGAAGGTGCGCGCCGACGTCCACGCTTTTTTGTCTTTTAAGATGACCATCATGTCAGCGGCTTCGATGGGCATAGGGTCGGTGGGTATTTCGCCTGAGCCGATTTTGGTAACGATTTTTTCTACCTCTGGAAAATGCCGAAGCAGCACGCCGGCTGTCTGCTGGGTAGCCTGAATAGTGGTCTGCAGGCTGCTGCCCGTCAGCACGCGCGTGTCCACGGCGAAATCGCCCTCTTCCAATTCGGGAATAAATTCGCCGCCCAGATGCGTCAGTACCACCAATGCGCCGCCGAAAATGGCGAAGGCTATGGCCAGCACCGTTTTAGGCCAGCGCAACGCCCGGTTCAGCAGCCCCTGATGGTGTTGCTCCAAAAAGGCCATCAGGCGGTCGCTCCACGTGCGTTGCCGACGGATTTTTTTGCTTAAAAAAAGCGCGCTCATAGCCGGCACATACGTTACCGACAGCAGCAGCGCGCCCAAAACGGCGAAGGAGACCGTTTGGGCCATAGGCCGAAACATCTTGCCCTCAATACCTTCTAAAGCCAATATGGGCAAGTAAACGATAAGGATGATGACCTGGCCAAACACCGCGGCATTCATCATACGCCCAGCCGATGTGCGTACTTCGCCGTCCATCTGCTCGCGCGAAATGCGCGCTATCCCCGCAAACTGCGGATTGTGGCTCAGCCGGTGCATGACGGCCTCCACCACGATGACAGCCCCGTCCACGATGAGCCCAAAGTCAATGGCGCCTAAGCTCATCAAATTGCCGCTGACGCTAAAGGCATTCATCAGGCTGACGGCAAACAGCATCGAGAGCGGAATGACCGACGCCACAATGAGGCCCGCGCGCAGATTGCCCAAGAAGAACACCAGCACCAACACGACGATGAGCGCTCCTTCAAGCAAGTTGCGCTCTACGGTGGCAATGGCGTTGTTGACCATCTTCGTGCGGTCGAGGAAAGGCTCGATTTCCACACCTTCGGGCAGTGTTTTGCGGATCTGCTCGATGCGCTCTTTGACGCGCCGCACCACCGCGGAAGAGTTTTCTCCTTTGAGCATCATGACCACGGCGCCCACTGCCTCGCCCTCGTCGTTATAAGTTACAGCGCCATAGCGCGTGGCATGTCCGTAGCGCACGTCTGCTACATCGCCGATGCGCAGCGCTACGCCGCCGGGCAGCGTTCGGAGCGGAATGTCACGCAAGTCGTCTAAGGATTTCAGCAGCCCTTCGGTGCGGATAAACAGCACGTTAGGGCCTTTTTCGATGTAGGCGCCGCCGGCGTTCTGATTATTGCGCTCTAAAGCGTCGTACACGTCGGCAATCGTCAGCCCAAAGGCCTGGAGGCGGGCGGGTTGCACGGCTATTTCGTACTGCTTGAGCAGGCCGCCAAACGTGCTTACATCGGCCACGCCGGGCGTGCCCAACAGCTGGCGGCGCACGATCCAGTCTTGAATGGTGCGCAGTGCCATGGCATCGTAGCGGCTTTCATAACCGGGTTTGGCGCGCACGACGTATTGGTAGATTTCGCCCAAACCCGTGGTCACCGGCGCCAGTTCGGGCGTGCCGATACCGGGCGGGATGTGCGCCTGGACTTGCTGCAACCGCTCGGCAATCTGTTGGCGCGCCCAATAAACATCGGTGTCGTCGTCGAACACGATAGTTACCACCGATAGGCCGAAGCGCGAAAAACTGCGAATTTCCTTCAACCCCGGTATGTTGCTGCACGCCTGCTCGATGGGAAAGGTCAGGAAGCGCTCCACGTCGGGCGCGCCTAAGGCCGGCGACACGGTGATGACTTGCACCTGATTGTCCGTGATGTCGGGCACGGCGTCAATGGGCAGGCGGGTCAACTGATAGCTTCCCCACCCCACCAAGGCGAGCACCAGCAGGCCGATGATGAGTTTATTTTTTATAGAAAAATCAATGACTGTCTGAAGCATAGCGCAATGCGTTGTGGGCCCTCTGCCGTGAAGAGCGGCCCAATGAACGATGGCCACTCTGCCGCCGTCAGGACGGGACAGAGCGGTCGAAGGAGCATCGAAAAAAGATGGCAGCGAAAAGCCGCACTATGCTTCGGGCGGCTGGGCGGGCAGGGTGGTGTAGGGCGCGCGTGTGCCGCCCAAAACGGGCGGAAGCTCCCGCTGGGCGTCGTCTTCGCCAGGCGGCGTCAACTTCCATTCCTCGCCAGCGGGTGGTTGCAGAGAGAGGAGGAGCACCGAGGCTAACGAAATGCTTTTGAACGGTAGCTGCAGGTCGCGCGCGTAATCGGCATCGTATTCAATACCGCTGAAATAGTGCAGCGTCAGGTATTCCCAGAAGCCCATGTCCGGCACTTCCGCCCGATGTTCGAGGTAATGCTCGATAAGCACAGGCAGTTTCAGCACTTCAGCTGCTGGCGTGCCTACCCACAGGTAGGCGCCGAGCAAAAACCAGCCGAACATGTGCCTGAACGCGCGCAACATAGGCGGCAAAGGTAAACACCTTCAAGGCTGTATTTTGCAAAACCCGCCGGAATGGGTGCCGGAAACCGCAATCGCGCGTTTGCAGCGCTGCCTTTAGACCTAAAACGACTGTCTGTCAGATGCGCATCCGAACGGCCTGCCCTTCTACGGCAAATACTGCCCAGCACGACACAGTCTTACCCGGCCGGCTTTTAGCCAGCAAATGCACCGCCCACGCCATTGAGGGCGCCATGGGTTTCGCCTGTTCCTTCCATTTTTTCATACCTTCGGCGAAGCCGGCCCAGAAGAGGGCAACGGCCTCGCGGTCGTTTTCCCAGAACAGGTCTACGGTTATGCGAATGCGGCGCTGGCCGACATTGCCTTCTAAAGGGAAGGCTGCACGGCTCTGGGCGCGTCCTCGTCGGGCGGCCCACAGGCCAAAGGTCTGAGCGTGCTGGAGGAAGGCGGTAGAGACGATGCGGTCAGTGAGGCCCCAGTTTTGCAGGATAGCGGCGGCCAACTGCGCGCGTTGTTCTTCTGTGAGCGCAGGGTCGCTGGCCGCAAAGAAGGCCTCTGTGGCGCGGCTCAAGGCCGGCGTGTATTCGCCCGAGAAAGACAGCGGCTGAGCGAAGGTTTCCGGCTCGCTCCAGCGCGGCGATAGTCCAGGTGGGTATTCGACCTGTGGGTCTATCCACAGCGCGGGCGGTGGCTCGGGCGAGCGGCCGGGGGGATACTCGAAATAACGGAGCGTATTTTGCAGCGGTGGCAGGGCTTCGGGCGCTTGAGCCGGCTCGTAGAACACGCTCCGATGGCAGCGCAGCGGTTGCCTTTGCCAGGTCAGCGGCAGTTCATCGGTCTGCGGGTCGAAGAATGGGACGCTTTCGTCCTGAAAAAGAACGCGGCTGACCCAGGCTGCGCCGCCTTTAGCGGTGGTGGGCAGCACGAGGTAGTCGCGCGCTCGGGTGAGGGCGACGTAGAGGAGGCGAGTTTCTTCGTCTCGGGTTTGCTGGGTGTCTTGCTGCCAGGCAGGCGATTGCTGGAGGGCCTCGGCGAGGCGTGTCTTTTGCCATTGGTCGGCATAAGGGTTGACCCAAAAGCGAATCCAGCGGCCGCCGAGCACATCGTCGAGGTCAGGCACAAGGCGATCCGATTGCATGACAGCGCCCCAGAGCCGGTCTTTGGGTTTGGCGTCGAGCTGACAGCAGACGGTCAGAGGGAACTCCAGGCCTTTGCTGCGGTGATAGGTCATGACGCGCACGGTGTCTGAACCTTCACCGCTTCCTTGAAAGTCGGCGCCAACATTTGACTGTTCGTCGAGCCACAACAAGAAGCCCCCTAAAGAAGCGCCGGAGTGGATGCGTTGGCAGGCGGACTCGTATTCGGCGGCGCAGCGGCGCAGGCGGTCGAGGTTGTCCAATCGCCGCTCGGCCTGATGCCACGCAGCGACGCGGTGTTGCAGTCCGAGTTCGGCGAAGAGTAGTTGCAGCACTTCTGCGGCGCTCAGGTCAGCCGCCTGGGCGCGTAGGCGTTCAAGCGAGCGCAGCAGGTCGTGTTCGTGCGCCTCCCAACGCTGTGGGTTTTGCTCATCGAGGTGAGCCAGTCGTTGCTCCACCACCTCGTCTATTGTCTGGCTGCCACTCAAGACGAGGATTTCGGCAGCGCTCAGCGCGTCGGCAGGGTTGAGGAGATACTTCAGGCAAGCTATCACTAAGCGTCCTTCGGCGGTTTCCAACAAGCCTTCGCGCTCCACTGCGGCTTTTAGGCCGGCGTGATGTAGCGCCTGGGCCATGGTTTTGCAGTCGTGGTTGGTGCGGCACAGCACAGCGATGTCGCCCGAGCGCAAGGGACGGGTTTGGTGGCGCTTTTTATCCCACACCGGTATGGGATTTTCTATTAAATGCCGGATTTGACGGGCAATACAGTGTTCTAACCAGGGCTTGCCCGGTGTTTTTCGGTGGTCGTCCTGGCTCAAAAAATGCCAGTGAATGACTCCACTGGGCGCGTCGGGATGCGCATATTTTTCCGCCGGCAGGGCTGGCTCTAAAGCCACCTGTTCGGAGGGCAAGTTGCTGAAGGCCTGGGTAAAAATAGCGTTAGCGAAATGTACTATGTCGGGCCGGCTGCGCCAGGAGTGGCGCAGGATGTTTTCGGGCTGAATGCCGCCTGTAGCCTCCACAACGGCCTGCATCAGGGCGGGTTCGGCGCCGCGGAAGCCGTAGATGCTCTGCTTAGGGTCGCCCACCCATATCGCCTGCCGGGCAATCTGGCTGAGTTGCAGGAAGATATCCAGCTGAATAGGCGACGTGTCCTGGAATTCGTCCACCAGCAGCAGGTCTATTTCGCTGGCCAGCACCTGACGCACTGACGGGATGCGAAGCAACTGGGCGACCTGGGTTTCCATGTCGGTGTAGTCAATGAGGCCGCGCTTGCGTTTGTAGCGCTGGTACTCAGCCAAGGCGTCAGCAGCGATGTCGAAGGCCTGCGAAAGGTACTGGCGTATATCGCTCTGGAAGCCAGGGTGTTCGCCGTGGCTTTGGGCAAAGGTTTTGAGCGGTTCGAAGAGCTCCCTGCTTTTGGCAGCCACGTTCATTTTGCTGAGTTTGGCCCACTCGTACCAGTAAAGGAAGCCGCGTTGTTTCAGCAGGGTGCGATAGGCGCGCAATTCCTCCAGCGTGTCGCGGGTAGTTTTGGTGTCGTCGTCGAGGTTGTTTTCTATAGCTTCAATGGCTTGCTCGAGCAGGCGGGCCAATTGTTGGCTCCACTCGTCGGCGGTTTGAGCGGAGACGGGGGGCAGCAGTGCAAAAAACGTATCAAGCGAGCGCTGCTTGCTGTGCTGGAGTGTCTCAGCAGAGAGCATGTTGGCGCGAGCAGCATCGGTGATTTCACGGATATGGGTGCGCCAATCGAATTTTTCATCGGTGCTTTTTTTATTAAATCCTAAACGGTCGGCTAAGCGGTTCATGGCCGTGCTGCGCGTTTCGTCGAGTACCTGGGCGAGCGCTTCGTTGAACAGGCGTTTGTGGTCGCTATCGGCAATGATTTCCACTACCGGCGAGGCGCCTGCCTCGAAGGCGAAGCGCTGAAGCAGGCGCGCGCCAATGCTGTGGACAGTGCCAATGAGCGCGCCACTGAGAGCCTGCGCGGCGTCGGTCATACCCGATCGGAGCAGGCGTGCATGCACGCGCTCGTACAGCTCGGCGGCCGCTTTCTGGGTGAAAGTGGTGGCCACAATGCCGGAGGGCCGCACGCCTTGCCCGATGAGGGCGACCATGCGCTCCGTAAGCGTGTAGGTCTTGCCGCTTCCGGCGCCGGCAGAGATAAGGGTAATGGGCATAGTTTGGGTGTTACAGAAATTCTTTGCAAATACTCCAGCAAATCTCCGAAGACAAACAATGCCGGGCGAAGGGCATCTGGGTTTATCTGCCGGACAGGCGCTGCTGCTATGCGTTGCGTCTTCTCCCGGCCTGGCTGCCTGATGTTCATTTCATCAGTGACCCAGCCGAAGCCCCCACACTAAAGGGAGAGCGACATAGGCGAAAGCCAGCAACAGGAGAACGGCAATAAAATCGAGCCAAAGCCCTGCACGCGCCATGTCCCGGGTATTCAAATAACCTGAGCTGAATACAATGGTGTTTGGCGCCGTGGCTACCGGCAGCGCAAAGCCAAACGAAGCCGAAATGGCTGCGCCCAATAACATACCAAAAGGATCCAGCCCAATGGCCTGCGCCAGTGCTGCCAGCACAGGCATCATGATGGACGCTGTAGCAATGTTAGAGGCGATTTCGCTGATGAACGAAACAACCGTGAACACTGCCAGAGCAATCAGCAAGGGATGCCACTCGCTCAGGCCGCGCATCTGAGCGCCCAACCAGCCGGCCAGACCGCTGCTCTCGAAGCCACGTGCCAGCGCTAACCCCCCTCCAAAGAAAAACAGCACGCCCCAAGGCACGCGCGACGCCGTCGGCCAATCCAATAGGGCTGCACGAGGCTTCTCTCCGCCGCCCGCAGGAACGACGAACAGCAGCAAAGCGCCACACACCGCCACAAGCACATCGCTGCTGTTCGGTACCCACCGATACCACAGCAGCGAACCTGTCAGCCAGCTCAGAATGACCATGCCAAACAACACCATCAAACGCCGCTCCGCCACCGACATCGGCCCTAACCGGTCTAAATATGCCTTGAGCGTAGCGCGGTATTCCGCATCGCCCAGCGGCGTCCGCTCGGGCGGATACAGACGCATCAGCAACAGCCAGCACAACGCCATTAAGAGCACCGAAAATGGAAATGCAAACGCAAACCACTGCCAGAAGCTAACCTCAACATTCATCTGGCTCTTCACAAAACTGAGGAAAACAGCATTGGTCGGCGTTCCAATGAGCGTGGCCACCCCGCCAATAGAACAGGCGTAAGCCACGCCCAGCATGAGCGCCTTGCGAAAATTGGCGCTGCCAGTCGCCGTATCTTCAAACTGCCCGCTCGAAACAGCTATCGCCACCGGCGTCATCATGACGGCAGTAGCCGTGTTCGATATCCACATAGACAAGAAGCCCGTGGCCACCATAAAACCCAACACAATGCGCGCCGGTCGGTTACCCATCCAGCGCACTAAATTGAGCGCAATGCGCGCGTGCAGCCCCCAGCGCTCAATCGCCTGGCCAAAAAGCAAGCCCGATAAAAAGAGGAAAATAATTTCATTACCAAACTCAGCTGACACCTTCTTGAGCGGCAAAATGCCGCACAGCGGAAACAGCACCAAGGGCAATAGCGCCGTAACCGTTACGTGGACGACCTCGCTAATCCACCAGATCGCCATCCAGGCTGTGATGCCCAGCGCCATGCGCGCCGCAGGCGCCATGTCGGAAAAAATGGGCGCCGCAGCGAAGAGTAGGAAAGCCAATGGCCCGGTGATGAGAGCCAGTGTAGAGCGTTGCATGAACAGATTTTTCGGCGGCCAAAGTAAGGCCAGAAAAGGAATTGTCCGGTCTTACTTCTTTATAAGTCACCTCGACCGAGGGACACGAGTCGCTCTTCGCAAATAGCGCTCAACGCGCGCAATCGCTCGCCATCCCACTCGCCAAAAACAGCAATCGGTCGCCCTTCGCTGAGGGCCAATAGTACCCAGCACTCCTGCTCGCTACCACCCAACAGAACGCAAAATCCCTCGCCGTCGGCCAGGGCAAAGCCTGTCGTGCTGCGCAAGGGCCTCACCTCGATAAGCGCCGCGGGCAACGCCGGTAGCCACGGGTGACGCGCCAAAGCACGGGCAAAAGTGTGCGTCATCTCAGAAAACGTGCGCCAGCCGGGCAGTTTTTTCACCTTGCGTTCAGGTATCGTTTCCAATGTCTCTATTGGAAGCGCGCGTAAAGGCCAGGCCGACGGGTAGTAGGCCACCGTCCCCTGCACCAACACGCCAGGCAGAAAGGCTGGCGGAAAATCCTCAGCGCCAAAGGCATAGTCCTGCAACAGTGCAAAGCGCCCGCTCTTAGCGCCCAGCAGCCAGGTGCGACGCTCGCGCAGACTCGCCTCCAGGGTTTCCTCTGAGGCGCCAACAACCGCCCAAATGTCGCTAAGACGTTCCCTCTGAGCGCGCACGGCCTCCTTCTTGGGCGTAAAGCCCAGGAAGGCTTCCAAATCGTTCCGTTGCGCCTCGCTCAGTCGGTCGCGGCGCTTCCAGGCCTGAATGGCCAGCGCAGCATCGGCCAAAGCGGCTACAAACGGCTCGGGATGGTCGAGCTGCCGGGCAAACGCCTCTCCAGCCGTGCGAATACGGCGACTCAAGCCCCGCATCGAGGCATCCGCCAGCCGGGCCGACGCCGTCAGGTAAAACTGAGGGTCTTCAGCGGCACACACGGCAACGCCGCGCTGAAGCGTATCCGCAAGCCAGGCTTCTAAGTCCTCCAAACCGCGCTGAATGCGCACGGAGCGCTCGTCGTCAGGGGAAGCCCCCCGGACTTTTCGAGGCGCAACCGCGGGGCCAACTCCAGTCAACCATTCCGGCGGCTCGCTCTGCTCTTCAAACACTTGAAGGTCCGCCGCCTGAACCACCAGCGCAAACGCCTGCGCGTGCACGCACGGACGCGGGCGAAACGGACAGGTGCACAACGACGCACCCGTCGCGGTGTCAAACACCACCCGATGCGCCGCTTCAACCGACACCGGCAGCAGCGCCCAACGCCAACGCTCCCACCGCGCACAATGCTGAAAAAAAACAGGTTCGGCCAGAAGCTGTGGTCGCATACCCAAAACCAGCCCCCGAAAAAATCATTCGGGCGCTCGGCAAAGGTAGGGGATCGTCCTGCCTCCAAACGCTGCAAATCCAAAAGGCGCGAACAGGCGCCTCCCTGCGTCCACTTCTCGTTGTCAGACTCTACCAGGTAGGCGTGCACTTCCACGCCATACCGCACTATTCTGGAATAAAACCTACTCCCTCCTCAACAGCCGCCCGCTCTCTGCCCCGCGGCTCGTTTGCATTTGCAAGAAATACACCCCAGCGGGCCAGGCCGTCGTCTCCACCTGTATCGTCTGGCTGCCGCCTGGCACGTCATCGAAGCGTTGCTGAGCGACGCGTTGGCCCTGCGCATTCCAGACCTGGAGCATAACTGCCCCGCCCGGCGAGTGGAAGCGGACGAAGCAAAGCCCACTGGTTGGATTAGGAAAAATAGTCAGAGCAGCGTCCGCAGGCAGCAAGGGCAATGTGGACACAACACCGTGTTCCCAGGCGCCTACATCGGGGGCGGAACCGAGAAAGCGGTTGTTGAAGCCCGGCACACGCTTTCCCCGGTCTATCAGCGGGCTGGAAGGCTGGAGGCGAAAGTCGCTTTTGGACGTGTCGGCAAACTGCGGCCATTCGTTCAGCGCGTCTTCTATTCGTATCCGCGGGCTGCCCGTAACGCCCGTTAAGCCGTTTCGAAGGGTAGCGGCAGTGCTGTACTTAAAGCAGCCAGCTCCGCCCTGCGGGCGCACGATACCGAGTACGCCGCGTACTGGGCTGACGATGTTGTCATTCTTCGAGTCAAAGTGGTACAGCGGCTGACTCTTCACCTGGTCAAAGAAGAAATTAGCGTCGCCTTCGGCGTAAAAAATGTTGTTGCACAGCTGCAGTGTCTTCCAGGTGGGCGTCCACAGATAAAGGTTGAAGGCATACGGCTCTATGCCGTGCACGGTGTTGTGGATGAAATAGATTGCGTCATTGGCTTTGGTTTCGCCGCCGGCGTTCAGTTTCAGGGCTGTTGACCACGATTGCTGCGTCTGAACGCCATCGCATGTCATGAAGCTGGGGTCGTTCTGGTAGTTTTGGCGCTGGTCGAGGTGATGAAAGACGTTTCGGAAGATGTAGGCGGGTTTTTGCTCGCTCCCAATGAGGGAGACGCCCACCGGGCAGTAGCTCACATCGTTGCGCCAGATGCGGACGTTTCGGTGCTCGCCCAGAGCGCCAATACCGTCGAAGCACCAGCTAATGCGGTTGTGCGAAATGTCGCTTTCTTGCACAATAGAATTGTTGAAAAAACCCAACCCGATGCCGTTGACTACGCCCTGCACCGTGTTATTCCAGACAATATTGCCTGTTACTGTTTGCTCAGTGTTTGGGCTAAAGTAAATACCGGTGTTCTCCAGATAGCGCCCCTTAGTCCCCTGGTCGGAGTCCATCAGTATGTTAAGAGCATCCACTGTTCGCTTAAACGCTGCATGCGACCAATAGCCCGTGCCGTCGGTGATGCGGCAGTTCATCACGATGTTGTCGTTGCAATTGCCTTCGAAGAGCACCGGGAAATTGCAGAAGTCGAAGACACAGCTGTCCACCACTACGCCGCTGGTGTTTTCGAATCGGAGCGTATTGGAGGGGTAACACGTGGTAGGAAAGCCCAGAGCATCCTTATCGCAGCGGCCTTTTCCGTAGTATTTAAAATGAATGCCCTTGATACGCAGGCGGACGTTTTTATGATTGCCATAGACGGTCAGGCAGGTGAATTTTTGGGAGAAAATGACCTGTGAACGGTTGATGTTGCGACCATCCAACATTTTGATAAACACCCGATTGAACCTGTTGCGATAAAAACCGGACAGCCCGTAGCCGAGTGTCCAAAGGCTGGGATAAGTAGGGTCTAAAGGGCTGGGGGTGAGGAAGGCATAGGGATACAACCGCTCGCCGTCCACGATACACATGGCGTTGAATTCTAAATGAGCAGGCAGGTTGGTCCACCAGATGGTCGTATCGCCAGTACCTTCGTACCAGGTATATTGGGTGTAAGAGCCGCCATCGAAGACGGGCGTTTCGCCGGGAGCAGCCATCAGGGTAATGGGCGCGCTTTCCGGGCAGTCTTCGGTGAGGTTAAGCGTCAGATCGCCGAGCGTATAGACGCCGCCTTTGAGCAAGACGGTCGTTCCGCACGCAAGCCCGCCGGCCAGGAGGGTCTGCAAATTGCCTGGCTGCGTCGGAGAGTAAATGTTGCCGCTCCCGTTGGGGCTGACCCATCGCAGGTTCGTTCCGACCAGCTGGATGCTGGGCATAGCTAGCGTGGTTGTCGTAGCTGTTAGAACGTCCCTTTTAAGGGTTGGGAAAGAGTCTATCACGGTGGCTTCCAATTCGTAAGAAGTGCCGGGGTCCAGTTCAAACAAACCGCCTCTGAACTCGCTTAGACTGAGACGCGAGGCGGGAAAGCCCGGCTCCCAGTCTTGCCCCACGGCCCGATACCGCACGACGGTGAAAGCGGTGGAGTCGGCGTCGTAACCGGGCGGCAGTTGCACCCGGTAGCCTATACTATGGAGCAAAGGCTTGAGCGTAAGTTGCTGAGCATGAGCAGTGAGACCGGCGAAAAGCACAGCAAGGGCCGCAGCGACTTTGAAGAAAAAAGAAGTCATATGGACAAGTAGTTTAAAAGTGGAACAATTAATTCGATGCCTGCTGCTTGCTCTTTTCGCACCCTCGTGCCCTGTACCGGTAAACTTCCTAACGCCAAGGCGAGGCCAATTCTCATATTATGAAATGCCCATCTCCACGCCAAACACTGTCCTCTTGAGTCTTATAGCCTGTAAGTACCTCATTTTTTATCTTGGTTATCAAGAAAGCGCTACTTCCCAAAACTTGCACCTCCACCAATGAAAAGGCCTGCCTCTGATGACAAGGGGTAAATACAAAAGAAAGCACCTCAGCAGCCCCCGGCCTTTTATCAGCACTTCTGTCAATTGATGTCATGCACAATTGAGAAGGCACCCTCTTATGCTTTTTTCTTTCCTAATTTTTTTACTAAGACCTGCCGAGGGCCGCAGAGAGGCGCAGAGAAATTTCTTCTCTGGGCAGCCCGCGGTGTTCTCAGCAATTAGTACACAGCGAAAAACCATAGAAAACCGACGCTAACGGGAGAAGACTTGATTTTTTAAGACCTTGAAAATCAATACCACGTGAGCCAATAGTTAGAAAAATACACCCGTGTTTCCGTGCCGACAAGGGCGACCTGTTTGTAGCCTCTTTTTTGCAACTTAAGTTATTTAAAATGAGGCAATAAACGAGTACTTTAGCTGTCGTATAGTTTGCGTTTTTTACGTAACCGTTGCGACCTGTAGCACATCCGGAAACGGGCAAGGACGCAGAGGCGAGAGAGGACAGTTAATTATTTCATAAAAGGTACTTAGGCAAGACTCCCGATAAGCGAAATGGCGATAGAAGTACTCGAAGAAGACTACAGGTGGATACCTGAGTCGCATCATGCCAGGGGGGTTAGCTCGTATTTCCGAGTAAGCGATTTGTAAAAATTAGTATTTTTTGGGATTTTAACATCAAAAAAACCAAAAAGGACATCAGCCCAAAACTAATATTAAAATCAAGCATTTTATATGAAATTATTTTCGATATGCAACACAAAGTATATCTTGATCCCATTGACTCTGTTTTGGGGATTTGGGGTCCAGGCTCAATATCAGGACGTGGGCGTTGGATTTGCACGGTTGCATCTTCCTTTTAGTGCCGAAAGCGCCCGGGGAGCTGAGGTACACTATCGCTTTGCCTGGTCAGGGCGTTGGTCGGCTACGGGGGCGTTCAGCTATCAGCAGGCCACAATTCAGAGGGAGTTTGAGTTTGACCGCAACAAGGCCCGACTGACGTTCGGCGAGTCTTGTGCGCTGCTTGACCTTTATGTGGCCCGGCGCTTCTTTATGTCGTCTCCGTTGCGTCTGCTGGGCGGTATAGGTTTTAGCGCGGCCTACCTTTCCGCCCAGGAGGGGGAGATAAGCATCGTCCAGTCCTCGGTGGTGGAGAAGAACTTTCGCCGGCGGCGCAATTTCGCCACGTACCTCTCATTTCCGTTCGAGATGGGGGTGCCGCTGGGCGAGCGAGCCTCACTGGCGCTCCGGCCCGTGTTTCGCTTTCCGATACTGGCTCAGCCCGAGCCTTTGGAGTTCACAATAACTTCTATAGATATTGGGCAATGGAGCCGCTCGTCCAGCCAATACATCCCTGGGTCTGTCATCAGCTTTGTACTCAGCCTTTCGTATCGGATTTATTAAAGGGGCTGTTTGGGCGTGAATTTCTTTGCTTTTTTAGCGCACCGGTCGGAGTCGAAAGTCTAAGGTGCCGAAGCCTCCAGCGTCGAAATGCTCAATGCGCAGCTGGTGTTGGCCTCCCAGCTCCAGTTCTGCTTCGTCGGTGGCGGGTTCGTGGATGTTCCAGCGGTCTATGACGCAGCGCCCGTCCACGAACAGGCGGACGCCGTCGTCGGAGGTGAGTTCGATGCGGTAGCGACCGGCGGGCAGTGTGGTGGTGGCTGCGGCGACGGTGGCAAAGCGGTCGGCTTGCACGCCTTCGGCAGGGGCGCCCCACCAGGCGAAGTATAGGTCGCTGGCGGTCTTTTCAGCGGCGGGTTTCAGGTCGGGTGTCTGGGCTAAGGGAGCAGCATCGGGCGTGCGTTGGAGCAGGGCATCCCATTGCGCATCCGTGAAGTTGAAAAATTGTACCCGCCAGTCTATTTTTTTTCGATAGTGCTCAAAAACAAAGCGATAGGGCTGCCCGGCGGCGATGGTTTGACCGAAAGCATCGGTGAACGGCTGTTGGCCGTTGTATTCAAATTCCAACCAGAAATCTTCGTCGGCGCCGGGCGACGAGGCGAGGCTCAGATAGCCCGGCAAGACGCCGGAAGTTTTATCTACGGACATGCCTCCGCGTTGTTGGAGCAATTTCCAGGTACCCGGCGGCCCCAAGAGGCGCAACACGTAGGAGCGCCCACCGCGAGGAATTTCTAAGACATTGTTGATGGCAACATAAGGGCGCTGGAAATCATAAGGGCCCCATTCGTCTATCAGGATGTATTGGCGGCCGACGACCTGGTTGGGGGGCAGGGCAGTATTGTAGCCTCCCGGGAGGCTGTCGGGCTCATTGACTTCCCACTCATAGATTTCTAAGGGTTTATATGGATTGATGGGCTGTTGTTCAGGGTAGCTGAAGTTGAGTTTTCGCGAAGCGGCCAGTTCGGGGTGTTGCCAGGCGCGTTCGATCTGGTCGCGCGAGCCGTAGAGGTCATTGCGCAGGAATTTGAGGCCCTCGTTGGGTTTGGGTGTTTCGAGGAGGGTCTGGAAGCCGCTGAAGAGGTTTTCGCCATTGACGGCGACGTTTTGCGAGGCGGCAATTTTGAGTGGAACGGCGCAGCGCAGGAAGGCGTTTCGGTCAATGATGGCATCGCGGCTGCGCACGTCGCGCTTTTGGGCATAGCCCCAGTCGGCAGGCTGTTGATCGCGCGCCCACAGGTGTATGGCGATGCTGTCGCCCTCGAAGAGGTTGAGCCGAATGGTGTTGTTCTGGCCGTGTTCGATGGCTACGCCCGTCTGGCAGTTGGTGATGAGGTTGCCGAAAACGCTGGTTTCGTAGCTATAGCCACCCCAAACGCCGTAGGTGCATTCGCGGATGAGATTGCCCTGGATTCGGTTGCGGCTGAACGTCACTTCGACGCCGTTGGTAGCGGCATAGCTGAAGTTGTTGCCAAAGATCAGGTTGTCGTTGCAGCCGCCCTCGCCAGTGTCCATAGTGGTCTGACCGGCCCACAGGAAGAAGCCGTCGCCCGAATGGGTCGCTGAGTTGAAGGCGAACGTGTTGTTGCTGCTTTGCTCGTAGCACAGCAGCGCCGCCGAGTCCTGTCCGCGCTGATAGACGCCGTGCGAATAGCCGCGCACATTCCAATCCAAGCGGTTGTGCATGACGCGGTTGCGGCTGCTGCGATACAGGCCGATGCCTATGCCGGAGTTGAAAGAGAAGTTGTTGTTATAGAACAGGCCATCGTCGCAACGAGTCATGAGCAAGGCATTCTGGTTGCCTGTGATGCGGCATTCGCGCACGGTGGCGTTGGGGCAGCTGTCCAAGTAAATGCCGGCGCCGTAGCGCAGCCATTCGTTGTGGTCGTTTTGGTGGTACGAAAGCCAATCCGAGAAGTCCTCGCGTTCGCGCGAAGAGCGCAGGCGGGGGCGGTAGTTGTACGAAAAGTCGCTGTTTTCCACCTTCAGTCCGGGCGAACGGTGGGCCAGAAGCGCCACTTTGTAGCCGCGGACGCGGGCGTTTTTGATGGTGATGTTCTTGCCTCTGACTTCGATGGCCAGCCCCGTGAAGCGATCGGGCCGAGCCGGGTCGAGCGGGCTGCGCAGCTCAGCCTGCTGAAAGTCCACTTCTGCGCCCTCGCCAGCAATGGTAATAACGGGTCGGTATGCCTTACCGGGTTGGATGTCGGCTTCTGCGGCTAAGGTGTAGGTTTGGGGTTTAATGCGGCACGATTTAGTAATGACCATGCCGGCGCGCAACTCCACTTCAGGCAGTTGTGCCTGGACATAAAGTATTGCGAAAAGACTAAAGGCGAGGAAGCCAATCGTTTTTTTCATGCTTTTTCTCTGAATGCGTTTTTAGCTGCGAAAGACCGCAGCATTTCTTCAGGCAGGTTAGACCAATTTCCAGTTGGCATCCTCAGGACAGATAGGTTTTCACGGCCTCGACGGCTTCGGATAGGCGCGAAGCATCGGTACCGCCGGCCGTGGCAAAGGAGGGCTGACCACCGCCGCCACCGCGCAAGTACTTTTGGGCCAGTTCACGGGCGATGTTGCCGGCATGCAAGCCGCGCTCTTTGACTAACGTTTCACTGATGCGCACGGTAAGGAGCGGCTTTTCACCGCTGACAGAGCCCAGGGCCACCACGGCAGCGCCCAATTCGCGCTCCAACTCGTGTGCCAGTGTTTTGATGATGTTGGCGTCACTCAGCGCAACGACAGCCGTTACGACGGCGAATCCGTCGCGCGGTTCGGCCTGTTGGCGCAGTTGCTCGCGCACCTGGCTGGCCTGCTGCAGCAACAGGCGTTCGATTTCTTTGTGTAGGCGTTTGTTTTCTTCCTGTAGTTCAGCCACCGCGCGCGCTGGCTCCTGGGCTTTGAGTAGGGCGCGGATGCCGGCCATCTCGCGTTCTAAGGCAGCTACGTGGCGTTCAGCGGCATCAGCAGTAAGGGCCTCTACGCGCCGCACACCGGCAGCGATGGCGCTTTCAGAGACGATTTTAAAAAAGCCAATGCGACCGGTCTGCTTGACGTGGCAACCGCCGCACAGCTCGCGCGAGTAAGCAGGGTCGAACGTGATCATGCGCACGCGCTCGCCGTATTTTTCGCCAAAAAGCATCATGGCGCCGGCCTTTTGCGCCTCCTCCAACGGAATGTTGCGGGCCTCTTCTAAAGCGATGTTTTCGCGGATTTTCTCATTAACTAAATGCTCGATTTGGGCCAATTCGTCATCGGTTACCTTTTGAAAGTGCGCGAAGTCAAAGCGGAGCATTTGGTCGTCTAAGTACGAACCTTTCTGCTGCACGTGGTGGCCCAACACGCGCCGTAGGGCGGCATGGAGCAGGTGCGTGGCTGAATGGTTGTTTTCCACTAGGCGGCGGCGCCGGGCGTCCACCTGAGCGCGCACGGCAGGCGCTTCGATGTTCTCGGGTAACCGCTCGAGGTAATGGATGACTAAGTCGTTTTCCTTTTTGGTGTCGAGCACCTGAATTTTTTCATTTCCAAAGAAAAGCCAGCCGGTGTCGCCGACCTGGCCGCCGCCTTCAGGATAGAACGGCGTTCGGTTGAGCACGACGTGGTATTGCGGTTTGCCTTTTACCTGCACCGTGCGGTATTTCAATACATAGGCGTCGTCCACTTCCAGCTGGTCGTAGCCCACAAAGACGGCGTCGCTGCCTTCGCGCAGCACCGTCCAGTCGCCCACTTCTTTAGCGGCGTCTTTTCGGGAGCGCTCTTTCTGCTCTTGCAGCGCCTTCTCAAAGCCAGCTTCGTCCACTGTCCAGCCTTTCTCACGGGCGATGAGGCGCGTCAGGTCAATGGGAAAACCGAAGGTGTCGTACAATTCAAATGCCTGGCGGCCGTCGAGGACGCCGTCGCGCGCTTCAATGGCTTCGATGCGTTTCAGGCCGCTTTCCAAGGTGCGCAAGAAGGCTTTTTCCTCTTCTAAGACGACGCGCACAACGAAGTCTATTTGCGCTTTGAGTTCGGGAAACACGTCGGCGAACTCTTCGGCTAAGATGGGCGCCATTCGGTACATGACCGGCTCTTTTTGGCCCAAGAAAGAATAGTAGTAGCGCACGGCGCGGCGTAGGATGCGTCGGATAACGTATCCGGCGCCGGTATTGGAGGGCAGTTCGCCGTCGGCAATGGTAAAGCACACGGCGCGCAGGTGGTCGGCCACGACGCGCATGGCCACGTCCGTCATCTTCCAATCGGCATGCAGGCCGGGATAAGTACCTTCGTAGCGAATGCCGGTGTAGTTTTCTAAGAAAGCAAATAGCGGTCGCCACAGGTCGGTGTCGTAGTTGGAGGCGGCGCCCTGAACGGCGCGGCAGAGGCGTTCGAAGCCCATGCCGGTGTCCACGCTTTTGGCGGGCAGTTCTTCTAATGACCCGTCGGCGCGGCGGTTGAATTGCATGAAGACGTTGTTCCAGATTTCGATGACGTTGGGATCGTCGGCATTGACCAGATCTCGCCCATCGCGTTGAGCACGCTCGGCGTCGGAGCGCAGGTCAATGTGGATTTCGGAGCAAGGGCCGCAAGGCCCCTGGTCGCCCATTTCCCAGAAATTTTCTTTTTTTCCAAAGGGCAGGATGCGGTCTTCGGGCACGTACTTGCTCCACTCAGCGCGGGCCTCTTCATCGAAAGGCAGATTTTCGGCAGCATCGCCTTTAAAGACGGTCACGTAGAGGCGGTCTTTGGGCAGGCGATAGACTTCGGTGAGGAGTTCCCACGACCAGGCGATGGCTTCTTTTTTGAAATAGTCGCCAAACGACCAGTTGCCCAGCATCTCGAACATGGTATGGTGGTAGCCGTCGCGGCCTACATCTTCCAAGTCGTTGTGCTTGCCTGTTACGCGCAAACACTTTTGGGTGTCGGCCACGCGCGGAGCAGGTGGCGTCTGATTGCCCAGAAAGTAATCTTTGAGTGGCGCCATGCCCGAGTTGACGAACATGAGCGTAGGGTCGTTTTTGGCTACAATGGGCGCAGAGGGTATGATTTTATGCGCTTTAGAAGCAAAGAAATCTAAGAATTGCTGGCGGATTTGACGCGAAGTCATGGAGTGCGTGATTTTTTCGGCGCAAAGTTAGCGGCTTTTTAACAGGGGGAAAGGCAAGGGTTAAAGGCAAAAAGGTATCTTTCGGCGATTTTCGCTGTTCACTGCCTAATTTGTTTTATTATGCTCAAGAATTTGAAAGATAAGCTAAAGAGCCAGCTCGAAGAGCAGGCTGCTCACCTGAAGGAAAAGGCCGAGAAGGCCCAGGCCGATCTGAAAAATACGGCCAGCCATGCGCTGGCAGACATGGGTGCGCTCAACGCATACCTGCCGGAGGTGCAGCGCATTCTTCAGGAAAAGGTGCTGCCCTTGCTCAACCTGAATTCGTTGGCCAATGCCATGGGCGACAGCCGCATGGAAGCAGCTTTCCGAATGGCATATGAGTTCCTGCCGGCGCCCGTGCGCTTACTGGTAAGCCAGGATGCTTTCGTGCGCTTCTGCATGAACAATCGCTCCAAGCTGATGGATCCGGCGACCGAGCAACGCATCCTGCAGGCGCCGCCGCCGGCTACCCAGCGTGTTTCGGCTGCCGATGAGCTAACCAAACTCAAGCAGTTGCTCGACGCCGGCATGCTTACGGAGGCAGAGTTCGAGGCTTTCAAAAAACAACTTCTGTCAGCGTGAGTTCTGTTAAAGAGCGTCGCGCGCTCAGCTAAAAATCGAGGCCTTGACCCACGGACATTGTGCTTTTTTGCCGCTTTGTTTTCCTGGTTCAACGGGGTTGTAGACCTTTGCCTCGTTGTTCTTCCGCTGGCGGTTCGATGCCAGCCCACTGACATGCTTGCCTTTTTCCGCAACAACGAGTCTTTTACCGTCTTCTGGCTGGCGGCCTACTTAGGGGCCCTGCGCCTGCCGGCCCTGCTGGGCTGGGTGGCGCCGCCGGAAGGTGAGGAAGCGCCGGGCGGATGGCTGTATCTCTGGCTTTTGGGTGGCTTGGGCGCTTCTCCGTTGGGATCGGCGATCGCTGCGGCAGGGTTGGTTTTTGTTCAGGCATTTATGGTTAATCGCCTGACCGACAAATACCGTATGATGGAAGAGCGCACCTGGCTTCCGGGCATGCTGTACGGGTTGGTGGCCTCTTGCGTGCCGGATTTTCTGTTTCTCTCGCCGGCGTTAGTGGCAACCACGTTCCTGCCGCTGGGGCTGTGGCAAATTTTCTCAGTCTATCGGCGCCCATTAGCCTTTTCGGCTATTTTTGATACAGCTGTGTGGTTTACGATGGCTTCGCTATTTTATCCACCGGCTAGCTGGTTCGTTCCGGTGGGCTTTCTGAGCTTTTTTGCTCTACGCTCGTTCAATAGACGGGAGCAAATGGTCTATGTCGCGGGTGCGTTGGCCATTCTGATCATCGTTCAGGCAGCGCTTTTTTGGTACGACCGCTTGGATGATTTCTGGACTATTCAGCTCGCCCATTTTTTCGCCTGGCCACAAATTTCATTTCCGCAAGACCTCAGCCCCCGCCTGTCGGTCGGAGCGTTGGGCGTATTGCTGCTTATTGCGGCGCTTGGCTTCAACTTGTACTATTACAAGCGCGCCATCCAGGTGAAGAAGTACATTGATATTTTGTATTGGTTTTTCCTGACGGGTACACTATCGGCCTTTTTTCGCCCCGCCGACACCTTGGACGGCTTTCTACTGTGCATGCCCAGCGTGGGCATCTTTTTGGGCTATCTCTTTCAATCCTCCCGAAATAACCCGTTCCTGGAGTTGTTTCATCTGGCCCTGTTCGCGTTAGCATTGGTGGTACAATTCTCTGGCCATCTTTTTTGATGTTCTACCCAAACCCTATTTTTTCTATGAAATTTGGTGTTGTTGTTTTTCCTGGCTCCAACTGCGACGACGATATGGTGCACGTGCTGGGCGACGTGTTGAGGCAGCCGGTAGAGAAAGTTTGGCACAAGGATACCCATCTGCCTGCTGACGTAGACTGTGTCGTGCTTCCCGGCGGCTTTTCTTACGGCGACTACGTGCGGGCGGGTGCTATTGCGCGATTTTCGCCGATTATGCAGGCCGTTCAGATTTTTGCCCGAGAAGGAGGTTTAGTGCTGGGCATCTGCAACGGCTTCCAGATTCTTTGTGAGGCCGGTCTGTTGCCCGGCGTTTTGCTGCGCAACGCCAATCAGCAGTTCATCTGCGAAAATGTGTGGATCAAGCCCGCCACGACGCGCTCCCCGCTGACGGCTTCGTTAGACCCAGAGCGCACTTTAAAGATACCGATTGCACACGCTGAGGGACGCTACTACGCCGACGAAGCGACGCTCGACCGCTTGGAGGCGAATGAACAGGTGCTTTTCCGCTATTGCACGCCCACGGGTCAGCTAGCGCCCGAAGCAAACGTCAACGGTTCGATGCGCCACATCGCGGGCGTGTGCAACGAGCAGCGCAACGTGTTGGGTATGATGCCGCACCCAGAGCGCGCTGCGGAGGAGGTGCTGGGCAATACTGACGGGCTGACGCTTTTTGAGTCGTTACTGAGCGCAGTAGCAGCCGTTTAAGCCGGCGGCGGCGTTTTAGTCGGCTGTTGTTGCGGCTCAAATAGGGCCAGGATGATGTTGCCCATATAAACGCCTAAAGCGGACTCGACGAGCGTCAGGAAAATGACCATGTCCTGAAAACTCAGCACGTTGGGCGCAAGAGCCTTAAGGGAAATGAGTAGCATCACAATGGCAAAATGCCCGTGCACCAACCAGCGCACCATAGCGCTGATGGATGTTTTGGAACCGTTTCCGTTCGTAACCGGCTCTGTGATGCTCCGCCCGATATAGCGAAATACCGCCCCGCCGTACATGGCCGTAATGGGGCCGAGAATGCCCATCAGAGTGGTGAACTCTTCAAAGTCGAAGCCGCGCAGAATGTAAAAGATGCCCGCGGCGCCTATCAGGACAAAATGGTAAATGAGTATCTGCCGGGCAATGCGCGCACGAGGGTTGAGGCTTTTTTGCGCAGCCGTTGTAGCGGTTTCGGCAGGGGTGTTGGTCGTTGCCGTAGTGGTGGCCGATGTTGCTGCCATAACAATTGCCTTTCGCTGAAAAAATTATTGTCGAATAAGGTGGTAAACGAGGCGTTTAAACAAACGCTGCTGGTACTCTTCTAAATTGTCTTTGTAGCGCAAAGAAAGGTCTTTATAGTCGTTTTTCCGAGGGGGAAATAGGATACCGCTTCCGTATTTACCCTGAAATTCCCATGTCAATTCGGTATCGGGGCCACGCTGGGCGCACCAGACCGTGATGCGATGGTACTCGTAATATCCGTCGGGGCAAATTTCGTGGCTGAGATGGGTAACTTCAAGCACAAACTCGTCAAATGTAACGAAGCTGGTATCAATGCGCGCACGCCACAGGATGGGCGTGCCCTTAGGTTTGTAATGGTTAATGAGAAAGCGCCTGGCTTTGGCAGATACGGCTGGAGCCTGCTGCCCAGGGATGATGGCCTTTCCTTCACCCAAATTGATGTTTTGGAAGGCCGTAAAGGTAGGCAGGTGTACTTGAAAGACGCTGCCGCGTACGGAGCGCCAATCGCGCAGGATGCGCCCGCGGTCGCTCCGAATGCGCATCAGGAAGTGAGCAGGTTCGTGGCAACGCACCACCACCTCGGCCTGCTCTTCGTGGATTTCGGCCAGAAAGGCCCATTTGCGCAGCAGACGCTCGCGAAAGTACTGGCCGTAACGTCGGAAGTTTTCCTGTTCCAGGCGTTCCCAGGCACACTGCAAAGAATCGCATACCCGCTCGCCCTGATGGGCGGCCCTTAGAAAGAGCGTTACCCTCTGCTGCGATACGGCAATACTATCTGCGTAAAGAACACGGTCCAGTTCTGCATAGGTTAGCCATTGCTGATAATCGCGCATTCGAGCGCGAAAGAAGTCCTCGTGCATTCGCAAATCCTCCTCCAGGGGCGATTGAGCGAAGGTAATCGAGGATGCGGCAATCACCATTCCGGCAAGAAAAACCAGGCTGGTGAGAAAGGTCGGTCGCATGGCAGGGAGTGTTTAATGAGCAGCGCAGCCAATGACGGAAGCGCTTGAGCGGCTATTTTCAAAATATTAAATTTTAACATTTAAATTAAGGCTAAAGTTCTGCGGCATAAAACCAAAATTTTCTGACCGTCTGGCCCGGTCGTGCCAAACAGATATCTATCGCCGCCATCTGAAAGGCCCAGCCGCTGGCGCACTTGTTCAGCGGAGTCAGGGAAATGGCGCACAGCGACGTTGGCCTTGCGCTCCGGTAAATATCGCTGGACGACTCGTCGGTCGTATGGAAGCACCTCCTCCACGACAAAGCACCTGGCAGGAGCCTCCGGAACAAGCGCCATCGAGGTGTAGAGGTGGGCATGCGGATGCAACTTGGCCAGCCCGTAGCGCACGGCGAAGGTCTTGAAGGCGCCCGCCTTCAGAAGGGCAGCATCGGGTTCGTATAAGTAGTGTTGGGGAGCACTAAAGCGCGGCGTGCAGGTGTGTTCCTCGACGCGGTTAAAGGAAAATTGCACTGTCCCATGTGCAGCAAGCATGGCTGCTTCGATGGGTATTTCGTCGGCATTTGCACGAGTATGCCCTAAGAGCAGGAGCAGCTCCTTGACTTCGCCGCCCACAGACACCACCCATATGCGCTCGATACTTTCCATTTGCTCTTGCGCCAGCGCCAGGTCGAGCATAGGGGCAGCTTTCACCAACACATGTGCTGCCCGCTGGAGCAGCAAAGGGCGCAATGCCAACACGTTAGGAGAGCAATCCTCGAAGCGGAATACGCGCCGTTGCTGGTCGTCGCGACGCGAAGGGTCTGCGTAGATCAGGTCAAAGGTTTCTGCCCTTTCGAGCAAAAAGCGCTCAGCGTCTAAGTTCTCCACGCGGATGTTTGCAGCGCCCAGCAACGCAAAATTGTGCCGGGCCGCCTGGGCTAATGCGAGGCCACGCTCGAGATAGACCACCTCTTCGAATGCTTTTGCCCAAAAAAAGGCGTCTATGCCCATGCCCCCCGTCAGGTCGAGCAAGCGCCGACCCGAAAACAGACTGGCCTTGAAGCGCGCCGCCTGCTCCGACGAAGCCTGCTCTACACTCATAGCAGGTGGCACATCCAAATCGAGTCGAAACCACGAGGGCGCCTTGACGCGGATTTTTCGCAACGCGGCCATTGAGGGGAGCAGAGTTGCTACGGAAATCTCCGGGTAGCGGTGCGCTGTCAGCGCCAGAGTGGCCAGATCGTCGTCTATATGCTGGCGTACGAAAGCCTGTTCTTGCTCAGTCAGTATCACGGGTCTGCGAGGCACTAAGGCGGTCAGCGCATTCGAGTGGTAGCAATAGCCACCGTGGCCATACTCAGGCGGACGTCAGGCGCACTCACCAAAGCCCTGCCGCAGGCCTCTAGCGTGGCGCCGGTGGTCAGCACGTCGTCCACCAGCAGGATATGTTTGCCCGCCACGGCCCCGGGTTGGGCGAGGACAAACACCTCTGCTACATTGTCGAAGCGCTCCATACGGCGCTTGCGCGTCTGTGACTCAGAAAACCGACGGCGTTCCAGCGCGCCCAAGAAGGCCGGGATACCCATCGCCTCCGAAACGCCCGAAGCAATCAGCGCGCTCTGATTGTAGCCGCGCACTTGCTGCTTATCAGGATGCAACGGCACGGGAACGACGGCCTCGACCCGGCGGAAAAAGGGCGAGCGCTTGAGCTGCCCTCCGAGCAGACGCCCCAGCTGAAGGCCAATATGGGCCTGGCGGTGGTACTTCAGGCGGTGCAGAGCGCGCTGAAGCGGGCTGCGGCGCTGGAAAAAGTAGAGAGCCGCACCGCTCTCCAATGGTATGCGGCCCCATAAGCGTTCAGTAAACTCGTTCTCGCGCAAAAAGCACATATCGCCCGGCAAGAGCTGGCTCTGGCAGCGTACGCAGAAGCACGTCTTCGCCCGGGCAGCAGCCTTTCCGCATCCTGGGCATAATTCTGGATAAAATGCCCAGAACAGGTCCGAGGCCCACCGTCTTACTCCGCTAATTGTCCGCATAAGCAGGGGAATTTTTTATGCGAAACAAAAATAGGAAGGAAGTTAAAAATGAAAAATGAAAAGTGAAAAGTGAAAAATGAAAAATGGGTTTTGGGCCGGTAATGTTATCGGCGGTTGCGGTCTTGGCGGGCAAAGACCTTTTGCAGCAGGGCTGTGGTGCGCGCTACGGGGTTGCGGCGGATGTTTTTTTCCTCTTCTTCGATTTTGGCAAACAGGCCTTTGAGCGCTTCATTGGTTACGTAGTCGTCGAGGTCAGTGTTTACTTTATTCACCAACGGTATCTGGTTGTATGCCGTTGTGGCGTCGCGCCAGAGTTTGTTAGCCCCGATATTGTCTAAGGCGCGCACCATGACGGGGTTAAACTTGTCGTATAGCTGCTGGTACGTGGTGCGGCGCAGGTAGTCGGTGGCGGCGTTGTCAGGGCCCATCAGGATGTTGAAGGCATCCTGGAAGGTCATGGCGCGTATGGCAGACAGGAAGATGGGTCCTGCCTCTTTAGCGGCTTCCTCAGCGCCGCGGTTGATGCGCTCGAGCAGTTCGTTTTCTAAGTTACTGAAGCCCGGCACATTGCGCAAACGGTCGGTTACGGTGCGCGCCTCGGAAGGCAATAGAATTTTGTAAGGACTCTTGAAATAGCCATCGCGAGCCGATAAGGCATTGACGCCGTTGCTTACTCCTCGGTTGAGAGCTTCTTTGAGGCCCTGGTTCACTTCGGCGGAGGTAGGTTCGCGCATGGCTTCATTGGCGACGCTCTGAAGCGTATCGCAGCCGCTTAGGAACAGCACTAAGGCGGCTAAAACGGGAAGAAATGCAAATTTGAACATGGTAAAAACGGGAATTTTCATGAAAAAATCTAATGCTCAGAGGCGGCAAAATCCAGCGTCTGGAGTACCGATAAATGGGCAATGTGGTTAACGATATCGGTATTGCCTGGCGGGTTGAGGTACTGGTTCATATAGCCGAGTTCAAGGCGCGTGTGGCCGTTATGCAGCACGCCGATGGCCACTAAGAGTCGGTTCTGGTCGAACAGATTTGGATTGATATCGCGCGAGGCACCGTTGAGAAACAGCTCGTTTTGGAGGGCTAAGTAGGGTTTTGCGTGGGCAGAAGCTTTTTTGGAGAGGTTGAACAGGGTGCGATTGAAGTAGCGGAAACGAAACCCTTCGCGCCATCCCTCCCGCCCGTTAGTGTAGGCTACCCATCGCTCTTCTAAACGCAGGCGGTGTGTCATGGAGTGGCCGCTGCTCCAGCGCTCGGTATGCAGATATTGCTGCCAGAGTCGGTGCTCGCCGTAGTAGCCATTAGCCCCATAATTGCCAATAAGCGCGTAGCCCACGGTCAGGTTGGTTGCCGGGGAGAGCAAGTACTGCAATCCGACGCGCACCAGCGATTGGTTCGTTCGATAGACGCGCTCGTCGGTGCGAAACTGCAGGTCGGTATGTATGCCCCAGTGCCGGCTCAGGCGATATTGGGCAAAGTAGGTAAACCAATTGACATACCGATGCTCCGACATCTGGGCGTCGAGGCGCCAAATAACGCCACAGGAAAGCACGAGCAGCAAAATAGGGACGCGCAGAAACATAAACCTGATGCAAAAAATTACCCAGGGCCAAAGGTATGGGTGGGAGCGCCAGGCGATGAGTGGGTACTAGGTCTGTTTAGGAAGTTTTTAACAGTCCGCCCTTTGCCGACGGTCATGAGTGGAAGACGTCGGCTGACGGTTCGGGCGCTTGGTTTACTTGGCCGTCAGTAGGAGTTGCCACCGGCTTCGGAGGAGCAGGCGCTATGCCGCACGCCTGTGCCAGTTGCTCCAGCGTGCGCTTGGCTTGCTTCAGGGTGCGCACGTCTTCCTGAACAACGATGAGCTCGCGCGTCGTTTGCTTGAGCGACAGGCCCATGATGCGGCCTTTTTCGGCGACAAATTGCATCAGGCGCTGAAACTGTTCTGTCTCGAAGAACGATGACTGGGGGTTGCTGAGAAAATAGCAACGCAGCTTGTGCCCTTTGAGCGAGAGGCGCTCGAAGCCCAGCGGTTTGCATAGCCAGCGCAGGCGCAACGCCTCAAAGAGGGCGTGTACCTGTGGCGGCAGCGGGCCGAAGCGGTCGCGCAACATGTGGGCGAAGGCCTCGACTCCCGCTTCGTCTTCGATGTCGTTCAGCTGGGTGTATAGGCTCAGGCGCTCATTGGTGTTCGAGACGTATTCGTCCGGGATGAGCATCTCCACATCCGTCTCGATGGTTACGTCGCGCACGTAAGCGCCTTTTTGGGCTAAATCGTCTTTGAACAGGTCTTTGAAATCGGTCTCTTTGAGCTCCTGAATGGCTTCGTCCAGAATTTTCTGGTACGTTTCATAGCCGATATCGGCGATGAAGCCCGACTGCTCGGCGCCCAGCAGGTTGCCGGCGCCGCGGATGTCTAAGTCGCGCATGGCCACCTGGAAGCCGTCGCCCAGTTCGCTAAATTCCTCGATAGTGCGCAGGCGCTTGCGCGTTTCGGGTGTGAGCGTGCTCATGGGCGGTGACAGCAAGTAGCAAAAGGCGCGTACATTAGAGCGACCCACGCGCCCGCGCAGCTGGTGCAGGTCGCTTAGACCAAACATATCGGCCCGGTTGATGATAATGGTGTTGGCGTTGGGGATGTCTAAGCCCGTCTCGATGATGTTGGTGCATACCAGCACATCGTACTTGCGGTCTATGAATTCAATGAGCACTTTTTCCAGTTTCTCCGCCTCCATCTGGCCGTGGGCCATAGCAATGTCTAAATCAGGGCAAAGCCGCTGTAATACGCCGACGATTTTGGGCAGGTCAGTTACACGATTGTGTACAAAAAAGACCTGGCCGCCGCGGTGCACTTCGTAGTAGATGGCGTCCTGAATGAGCTTTTCATCAAAGGCACGCACTTCGGTATGGATGGGCTGTCGGTTGGGCGGCGGCGTGCGCAGAATGCTCATATCGCGCGCGGCCATGAGGCTGAACTGCAGCGTGCGCGGTATGGGCGTGGCCGTCAAGGTTAGGGTATGGACGTTGACCTGCAGGGCACGTAATTTTTCTTTAGCAGCTACGCCAAATTTTTGCTCTTCGTCAATGATGAGCAGGCCTAAGTCTTTGAATTTGACGTCTTTACCCAGCAGGGCATGAGTGCCGATAATGATATCAATCTGGCCTTTGGCCAGTTTTTCGAGCACATCCTTGCGTTCGCGCGCGCTGCGGAAGCGGTTGAGGTAGTCCACGGTTACAGGGAATTCTGCCAACCGTTCGCTAAAGGTGCGCCAGTGTTGGAGGGCCAGGATGGTAGTAGGCACCAGCACAGCCGTCTGCTTGCCGTCGGTGGCGGCTTTGAAGGCCGCGCGCAGGGCGACCTCTGTTTTGCCAAAGCCTACGTCGCCACAGATAAGGCGATCCATCGGGTAGGGCTTTTCCATATCGGCCTTCACCTCCTGGGTAGCGCGGTATTGGTCGGGGGTGTCTTCGTAAATGAAACTGGCTTCCAATTCGTTTTGCAAGTAGCCATCGGGCGGGAAAGCATGGGCGGGCGAAGCGCGGCGTTTGGCGTAAAGGCGAATAAGTTCGGCGGCAATGTCCTTGATTTTGCGCTTGGTGCGCGCTTTGAGTTGTTTCCAGGCGTCGGAGCCGAGTTTGGATAGCTGCGGCGCCTCCCCGTCTTTACCGATGTACTTAGAAATCTTGTGCAGCGAATGGATGCTGACGTAGAGCAGGTCATTGTTTTTGTACACTAAGCGGACAGCTTCCTGCATCTGGCCGCCGATTTCGATTTTTTGCAGGCCCGAATAACGTCCGATGCCGTAATCCACATGCGTCACGAAATCGCCCGGCTGTAGTTCGCGCAACAGGCGCACATTGAGCGCCTGCTCGCGCGTAAAGCCCGTACGCAGCTTGCAGGCATGAAAGCGTTGGAAAATCTGGTGGTCGGTAAAGCAGGCAATTTTCAGCGTATCGTCTACAAAACCCGCGGAAAGCGCCTGTTCTATCGGATACCACGAGATGCCGGCCTTCAGGTCTTTAAAAATGGCCTGCAGGCGGTGGAGCTGCTTAGGGTTGTCGGAGCAAATAAAAATCTCATACCCTTTATCTTGCCACTCGCGCAGCGCACGGATGAGCAGGTCAAAGTTTTTATTGAAACTCGGCTGTGGGCTTCCTGCAAAGTCTATGTGAACTACCGGTGCAGACGGTTGTGTCATAGGGCAAACATCTAAAAAAAATTCGGACTTCAACCTGGATAAACGCATTAAAGCCGATACGCTTTCGTGCCTCATCGCAAGTGCAATATCGGTCGCTCAGCTACCCGACGATCTTTTATGCCTTAGCGCTTAAAGGCCTCTTCCCACTTCTAGAAGAGGTCTCGTCTCGCAAAACCAGATAAAATTGCCTTTGCCGGCGAGGATGGAGTTATGCCTTCGTGGGCCTAACAACAACGGCTCGATAGCCGTAGTTGACCAACCATACGCCTGCAATCGCAACGAGCATGCCGATGGCCTCTAAAGTACTCAATTGCTCACCCAAGAAGGCCCAGCCCAGCCCAATAGCTACCACAGGATTTATATAGGTGTACAGAGACGAAACGGCGGCACTCAGGTGTTGGAGCGCAAACATGTACAGGCTAAAGGCCAGCGCCGAACCCACCAGCGTCAAATATGCCATCGAAGCCCACCCTTCCGTCGTGGGTGCAATGGTGTGATGCGGGTCGAAGAGAGCGCTGAGGACAAAGCCTCCTAAGCCGCCGGCGGTCACCTGCAACCCTGCATTAAGCACCGGCGATACACGCGCATCGTTCCATTGCTTGGCCATAACCGTGCCTAGCGACCACGTAAAGCACGAACCAAAGCACGCAGCAATACCCCACCGATAAGCAGGGTTCAAAAAATCAGCCCAACCGTGGTGAAACACTAAACCCAAACCGCCAAAGCCCAACAGCACGCCGCCTATCATCGGCCTATTTACGCGCTCTGCACCGCGCCAAAACACGTTGATGAGTACGACCACAACGGGCGTCAGCGAGCCAATAACCGCCGCCAAACCCGACGACACCTCTTGCATGCCCCAGGTGATGAGGCCGTTGCCGCCCGTAATGGTGCACAGCCCTGTCAGCGCCTGACGCCACAGATAGCGTCGCCGCTCGGCTAAGGGCATGTCCATTAGCGATGAGGCGCGCCCTGCCGCCCAGGCCCACGCCAGAAGCAACAGCCCTGCCGCTGTTTGTCGAATGCCGACAAGCAAATAAGGTGGAAAGTCGCGCAGGGAAAACTTGATAGCCGTATAGGTTGTGCCCCAGATGATGCAAATGGCGGCTAAAGCTGCATAAGCCTGTATGAGCGAGCGCGTCATGGGCGGTGCGAATTGGGCTGCAAAGAAAAGCAAAGGGCGCTCGCCTGAAATTCGGCAATGCCGCGCAGCAAGCGACATTCTGGGAAACCGGGCGCGCCTGCCGAGTAGAGAGGGGCCTACAAAAAGGAAAGCCGACCCGCAGAAAGCAGGCCGGCTTCGCACATCAATAGGGTATTAGTGTGCAGGTGTTTTTAGAGCGTTCCACGCAGCGCCTGCTCGCGCTCGATGGCTTCAAACAGGGCCTTGAAGTTGCCCTTTCCAAACGATTTAGCGCCACGGCGCTGGATAATTTCATAGAATACAGTGGGGCGGTCTTGCACCGGCTTGGTGAACAATTGCAGCAAGTAGCCATCTTCGTCGCGGTCTACTAAAATATTGAGCCGTTTGAGGTCCTCTAAGTTTTCCTCAATTTTACCTACACGCTCCGGCACGTCGTCGTAGTAGGTTTCAGGCACATAGAGGAAATCCACGCCGTTAGCGCGCAACTGTGTGACGGTGGCAACTATATCATCAGTAGCCAGGGCAATATGTTGCACGCCAGCCGAGCGATAGAAGTCTAAGTACTCTTCTATCTGGCTCTTTTTCAGCCCTTTGGCAGGCTCGTTGATGGGGAATTTGATGTAGCCATTGCCGTTGGACACCACCTTCGACATCAAGGCGCTGTACTCGGTGCTGATGTCTTTGTCGTCGAAGGTGATGAGCAACTTAAAGCCCATGACGTCCTGGTAAAACTTGACCCACTTGTTCATGGCGCCCAACTCGACGTTGCCCACGCAGTGGTCTACGTACTTAAGGCCAACGGGCTTGACGGGATAGACGCTGCGGCGGGCTTCGTAGCCGGGCAGGAAGGGGCCGTTGTATCGGCTGCGTTCTACGAGGGTGTGGATGGTTTCGCCATAGGTTTTGATGG
Organism: Saprospiraceae bacterium; assembly: GCA_025056735.1. GTDB lineage: Bacteria > Bacteroidota > Bacteroidia > Chitinophagales > Saprospiraceae > M3007. The sequence continues at coordinate 33,013 of JANWVR010000114.1, forward strand.
CAGCCAGGACAACTTCACCGTGTTCATCGCGGAGAACTTTGGGCGCAAAAGCACTTTCGGCGCCGCGTTCTATGGCGGTGTAGTAGCTTTTCTCGGCGTCGTCTACCCACAGGGCAAGCACCTTGACGCCGTCGCCGTGCAGGGCTACATGGCGGGCAATTTCGTGTTCGGGCGAAAGCGCAGCCGTGAGCACTATACGAATTTTGCCCTGCTGCAGCACGTAGCTCACGCGGTCGCGCACGCCGGTTTCAGGCCCCATGTAGGCTACCCATTCAAAGCCAAAAGCAGCCTGATAGTACAGGGCGCTCTGCTTGGCATTACCTACGTAGAACTCGATGTGGTCGGTGCCGTTTATAGGGAAGAAATCTTCAGTGCCTTGAAGCGCCGTTTTCGGCGCTGTCTGGGTCATGGTATCCATAACGACGTTTCTTTTATTGGGTAAAAACGAAGAATCACCGCTCTCAGACGAAGCAGAAAACTGCATGCAAAAGTAGCGCACTGCTCCGGCCCGACGGCGATGATTTTCATCATGGAAGCCCGCGATGGGTTTCCGAGGCTTAATACGTTTCCATTGCGCTGAAATGGAAGGCCGCTTCGATGGCAGCGTTTTCGTCGCTATCGGAGCCGTGCACAGCATTTTCGCCGACGTTAGTACCGTAGCGATGGCGCACCGTGCCGGGTTCGGCCTTAGCGGGGTCGGTGGCGCCAATAAGTTTGCGGAACTCTTCCACGGCATTTTCTTTTTCCAGGATGGCCGCCACGATGGGGCCGCTGCTCATAAAGGTGCAGAGCTCGTCGTAAAACGGCCGCTCGCGGTGTACAGCGTAAAACTGGCTGGCGCGCTCTCTGGTCATCTGCGTCATCTTCATGGCGACGATGCGGAAGCCAGCAGCATTGATCATCTGCAGGATGTTGCCAATATTGCCTGCGCGCACGGCGTCGGGTTTGATCATGGTGAAAGTTCGGTTGCCCATATGTCTGCGTTATGTTTGTTCGGATGATTGACGCGCTTTGGCCGCTTGTGAAAGAAGGGTGCAGATGCCCAAAATTCTGGCGGCGCGCAAAGTTAGGGCAAGATTTTATTTCAAATAGATGCGCATTTTTAATGGATTAAAAAATAAAATCTCGAATGCCATTCAAACCCTCAGATCCAGCGTATCTTTGCCCGCCTTTTTGGCCAGTACGCCGCCGTGCAGTGTGTCTAAATACGTCGGCAGGAGGCCACTGCCTTATCGGGCGGGCTCGAAGGCCTGCCGCTGTATCGCCCGCATCTGCAGATTGTTCATGGTTATTCCATCCGCTTTGAAGGAGCTGCTCCACTATCCGCACAACGTAGCCGTGATCTCGCACCGCAATCCCGACGGCGACGCCATCGGCAGCTCACTGGCCATGCAGCACTACTTAGAGCAATACGGGCACACGGTACATGTGCTGTTCCCTTCGGAATACCCAGAAGAGTTTGGCTTTTTGCCAGCCTCGGAAGATATCCTCATCTGGGACATCCATACGGAAGAATGCCGGCAGGTACTTAATCGGAAAAACGTGTTTATTTTCCTGGATTTCAATGCGCTAAACCGCATTGATAAAATGGGCGAATACGTCAAAGACCTGCCGGGCAAGCGTATCCTGATTGACCATCACCTCTACCCTGACCCGATTGCAGATTACGTGTTCTCGGAACCAGAGGCCAGCAGCACATGTGAGCTGGTTTATCGCTTCATCGAAGCCATGGGCGATATGCAAAAATTAAATCCCACTGTGGGCAAATGCATTTATACAGGTATCGTAACCGACACAGGCTCATTCAAACACGCCACCAATAGTCGGGTCTTTCGTATTGCCGCCGACCTCATTGACCGCGGTATGGATGACACCGACGTGCAAGACAAAATTTTCAACTCTAACAAAATTAAAAACTTGCGTTTGCTGGGCCATTGCCTGATCAACCGCATGGAATACCTGCCCGAATACCGCACGGCCTACATCTGGCTGACGCGCAAAGACTACGAGACCTTCGACATCCAACGCGGCGACACAGAAGGCATTGTCAACTACCTGCTCACAGTGCGGGATGTACGGCTGGCAGCCTTTATCCACAATCAGCCCAACATCGTCAAACTCAGCCTGCGCTCTAAAGGTGATATTGACGTGCAGGAAATTTGCCGAACCCATTTCAACGGCGGCGGACATAAAAACGCCGCTGGCGCTTACTCACATACGAGCCTGAAAGCAACGATTGACAAATTCTTATCCATATTGCCCCTATACAGGGATGTGCTAACACGGTAATTGAGGCGAAACCTCTATTTTATTCGATTGATTTTCAATTCATCACCTTAAAAACAGAGTCTTTATTACTATGCGCTTATTTTCAGGTTTTTGGATTATTCTGCTCATTGGGCTGGCCGCCTGCCAGAGCGATGGCATTAAAACAGAACACGGCTACCGTTTTATCAACCACACCAACAAGACGGGGATCAAGCCGCAACCGGGCGATTTTGTTCTGATACAGCACTACGTCTGGGTGGGTGACTCCATGATGTCCAGTACAGCGCGCAACTTTGGTGGGGCGCGCGAATACGAGATGTTCACGAAAGACAACCTGCCCGTTCGGGTGCCGGCTATTTACGATGCGCTCCTGCTCATGAGCGAAGGAGATAGCGGCACTGTATACGAAAAAATTGACACCTTTGTAGCCAAGTTCATTCCGCCGTCCCTGAAAGACGTCAAGGAAGTCCGCCACGAGATCGCGCTGTTTGACGTCATCACGAGAGAAGAAAAAGAAAAGCAGCGCGCCGAAGTGGCTGCTCGCTTCAATACCGTGCAGAACAAAACCCAGGAGGCGCTCAAGAATTTTAAAGCAGGCAAATTGCCCGGCCTGATCTCTACCAGTTCCGGCTTAAAGATTTACATTGAAGACAAGGGCAGCGGCAAACCCATCAAAACTGGCGAGCAAGTGATGGTGCACTACTACGGCTGCCTGATGGACGGCACACTATTCGACAACTCGTACCAGCGAGGCGAAACCTACTCTTATCCGGCTAACGTGGGCCAGATGATCCCCGGCTTCGACGAGGGCGTTATGCACCTCAACCGCGGTGGCAAAGCCATTCTCTTTATTCCCGCCAGGCTGGGCTACGGCGCACAAGGCGCCGGACCCATCCCGCCAAACTCAGACCTCGTATTCTACGTAGAAACGTATTGATAACCCTCCGGCAGGGCCATCTGCATCAGACACCCGACTCAAAACAGCGCTCCCTTGCGCTGTCAGTTGATGTGTCATCGCAAGAACCTATGGCGCCCTTCTGGTGAAAAGGGACACCGGAGATATTGACCTATCCATCACAACACAACAATACAAAACCATGACTGTAGAACAATTAAAAGACTTGAAAGACAGGCTGGCGGTCTTAAGGAGGTATCTTTGACGTAGATAACCGCCTGCGCGAGATAGAAGATCTGACCAGCCAGACGCTCGACCCGAACTTTTGGAATGACCCTAAGCGCGCCGAGAACATCCAGCGCATGCTGGGCGTGCATAAGAACTGGGTGGACGAATACCACCGCTTAGCGCGCGAAGTGGACGACCTGGACGTCCTCTATGAATTCCAAAAAGAGGGCTTAGCCACCGAAGAGGAGCTGGACGCCCAGTACAAAAAAGCCGCCGACCTGCTGGCTGATGCCGAGTTTCGCAGCACGCTCAATCAGAAGGAGGACCCGATGAACGCCGTGCTGACCATCAATGCCGGCGCGGGTGGCACAGAGGCCTGCGATTGGGCTGCTATGCTCCTGCGCATGTACCGCATGTGGGCCGAAAAATCGGGCTTCAAGGTCGAGGACATTTTCGAGCAGCCCGGCGAAACGGCTGGCATCAAATCGGCCAGCATCGAAATCCGCGGCCCATATGCCTATGGCTGGCTCAAAGGCGAAAATGGCGTCCATCGCTTAGTGCGGGTCAGCCCATTCAACGCCCAGGGCAAGCGCCAGACGTCATTTGCTTCCGTGTTCGTGTACCCTCTAGTGGAAGACAATAGCATCGAAATCGTCATCCGGCCCGACGACATCGAAATGGATGTCTTCCGCGCTTCGGGCGCCGGCGGGCAGCACGTCAACCGCACCGAGTCGGCCGTGCGCCTGCGGCACCTACCCTCCGGCATCGTCGTAGAGTGTCAGGCCGAACGCAGCCAGCACCAAAACCGCGAGCGCGCCATGCAAATGCTCAAAAGCCGCCTCTATGAACTCGAACTGCGCAAGCGCCAGGAAGAGAAGGAAAAAATCGAAGCCGGCAAAGCCAAAATCGAATGGGGCAGCCAGATACGCTCCTACGTGCTCGACGACCGATGGGTCAAAGACCTGCGCAGCGGCTACAAAGTGCACAACCCAGACGCTGTGCTCGATGGCGACTTAGACGGCTTCCTGAAAGCCTACCTGATGTGGAAAAGCAATCCCACGCCTGTGGAGGCTGAGGAGTAGGGCTACCGACAGCATGCTTACCTAAGGACGAATAAGTAATGGAGTCCGCCCAGCGCGTCTTTAATCCTTTTTCAATCCCAGCCCCGCCTTCTCCGAAATCTCCAGCATGCGGTGGATGCTGCGCACGCCCTGCTCGATGACCCAATCGGGCAAGATGATTTCGGGCTGCTCGTATTGCATGCACAGGTAGAGCTTTTCCATGGTGTTGCGCTTCATGTGCGGGCACTCGTTGCAGGCGCAGTTGTTTTCGGGCGGAGCAGGGATGAACGTTTTGTGCGGGCTGGCTTTTTGCATCTGGTGGATGATGCCCGGCTCGGTGGCAACGATGTATTCCGTAGCAGAGTCGTTGATGGTGAATTTCAGCAAACCGGTGGTGCTTCCGATAAAATCGGCCATTTCCAAGATGTGCGGCTCGCATTCGGGGTGGGCGATGAATTTGGCATTAGGGTGGCGCGCTTTGAGTTTGACAATGCGCTCGTGGCTGAAAATTTCGTGCACCATGCACGAGCCGTTCCAAAGCACCATGTCGCGCCCGGTTTTTTTGATGAGGTAGGCGCCAAGGTTTTTGTCGGGAGCAAAGATGATGGGCTGGTCTTTGGGAATGCTCTCGATGATGGCCACAGCATTCGTGCTGGTACAGCAGATGTCGGTGAGCGTTTTTAGCTCAGCCGAGCAGTTGATGTACGAAACGACGATGTGGTCGGGATATTTTTCCTTGAACAGCCGAAACAAATGCGGCGGGCAGGAGTCGGCCAGCGAACAGCCGGCTTTCAGGTCGGGTAGGAGGACTTTTTTGGTGGGCGAGAGCATTTTGGCCGTTTCGGCCATGAAATGCACGCCAGCAAAGACGATGATGTCGGCGTTGGTCTGGGCGGCTTTTTGCGATAGGCCCAGCGAGTCGCCGATAAAGTCGGCCACATCCTGGATTTCGGAGTCCTGGTAATAGTGGGCCAGGATGATGGCGTTTTTTTCGCGTTTGAGGCGCTGTATTTCGGCCACAAGGTCGAGCTCAGGGTCCACCTCAAGGTCTAAGAAGCCGGTGCGTTCGAGGCGTTGGAGGGCGCGGGCGAGGTCGGCGGTCATAGTGTATCGAAGCGTTTAAATAGGTGATGCTCAGGATGGAGACAAAGATGTGTCATAAAAACGACTGGGGCGCCCGCGAAGTTTGCCGGTGGTCAGCCAGACAGGCTTACTTTTGCTCAAAACCCACGGGCACAGATATATGCTGCTTTACAACGTAACCGTAACGGTGGACCTCGAGGTGCACGACGATTGGCTGCAATGGATGCGTCAAACGCATATTCCTGACGTGTTGGCTACGGGCTTTTTTCGCGGCTATCGCATGAGCCGTTTGCTTAATCACGAACACCCGGAAGCGGCCATTTACACCATTCAATACGAGGTGGAAAGCCCGGAACAGCTGCAGCGCTACTGGGCCGAGTGCGCGCCTCGCCTACAGCAGGAGCACCGCGAGCGTTATGGAGACAAGTGCTTGGCCTTCCGCACCGTGATGGAAGTGGTGTCCGAATAAAGAACGGCGTTTAGCCCTGTTCCTGCTGGCAAAGGGCATCCCAGTATTCGACAGCCCGGCGTGTGTGTGGGATGCAGATGGAGCCGCCCACCAAATTGGCAATGGCGAAGACTTCAAAGACCTCATCCGTGCTAACGCCGAGAGCGTAGCATTGACCTAAGTGATAGCGAATGCAGTCGTCGCAGCGGAGCACCATAGAGGCTACTAAGCCGAGCAGTTCTTTGGTTTTGGCGTCCAAAGCGCCCTCCTGGTAGGCCTGGTGGTCAAGGCTCCAGAAGCGCTTGATGACCTTGTTGTCGTGGCTAAGGATGCGCTCGTTCATGCGGGCGCGGTAGTCGTTGAATTCCTGGACAATGCTCATAGAGCGCAATTTTCGTTGTTGTCAGCGGGTATTTAATGGACGATGAGTACCGGCACACGCACGGCATGGCGCACGGCGTCAATAGTGGCGCCAAAGATGAGGTCTTTGAGCGTTCGATGCCCGTGAGCGCCCATGACGAGCAAGGTTATAGGCTGGTTGTGCACCAACCTGGGCAATTCCTGGCGGGCCTTGCCGAAACCGATGCGCACATCGCACTGGTAGCCCATCTGGCGCAGGTGTTGGGCGTATTGATCCAAGATTTTCTGATCTTCATAGGTTTCTAAGTCACGGATCTGGTCGCCCATGACCCAGGCGCCAGCGGTTTCGACGACGTGCAGCAACAGATAGTGGGCGTGTTTACCGCCAATTTGCAGCGCATGATGAAGGGCTTTGACGTCAGCGTCTGTGAAGTCGAGCGCTACGGCGATGTGTGGATAAGAGGCCGTTCCGGCTTCTCCAATCTCAGAAAAAGCGCCGTGCGGAAGCGTTGAGCGAAGGCGACGCTGAGCAGGATGTACGATCGGCTTCAAGACGATATAGACCAGCATACCGGCCGCAAAGAGCAACAATGGAATGACGCCCCAGCGAATCCAGCCGGCGTGTTCGGGCGCGCGGGCAAGCCAGCCACTGACCTCTTCGACGACCAACCAGATATTCAGTGCGATAACGATAGCAGCGCTCGTCCAGCCCGCGGCTTTCGTCCAAGGGCCGATGGCAAAATGGCCCATGCGCTGGCGGCTACTGACGTAGTGCAATAGCGGCACAATGGCAAAGCCCAGCTGCATGCTCAGGATCACCTGGCTGAGCACCAGCAAATTGCCTGTAACCGCCTCGCCCAGCACCGATACGGCAATAATGGCCGGCACGACAGCCAGCAGGCGCGTCAGGATGCGGCGCAGCCAGGGCGCGATCCGCAGGTGCAGATAGCCTTCCATCACAATCTGGCCGGCTAATGTGCCCGTAACGGTGCTGCTTTGGCCCGCAGCGATGAGGGCGATGGCAAACAATACTGGCGCATAATCTTCACCCAGCAACGGCGCCAGGAGCTGGTGCGCATCCTGAATTTCAGACACGCCTGAATAGCCGTTTTTATGAAATACGGCAGCTGCAAGAATGAGGATAGCCGCATTGACAAACAGCGCCAGATTGAGCGCAATGGCTGAGTCCACGATGTTGTACCGAATGGCCCGGCGCACGCTTTGCGGCTCGCTGCTGTCAATCTTGCGCGTTTGCACCAGGGCCGAGTGCAGGTACAGGTTGTGGGGCATGACCGTGGCGCCAATGATGCCGATGGCGATAAACAACGCCTCGCTGTTCGGAATAGACGGTATCAAACCAGCCGCCATTTCGCTGGCTACGGGCTTAGCCAACACCATTTCTATAGCAAACGCTCCACCGATGACACTAATGAGGGCCAGAATGAAGGCCTCCAGCTTGCGAATGCCTAATTGCATCAAAAACAGCAACAAAAACGCATCGAGCACGCTAATGGCCACGCCCCACACCAACGGCAAGTCAAAGAGCAGTTGCAAACCAATCGCCATGCCCAGCACTTCCGCCAGATCAGTGGCGGCAATAGCAATCTCCGCCAAAAAGTAATTGAACAGATTGACTGCGCGCGGGTACAACTCGCGCGACGCTTGCGCCAGATCGCGCCCGGCCACCACGCCCAGACGCGCGCTCAGGCTTTGCATAAGCAAGGCAATGAGGTTCGACATTACCAGCACCCATAGCAGCGCATAACCAAAGCGACTGCCGCCCGCCAGGTCGGTAGCCCAGTTACCAGGGTCCATGTAGCCCACGCTCACCAAATAGGCCGGACCAATAAAAGCCAGCAGGCGGCGAAAGGGACCACCTTTTACATTGGTCTCTACAGTGCTATGTACTTCCGAAAGCGAACGATTCGCAGGCAGTCGGTTCATGTTTTTTTGCTTTTAAGAAACCTATCCCTACAACAGTTCCACAAACAGGCTGCGTGCCGCCTTGTCGCTCAGTGTCAGGTCGCGGCCTTGCTCTACTAAGCGCACACACAGAGAATGGTCGTATTCCACACGCTCCAAGACGGCAATATGCACGCCTAAGCCAATGCCCAGGCGGTCTAAATACTGCAAAAAAGCAGTACTGTGGTCATCCACCCCCACCACGACGGCCTGCCCGCCTACTTCTACGTTGCTGAGCGGCTGCCGTTGCCGCTCGGGCCATCTGCCTTGCGCATCGGGTATAGGGTCGCCATGGGGGTCAAAGCGAGGATGACCCAAAAAGGCATCTAACCGTTCGATGAGCTCCGGGTGTTGCACGTGCTCCAACTGCTCGGCCATGTCGTGGACTTCGTCCCATAGAAAACCCAATTTCTCTGTCAAAAACACCTCCCAAAGCCGATGCCGGCGCACTAAGGCCGTCGCTATGCGAACGCCCTCTTCGGTCAGCTGAACGCCGTAGTACTTTTCATAGGTGGCCAGCTGCTTTTCTGCCAGCCGGCGAAGCATATCCGTTACCGAAGGCGCTGTGGTCTGCATCTCAGCCGCCAGCGCTCCTGTCGTTACCGGGCTGTCTCCTTTTCTCGACAGTTTTAAAATAGCTTTTAAGTAATTCTCTTCCGACGAGGTGTACATGGCTCAACAGCGCCTATCGAAGATTTTTAGAGCAAAGGTGTTTATTTTTTAGAAACAACTAAAAATAGATTTTGGTTTATGAAAATTAAAAAAGCCTCCTCAGGATGTCCAAGATCTCTCTGGCACGCCAACGCCTGCCGGCTACCCAATTGAGAGCCTCCTCACTTGCTGTCCTGTCCGCTGCAAGTGCTTTGTCCTGCTAATAGCGCCTGCAGACCTTAGGAGGAAACCTGAATACTTCGGGCTGCATCTTTTACAAATTATTGATAATCAATGATAAAACAACTTTGATGACGACTGTTAGCGAAGTGCTTACCTTTGCAGGCGCTCAGCCGTGTTGACCTCTTCGTTATGAAAAATCCAGTCATTTATCAGCCAAAGAATAAGATACGCCTCGTAACGGCAGCCAGCCTGTTTGATGGGCATGATGCCGCTATCAACATCATGCGGCGCATCATGCAGAGCAGTGGAGCTGAAATCATCCATTTGGGCCACAACCGCTCTGTACAGGAGATCGTGGACTGCGCCATTCAGGAAGACGTGCAAGGCATCGCCGTCACCAGCTACCAGGGGGGCCACATGGAATTTTTCAAGTACATGTACGACCTGCTGCGCGAACGCGGCGCTGGCCACATCAAAATCTTTGGCGGCGGCGGCGGCACCATTTTGCCCTCCGAAATCGAGGAGTTGCACGCCTACGGCATCACGCGCATTTACCACCCCGACGACGGACGCGCTATGGGCCTGCAAGGCATGATCAACGACGTGCTACAAAAGTGCGACTTTCCGGTAGGCGATACCCTCAATGGGGAGCTCCAGCGCCTAAACGAACGCGACCCCGGGGCCATCGCGCGCCTGATCTCTATTGCAGAGAACAACCCATCGCTTTTTGAGCAGGCCGTACGCCCAGCGTTGAAGATAGACAGCCCGCCACCTGTACTTGGCATTACGGGCACGGGCGGCGCCGGCAAGTCGTCGTTAGTGGACGAATTGGTGCGGCGCTTTCTGCTCGATTTCCCCGATAAAACCATTGGCATCATCTCGGTAGACCCCTCCAAGCGCAAGACCGGCGGAGCGCTCTTAGGCGACCGCATACGCATGAATGCCATCAATACCCCGCGCGTTTACATGCGCTCGTTGGCCACGCGCCAATCCAACTTGGCCCTCTCGCGCTACGTGCACGACGCCGTGGACGTGCTAAAAGCAGCTAAGTACGATTTGATTCTCTTAGAAACCAGCGGCATCGGCCAAAGCGACACTGAAATCGTGGACCACAGCGACCTGTCGCTCTACGTGATGACCCCTGAATTTGGCGCCGCCACCCAGCTGGAAAAAATTGACATGCTGGATTTCGCCGACCTTATCGCCATCAATAAGTTCGACAAGCGCGGCGCCTTAGACGCCCTGCGCGATGTGCGTAAACAGGTGCAGCGCAACCGTGGCGCCTGGAACAAACCTGTGGACGCCATGCCCGTCATCGGCTGCATCGCCAGCCAATTCAACGACCCGGGCGTCAACCAACTTTATCGCCGCCTCATTGACTTGCTCAACGAAAAATGCAACGCAGGCTTCGAGTCGCACTTCGAGGCCCCCGAGGAGATGTCTGAAAAGGTGTACATCATCCCGCCCAGCCGCACGCGTTACCTGTCAGAAATCGCCGAGACGGCCCGCAAGTACGACCGCGATGTAGAGCATCAGGTTGCCATCGCCCGCCAGCTTTGGGGCCTCAAATGCAGCATTGAACTATTAGAAAACAAAGCTAACGATGAGGCCTCGAAAACGGCCTTAGAAACCCTCCGAAAACAGTATGAGTCCTTAGAAGCACAGTTAGACTGGCGCTGCAAGCGCATTTTGGAAAAGCACGAAATACAAAAAGAGCAGTATGCCGCCGACCACTACACTTATCAGGTGCGAGATAAGAACATACAGGTTAAGACGTACCACAAAAGCCTCTCGGGCACGCGCATTCCGCGCGTGGCATTCCCGCGCTTCCGAGACTGGGGCGAGATCCTACGCTGGCGTTTGCGCGAGAACGTACCGGGCGAGTTCCCCTACACCGCTGGCGTGTTCCCCTTCAAGCGCGAAGGCGAGGACCCTACGCGCATGTTCGCCGGCGAAGGCGGCCCGGAGCGCACTAATAAGCGCTTCCATTACGTCTCTCTTGGCCTGCCAGCCGCGCGTCTGAGCACGGCGTTCGACTCGGTTACGCTTTATGGCGAAGACCCCGACTATCGGCCCGATATCTACGGCAAAGTAGGCAACTCAGGCGTTTCGGTATGCTGCCTCGACGACGCCAAGAAACTGTATTCCGGTTTCGACTTGTGCGACCCTAAAACGTCGGTCTCCATGACCATCAACGGCCCAGCAGCTACCATTGCGGCCTTTTTCATGAACGCCGCCATTGACCAACAGTGTGAAAAGTACATCCGCGAACATGGGCTGGAACATTTAGTGGAAGCCAAACTTAAAGAAAAATACGACGACCGCGGCCTGCCCCGCCCTCGCTACAACGCTCCACAACTGCCCGAAGGCCACAACGGCTTAGGCCTCCTGCTGCTCGGCGTCACAGGCGACGAAGTGTTGCCGCCCGACGTTTATCAAAAAATTAAAGCCTACGCCCTCTCCACCGTGCGGGGCACCGTACAGGCCGACATCCTCAAAGAAGACCAGGCGCAAAACACGTGCATCTTCAGCACCGAATTCAGCCTGCGCGTTATGGGCGACGTCCAGGAGTATTTCATCCAGAACAAGGTGCGCAACTTCTATTCGGTCTCCATCTCGGGCTATCACATCGCTGAAGCAGGCGCCAACCCCATCACCCAATTAGCCCTAACGCTGGCCAACGGCTTCACCTTCGTGGAGTACTACGTCTCGCGCGGCATGAACGTCAACGATTTCGCGCCCAACCTGTCGTTCTTCTTTTCCAACGGCCTCGACCCTGAGTACGCCGTCATCGGCCGCGTGGCCCGCCGCATCTGGGCAAAAGCCATGCGCTTCAAGTATGACGCTAACCCCCGCAGCCAGATGCTCAAATACCACGTTCAAACCTCAGGCCGAAGCCTGCACGCCCAGGAGGTCGCTTTTAACGACATCCGCACAACCCTGCAAGCCCTCTACGCCATCTACGACAACTGTAACTCCCTGCACACTAACGCCTACGATGAAGCCATCACCACGCCTACCGAAGAGTCGGTGCGCCGTGCCATGGCCATTCAGCTCATCATCAACCACGAACTGGGATTGGCCAAAAACGAAAACCCACTGCAAGGCTCATTCATCATCGAAGAACTTACGGACTTAGTAGAAGAAGCCGTCCTGGCCGAATTCGACCGCCTCACCGAGCGCGGCGGCGTGCTGGGCGCCATGGAAACGATGTACCAGCGCAACAAAATCCAGGAAGAAAGTCTCTACTACGAAACCCTCAAACACACCGGCGAACTGCCTATTATTGGCGTTAACACCTTCCTGAGCAAAGAAGGCTCGCCTACCGTCATACCCGGCGAGGTCATCCGCGCCACAACAGAGGAGAAAGAGGCGCAAATAGAGACTTTGCGCCGCCTCCATCAGGCCAACGCCGACCGGGCGCCCGCCGCTTTGCAACGCCTACAGCAAGCCGCTGTGCGCAACCAAAACCTGTTTGCTGAACTCATGGAAGCCGTTAAAACCTGCTCGCTGGGGCAAATCACCCACGCGCTCTTCCAAGTAGGAGGACAGTATCGGAGGAATATGTAATAGACTTCAGGCAACTGTAATACTCGCCTAAGGGTTATCGTGTCTATCAAAGGTCGTGTTGGGCTTATTGACCGACATCATGCAAACGAGGTAGAATGCTGTTCGCTGAAGATTGCATCGTTCTGTCTCGTTAAGCACATCGAGCATCCTGTAACTACCCGCTTCATCAGATGAAATGGGCAGAGCTCCCTTGATGCCACATCTTACATCCTGATAAACATCACATCACACATAAAACTGATGCCAAAGTGGAAAGTCTCTTATGAGGATAAAACGATCTGATAAAAAAGATTTTGCCAAGTAGGTTAGACGCCGAAATAAATACTAATCTGTATCCCAGTTTTTTGAGAAAAGACTTATAGAATTTTATCCCAGAAATAGCATAAAGTTCTTGGGCTCTAAGTTGGAAAAATTATTTTGAAGAAGATCGGAAATCTCAAAACCAAAATGAAGACTCTTATTGAAGTTTACTATTCTGCAATACTTCGTAAAGAAATTGGCCTATCCGGTTTGAAAATGTTGAGATAAAAAAAGGGCAAAAGTTTAGGTTTGTGGTGTAAAACATCAACCTAACAACTTCTGCCCATGAACGTCGAAACGCTCATAAGCGCAATACTACGGCAAATGCCGAACGTGAACAAATGGCAACGGGATTTTTTTCTCCACCACCTGGGCTTATTCCTGTCCCTTCGGGGCCGGTACAGCCGGGATAAAATGAACTGGCCTCTATTACTTCTCCACCGACAAAAGCTTAAGGGAGCCGTTCTCGATGGCTGACGTTAAAACGCACCAGTTCAATGAACTAATGATCAACCGATTTTTTGACGTGTTCACCCAGTTCCCGAACCTCACAAAAAATCATCCTGAAATCCGAAAGCTGTACAATCTTGGAAAAATCGCAGCCAAATTCTCTGCGAACCATTGTTAATAAGTGAAAACAATTATTTGATTCCCACACCCTGTGCATTGCCAATACCATTTAGTTGAAGAAAAAAAACCTCCTGGATCTCGACAAAAAATATGTTTTGTTTCTTTCTTACAAGAACTGGCACAAGGCAAAACTTCAATTTGTCCTACTTTGTCATCCATCTCATCTCTCTTTGATTTCGCCATTTTGATTGAGTTTGTAAGAGTTATTGCCTAATTTTGGTTCGTCTCCCTTATTGGCTGAGTCAAGAAAATCAGCCCTTTATTTTAAGAGTTTTACGAAGATAATCTGTCTATAGAGAATGATAGGCCTAACCTGCGTAAAGCATTCTAATTCGCATGTATTTCCGCAACTCAAACCCCCAAATCCTCCAATGGCGACGGCGGCTGGTGACTCCGCGCCACATACAGGTAGCGTTCCGTGGTCTTGATGCTGTCGTGTCCGAGCATTTCCTGGAGGTAGTGGATGCTGGCGCCCGCTTCTAGCAAGTGGGCGGCGTATGAATGGCGGAGCATGTGGATGGATACCTTGCGGCGGATGCCGGCGCGCTCGGCGGCCCGCCGGACAACCTCTTCAGCGCTGCGTTCGCTATAGCGTTTACCGGCGGTAGTTCCCTCAAAGAGCCAGACCCTGGGGCGCTCCTGTTGGCAGTATTGGCGCAGGTGATCCAGCAGAAGCGGCGAAAGCGGCACTTCCCGGTCTTTTTTCCTTTTGTCGTGGCGGATGCGGATGACCATGCGCTTTAAGTCTATATCTTGAGGCGTCAGGTTCAGGATTTCGCTCAGGCGCAATCCGGCGCCATAGGCAAGCATTAGGATGCAGCGGTGCTTCAGGTTTTGGGTTTGGGAGATCATTTGCCTGATTTCCGCTCTACTCAACACTTCAGGCAATGACTCGTCGCGACGCGGACGCGGGATACGGTACCTTTCGCACGGCAGACCTTCTACCACCTCATAGTAGAACTTTACGGCGTTGATACAGGTGTTCTGATAAGAGCCGGATAGGTTTCTCCAGCAAACCTCGCGCTCAAGCCATTCTGCCACGGTGGCCTTTTCCACCTCTAAAGGTAGGCGAGGCGCGATGTAGCGGAGGAATTTAACAAAAGCCGCGCAGTAGTTTTTGCGGGTCTTCGGGCTGTATCGCCTTGTTGCCAGCTGTTGTTGATAGCGGTTTAAGAGTATCTCTTGCGCTGAAGACAGCGCTGTCTGTTGACTGTCAGACCCTCCAGACAGAAACTTTTCCGACAGGAGTTCTGCTCCGGCGTTTGTCATTCGGATGTCTTCAGGCTCCATAGCGTGTTTTGAGAAGTAGGGCGAATGGTTTCGTTTTCTTCGACAAACATAGCGGCTTTTTTCCAATGAAAGGCAGCATTTGCGAAAATACCTTTGCTGTTTACCTTCAATACCCTTGCCAAATTTCCCCATGTCGCCCACCCCCTATCTTTACCGCCATTATTTTCATAACAGACACATTTTCAGCAAAAATCGCCTATTATGAGTACATCCCGTCGCCCTTTAATTGCGCGCAACGAGTCGGTCTGGTTGGAAGGGCCAGGCAATCGGCGTTCCGAGTTGGTCTTTGCTTTTCGGGTTTTGTGGGAGTTTATCCGCGGCATGCGGGCGCTGCATTTTATGGGGCCGGCCATTACGGTGTTTGGGTCAGCGCGTTTTCAGGAGGGACATCGGTACTACGAACTGGCGCGACGGGTAGGCTCGCTCATCGCCAAAGATTTGGGCTTAGTGGTGATGACGGGCGGCGGGCCAGGCATTATGGAGGCGGCCAATCGCGGCGCACATGAGGCGGGCGGATGGTCAGTAGGATGCAACATCGTGTTGCCGCACGAACAGAAGGAAAATCCTTACTTAGACAAGTTCGTTCTGATGCGCTACTTCTTCGTGCGCAAGGTACTCTTAGTGAAATACTCCTTTGGGTTCATCATTTTCCCTGGCGGCTTTGGCACGATGGACGAGCTCTTCGAGACGCTGACGCTCATCCAAACGCGCAAGATCGCCGACTTTCCGATCGTGGTCATGGGCACAGATTACTTCCGCGAGATGCGGGCTATGTTAGACACTATGGTGCGAGAAGGAACGATCTCTCCCGAAGACCTCGACCTGTTGATTTTCACCGACGATCCTGAGGAGGCGATTGCGCACATTCGACGCCATCTAACTGAAAATTACCGCATTGTGAAGCGCCGACCCAAATGGTGGTTGCTTGAAAAAAGGTAGTTCGTCTTGTTCAGAAGCGCCTCAGGCTTTTTTCTTGAACGCCTCAATGGCCTGGCGCGAAAAGTCGGACAGCGCCAATCGGCCACTGATGGCTGCGCGTTCTATGAGCAGTTGATCCCAGTGCTCTGTGCCTTGCCAGAAGATTTTTTTCAGTTCGGCCAACGCTTCCGGGTTGTAGGAGCACAGGTTTTGGGTAAAGTGCTCGATGTAGGCGTCAAGTTGTTCTACGGTGTCGAACACTTCCTGGAAGAGGCCTTTTTCTCTGGCCCAGGCGGCCGTTTGCCACTCGCTGGGGTTGAGGGCTAAGTGGCAGAAGGCGGCTTTTCCGATTTTCCGCTCGACAGCAGGGCCGATAACAAAGGGGCCGAAGCCGACGGCCAGTTCGCTCAGGCGGATAGAAGCATAATGGGATGCCATACAGTAGTCCGTACCCGCGGCTAAGCCCACGCCGCCACCGACAGCCTTGCCGTGGATGCGGCCGACAATGACCTTGGGACATGTGCGCATGGCGTTGAGCACGGTGCCAAAGCCGGAGAAAAAGCGGTTCGATGTCTCGACGTCGTGGATGGCCGCGAGTTCGTCGAAACTGGCGCCGGCGCAAAAGGTCTTGTGTTCGTCGCTGCGCAGGACGATAACGCGCACCCGGTCGTTTTGACCCAGAGCGCGGAAAGCATCCACTAAGGCCTGAAGCAGGCGACTGGGCAGGCTGTTGTGGTTCGGATGGTAAAAGGCCAGATGGGCCACGCCGTTGTCGCGAAGGTCGGTGCGGACGTAGCCTTGCTGCGTAATGTCTTCCATGTTGCTGTGCTAAAGTCGTTTCTGCGGGCAAAAAAACAAAGAGGCGTCGTCTTTGAAGCATAAAAAGACGAGGCTCATCTTCCTTTCCTGCTGACCGTGTAATTTTGCCCTTCAAAAGATGACAATTGCTTATAGTAGATTCTCCTATTGATGATTTGTTGGACGAGGACAAGAGTTACGCCTGTTTGCTGACCAACTTTCGTGATGGGCGCCTTTGCTGTCCTAAGTGCAACGTACGCATTACCGGGTGCACACTTACCGGCACAAACCTATCGTGCAGTACATGTGCCTGGATTGCAAGACCTACTTCAATCTTTTCAGCCGTACCGCCTTTGAGGGTACGCACTGGCCATGTTCGAAGGTGGTCATGATCCTCAGAGGTTTTCTCAAGGGTGAGTCCACCCGGAACATGAGTCGGGAGATGAAGTTGGGTTACCGGAACTTGCTTTACTTGCGACATAGGCTAATGCAGCACGCTTACGAGCATCGAGAGCAGGACGCTTTGCCGGATGTAGAGGTGGAAAGCGATGAGATGTACCAAAATGCTGG
>JANWVR010000136.1 GCA_025056735.1 Saprospiraceae bacterium
AGACGGCGGTGCGAATGCCCAGGGTACTGACGGTTTCCGTGGCCCGTTCCCACTCCACAGTGGAGGTGCTGAGGAAGCTCTGATCGGCGGGTGCGTCGTTTTCGGTCATCCAGCGTTCGCCGGAGTTGCCGTAGTAGCCAATCGCGGAGGCCGCCAGATAGGCTTCGGGTATGTGCTGCAGGCGTTGAAAGGCTTCGCGCAGGACGCGCGCACTCTCCACCCGGCTGGCGATGATGAGCCGTTTGCGCGCGGGCGTCCAGCGCTCTTCAGCAATGCCTGCGCCCGCCAGGTTGATGACGGCGTCGGCTCCCTGCACAGCGGCGTCGTCTATCTGGCTGGCGATGGGGTCCCAGGCGTAGTGGTTTTCGGCTCGCGGAGTGCGCGTTAGCAGCCGCACACGATGCCCCTGCGCTTGTAGCATTTCGACTAAGCGGACGCCGATGAAGCCGCTACCGCCGGCGACGAGTATTGTTTTTCCCATAAAATTTTGCACTCACTTAGAAAACGTGCCGCTCCGCATGGTAACTGGAGCGCACCAGCGGCCCGCTTTCTACGTACTTGAAACCCTTAGCTAAGCCAACTTCTTTGTACTCGGCAAAGGTGTCGGGATGCACAAACTCTGCAACTTCTAAGTGCATTTTCGTGGGTTGCAGGTATTGGCCGATAGTCAGGATATCGCACCCGTTTTCTAAGAGGTCGTCCATGATTTGAAAGACCTCCTCTTTGGTTTCGCCTAATCCAACCATGATACCGCTTTTAGTGCGTTTGCCATAGGCTTTGATGCGGCGTATTTGCTCTAAGCTGCGCTCGTATTTAGCTTGTGGGCGCACTTTCCGATAGAGGCTGCGGACGGTTTCCATGTTGTGGCTCACCACTTCCTGGCCGGCGCTGATCATGCGTTCCAGGGCCTCCCAGTTGCCCTTCGTATCGGGGATGAGTGTTTCGATGGTGGTTTCCGGGCAGCGCTCTTTGACGGCGCGCACGGTTTGATACCAGATTTCAGCGCCGCGGTCTTTGAGCTCGTCTCGGTTAACGGAGGTAATGACGGCGTGTTTGACGCGCATGAGCCAGATGGCTTCGGCTACGCGACGCGGCTCATCCTCGTCGTATTCGGTAGGTCGTCCGGTCTTGACGGCGCAGAAGGAACAGGAGCGCGTGCACACGTTGCCCAGGATCATGAACGTGGCTGTGCCGGCGCCCCAGCATTCGCCCATGTTAGGGCAGTTGCCGCTCTGGCAGATGGTGTGCAACTGGAACTCGTCCACGATGCTGCGCACCATGCGGTAGTTTTCGCCCATGGGTAGGCGTACCTTAAGCCATTCGGGTCGCCGGGCGCGGGTAGGCGGTGTATCGCTAACGACAGGAAGTTCGAGCATGGTTTGGATGCAAATCGGCAGGAGTGTCTGTTTTTCTGTGCGCTAAGGTAAGCGGGTTTAGCGGGTGTTGCGCAGAAGGAGACTGTGCAATGATTGTGAATGGGTAAAACGCCTTAGCGCCCGGAATGGTTGGCAGATCGGTGCGAACTCTTTCCTATTTCATTCTGGGCAGCAAAGACTATTTCCGCAGCGGTTTGATAAGCGTTGCGGACTTCATGCGCGGCTCAAAGTAGGTGCTTTTGGGTGGCAGGGTTTCGCCGGCGTCGGCAATGCGCATCATGTCGTCAAAGGAGACGGGGTAAAGCACAAAGCCAATGCGTTCGGGGTGTTGGCCGATGGCTTTTCGGATGCCCTTGAGGCCTTTGCTTCCCTCTACGTAGGTGATGCGCGTGTCGGTACGCACGTCCTGGATACCGAGGAGGCGGTGGAGGATAAACTCATTGAGCAACGAGACGTCGAGCAAGGCGGGCAAAGGGTTGTTGCGCTGAGCGTGTTGGAGCAGTTCGGGGCGCCATTGGAGGCGATACCAGTGCTCGCGAAAGAACATTTTTATTTCATACTTATGACGCGGCTTTCGGGGGTGTTCGAGGTATTGAATGGTGCACAGGTGGCCCAAATGGCGGAAGAATTGTTCTGGTTGGAGCCCATTAAGACCTTCAACCACGCGGTTGTAGTCTAAGATATCCAGCTGGTCGGTGGCGAAATAGGCGCTGAAGAGGCGCCCGAAGTCCATTTCAGGGTATTTTTCCTGTTGTTGGCGCAGTAGGGCCATAGTGGAGGTACGGTGATGGCCATCGGCAATATACACGTTAGGTACCTGCCGGGCAAAGAGTTGCTGCAGGTGTGCGATGTCTTCCGGAGCGTACACGGCCCATACCCGGTGCGTTTGGTGTTCATCGGCGAAGTGCACCGTAAAAAGCGGCGTGTGGGTTTCGATAAAGTGCTGCATCCAGGCATTCAGCTCCGGCACGGGAGGAAAGGTGAGCAGGACGGGCTTAAGGATAGCGCCCCAGCGCAACAGGAGTTCTTGCTGTTGTTGCTCTCGCTCGCTGAGGGTACGCTCGTGTTTTTTTACTTTGCCTTTGAGGAGGTCGTCTAAGTCGTTGGCTGCGATGATACCCGCATGCGTGCGGTGAGCGGTTTGTATTTGATAAATAAAAACGGCTTCCCGTTCTACCTGCGTTAACAGCTGGTTGCGTTGGTAGTCTAAGAAGGCATGCTTTGCATTCGCGCAAAATTCGTCAGGAGAAGAGATACGCTCAAATATGGGATAGAGGGCCCGGAAAGGGTAGATGTGCATAGGCGTGGAGCCAGATTAGGCCGGTAAAAGTACTGGCATTGGCTTTTTAGTGCGGGCATTCGAGAAGAAATTTTCACTTTTGGGCCTTACTCTAACCACAGGTGTGAAAAGCCGGGTTTTGGTCATGAAATTTCCTGCATTTTTGGTTGTAAGTTTGGTCGTGTTGGGCTTTAGCCCTGCAGTGCTGGCGCAGTCGGTAGCCGAACTAAGAGCAAACCTACGCAAGGCGCAGACAAAAAACGAGCGCATGCAGATCAGCTACGACCTGGCTCAGGCGTTGGCGAATGCGCGCAACTTTGCTGAGGCAGCCGATATGGCGTATCAGGCTTACGATTTGGCCATCCAGCTGGGCGAAAAACGCATGGCTTCCGACGCTATTTTTCTCAGCGGCGACGCCCAGTACCGTCGAAAGAAGTACCCAGAGGCCTCCTCTCGCCTGCTCGATGCTTGGAACACCGCCCGTAACTACGGCCATCGCGATGTTGCCTTAGCGGCTGCTGAGCGGCTGATGAACATTAGCAAAGAGCAAAAAAATTTTCAGGAAGCCCTCAAGTGGAGCCAAGAAATGATCAGCTACCTGCAAGAGAACACCGGTAGAAGCGCTCCCGGCGGCGACGTTACGCGCCGATTAGAGGCCCAAATTGCCGCTTTAGAAGCCGAAAACCGAAGCCTTAAGGAGCAAATCGCCCAACTATCGGGTAAAACCCAGGAGATAGAGACGACCTACAAGCAGCAGATACAGCAGGTACAGACCCTCTCGCAGCAAGAATTAGGCAAGCGCGAGGCCGAGATTACCCAAACGCGGCGGCAGGCAGACTCCTTAGAAAACATTAAAAACCGCCTGCTGAAAACGATGACCGAAAGCCAGATGCTCGACTCTATGATCAAGGCTCAGCAAGAGCGTGAGATTCAAAAGCAAAAGGCGATCGCTGCCCAGCTGGAAGTAGAGCGCCAGAAGTCGGATGCTGCCCGAAACCTGTTGCTCATCGTCTCCGCCGTTATCCTCATTATTGCTGCTCTACTCTTCTTGCTCTACCAGGGCAAACAGCGCACTGCCAAAGCCTTGGCCGCCAAAAACCAGATCATCGAAGCCGAGCAAAAACGCAGCGACGAACTGCTCCTTAATATCCTACCACCCGCCATTGCTCAGGAACTGAAAACCAAAAACAAAGTAGCAGCTCGCAAATACGACGAAGCTACCGTCATGTTTGTGGACTTCATCGGCTTCACTCGCGTAGCCGAAAAACTGACACCAGAGCAATTAGTGGCAGAGCTGGACTACTGCTTTACCACGTTCGATCGCATCATCGGGCAGTATCGCATCGAAAAAATCAAAACCATCGGCGACGCTTACTTCTGCGCCAGCGGCTTGTCGGACAAAAACGCCAGCCCTTCCGACATGGTGAAGGCCGCTCTGCAAATCCAGGATTTTCTGCTACACCTCAAAGCGGAACGCATGAACCAGGGACTTCCCTACTTCGAGGCGCGCGTGGGCATCCACACCGGCCCCGTTGTGGCCGGCGTGGTGGGTGAAAAGAAATTTGCCTACGACATTTGGGGCGACACTGTCAACACTGCTGCTCGTGTAGAGGAAGCCTGCGAACCCGGGCGAGTCAACGTCAGCGAGAGCACGTACTGGAAGGCCAAATACGAATTTGAATGGCAACCAAGGGGCCTCGTTTCCATCAAAAATAAGGCCCCGATAGAAATGTACTACGTTACGGGTGTGCGCGACATGCGGTATTAAGCACGCCTTTTGGAAGCCCAAACAGGCGACCAAAAGGACGTGCGTAGCCTTTCAGCGCAAAGCCAGATCAATTTTTGAGCACCAGCACACCGGCAGCCTCGAAGGCCAGCTCGCGCAGCGGCTCCGTAATGCCTGCAATTTCATCGGGCGATTTGCCGGCATCCTCGGCGTAGTGACGCAGCTCTTCTACCGACGTCTCAGAAATGTAGGCAAACCCGTCGATCACCACGCGCTTGCCTGCCAGATCTTTGGGCATGAAAAAGGCGTAGTCCTTGAACGTGACGCGCATCTCGGGCATGTCCGTGTTTTCGGCCACGATGGTCATCCAGCAGCCTTTCTTCTGGCAGACCTCTCCCACGCGGCCAACCACTTTGATGGGCAGGGAGTCCCGATCGCCCATTTGGGTGCGCAGGGCTGCATAAGGGATAGCTCCATCCGGAGTGGTAGGCGCGCCAAAACTTTGCTCGACTTCAAGCGCCTGAGCATTGCCCGATGAGGAAGATTGTTGGCCACATGCCGAAAACAACGCAATTGCAGATGCGACAAAAAGAATTTTTTTAAGCATAGCCTGCTTATTTAAAAATTTGATTATCAATGCCAAAAGTGTCGTTTATCCGTCCGCAAAGGTACAGCGCTGCGCGGTATGTAGCGCATCTGGCACAGTATTCGGAAAAACAACAATGTCTCCCGCACACGTGTCGGCTCAAACGCTTTTACGACCTTCGCACCCCTGGGCTCAGGTGCATGGCCTTTAATCTTTGCTTAACAGTATTTGCACCCTTCTTACGTTTTAATGTTCGTTTTAACCATCCATCCAAAATCGCACTCCTATGAAGGGTCTTATCTTGTTCATCCTCCCGCCTTTTGCCCTGCTGCTGGGCATGTCCCAAAATCTTTCCGCCCAATGTATCCAGGGCGACTGCTTCAATGGCACAGGTACCTATCTATTTAAAAACGGCGACCGCTACGTCGGCAAATGGCAGGCCGGTCAGCCGCACGGACGAGGTACGTATTACTTTGCCTCCAAAGAGCGCTACGAAGGCGATTTCCGCTTTGGCAAGTTTGATGGCCAGGGCACGATGTACTACCCCGATAATGCCTACTACACCGGCAGCTGGAAAGAGAATCAGAAGAACGGCCTCGGTCGGTTGGTGTATCGAGACGGTCGGTACGATGAGGGCATTTGGGTAGCTGGCAAATTACAGTCGCGTACAGCCTCCGGCACTGCGCCGGTCAATACCTCTCCAAACACTACGGCGACCGCATCGTCAGCATCCAACGCAACAAACAACAGCGGTAAAAACAATATTGCCGGCTTGCGCAACTGTAATACCACTTTCTGCCGCTCCGGGACGGGCTACTACGACTACCCCGACGGCTCGCGCTGGATAGGTGAGTTTCAACACGGCGTTCCGTTTGGCAAAGGCATCTGCTACTATGCCAGCGGCGACCGCTACGAAGGGCAGTGGGCCAACGGCGCGCCCAACGGAGAGGGCGTACTTTATTCGGGCAAGCGCGCCACAGGTGCTCTGTGGGTCAACGGCCACATCATGCAAGAGCTAAATTCTGAAGAGGTCGTGCCCAACAACCCGGTGCGCGTAGAACCCACTCGTGGTGTCAAGATTTATGCCGTAGTGGTCGGGGTAGGCCGCTATACCGCCATGCCTTCGCTGCGCTACACCGACGACGACGCCTACCGCTTCTACTCCTTCCTCCGAAGCCCAGAAGGCGGTGCCTTGCCCGAAGACCAGATCGTCGTACTCGTGGACGAAAACGCCACGCGTGAAAACATCCTGCGCGCCATGCGCCAGTACTTCCTCAAGGCCGACAAGAATGATGTCATCCTCTTCTTCTTTAGCGGCCACGGCCTTGAAGGGTGTTTCCTGCCTGTGGATTACGATGGCTTCAATAATAAATTGCGCCACGAGGAAATCAAACAAATCTTGGTGCAGAGCCAGGCCAAGCACAAACTGTGCATCGCCGACGCCTGCCATAGCGGTACGCTCAACTACGGCTTAGCCGCCAAAGGGCCGGCGCCCGTGTCGCTCAGCCGCTACTACGAGGCTTTCGAGGAGTCAAGCGGCGGCATCGCTCTGCTCATGTCCTCTAAAGCAGAAGAACTCTCGCTGGAAGACCACGGCCTGCGCCAGGGAGTCTTTACCTATTACCTGCTGCGCGGCATGAAAGGCGAAGCCAATGCCAACGGCGACAACATTATCACCGTTCGCGAGTTGTACAGCTACGTGCGTGCCCGAGTGCGCGAATACACCGCTAACATCCAGAATCCGGTGCTCACCGGTGCCTTCGACGACAACATGCCGGTAGCCTTCTACCGATTTTGAATAGTTCCGCTTCAGTATGGCGTATTTGCCCGCTCAGCGCCTGCGCCTGTATCGAAATTT
>JANWVR010000012.1 GCA_025056735.1 Saprospiraceae bacterium
ACCTTCCCATGTACCGTTCCGTCCAGTTCGCAGCAAAGCAACTGCTACCGGTAGCCTTTTCTTTCGCAATGGTCGGCTGCGCAGTCGCGCAAACGTTCACTGCCGAAACCGGCGACATGTACTTCGGCGATGCCGACAACGAGCGGGTCGGCCTGCTCCGCATTCAGTCGGGCGCCATCAAAAAGGGCGAAAAGTTGGATATTTACGCACCCACTGGCCGAAAGTTCACGGCTACGGTGGTCAAGATTACGAATCAGGATTATCAGGAAGTGGGTCAGGCCAAAGCCGGAGAGTATGCCAGTTTCACGCTGAAATTCACCGAAGATCCCTCTACGGGCAAGGATTACCTGACAAGCGGCTTCAAGGTGTATCCCTCAGGCTTCCAGGCCAATACGGCTGCTATTAAAGCAGAGTCGGACAAAAAAACAGCCGAAAGCGCCCGCTTCAAGGCCACGCTCGATGGCAAACCGTTTCGAGGTAGGGTAACCTACAAAGGCGCGCTGCTGTTGCGTAAGGGCTTTCCGCCCTTAGTGGATAAGCCGTGTTTGCAGCTGCAATTTGCCTGCGTGGACGCGCCCGACGATCGCATCCTGACCATACAGGTTTTTTATCCTAAAGAAGCGCCCGCCAGATACACCGCCAAAGACATGGAAGTAAACTTTTCTGGCGCTGTGGATGGCAATCCGAGCAACACTACGCTCTTTGGGTTTGTTAATGGTAAAGCATTTCCTAACTTCACGCTGGAAATCACGCAATGGAAAGCCACGGGCAACAAAGCCCTTATTTCCGGCAAAATCAACGGCGAATTGCCCGAGGTCAAACTACTGGGACGCTCGAACAAGGTCAACCGCTTTGAAAACGGCCTTTTTGAGGATATCGAAGTGGAAATCATAAACGAATAATAGGTTTTATGCACCCTGGCCACGAGATGGCCGTTGGGTTGTTTCTCAATGAAAAAGCGTTCTTATTCTGACAGGGACGGCAGGTTTGTAGTGCTATGTTTCCGACGTATGATGTGATTGTAGTGGGCGCTGGCCATGCGGGTTGCGAGGCGGCGGTGGCGGCAGCGAATTTGGGTTGCCGGGTGCTGCTGGCCACGATGAACATGCAGACCATTGGCCAGATGAGTTGCAACCCGGCCATGGGCGGGGTGGCCAAGGGCCAGATTGTGCGCGAAGTGGATGCCCTGTGCGGGTATTCGGGTATTGTTACCGACCACACGATGGTGCAGTTTCGGATGCTCAACCGCTCGAAAGGGCCGGCCATGTGGAGCCCGCGCGCGCAGAGCGACCGCATGGCTTTTGCCGCCAAGTGGCGGCAGATGCTGGAGGCGCATCCCAACATTGACTTCTGGCAGGAGATGGTTTCCGGCTTGGTGGTCAAGGGCGGTCGTGTGTGCGGCGTGCGCACGGGTTTGGGTCTGGAAATACCCGGCAAGAGCGTTGTGCTGACCAACGGCACGTTTCTCAACGGCATCATCCACATCGGCGAAAAGCAATTCGGCGGTGGGCGCGCTGGCGAGAGCGCTGCGCGCGGCATCACAGAGCAGCTCATCGAATTGGGCTTTGAGGCGGGCCGCATGAAAACGGGCACGCCGCCGCGACTCGACGGGCGCACCTTAGACTATTCGCGCATGGAAATACAGCCCGGCGACGACCCGCCCGGCAAATTCTCCTACACCGACACGCCGCCGCTGACCGACCAGCTGCCGTGCTACATTACCTACACCAACGAGCGCGTCCACGAGGTGCTGCGCAGCGGCTTTGACAAGTCGCCTATGTTTAATGGGCGTATCCAGGGCGTTGGGCCGCGCTATTGCCCCAGCATTGAGGACAAGATTGACCGCTTCAGCGAAAAGCCGGCCCACCAGCTGTTCATCGAGCCGGAAGGGCGCCACACGTGCGAGATTTACCTCAACGGCTTTTCTTCGTCGTTGCCCGAAGACGTGCAGTACAAGGCGCTGCGCCTCATCCCGGGTTTAGAAAACGCGCGCATGTTCCGCCCGGGTTATGCCATTGAATACGACTACTTTCCGCCCACTCAGCTGCAGCCAACGCTGGAGACGCATCGGGTCAAAAACCTCTTTTTTGCCGGCCAGATCAACGGCACCACCGGCTACGAGGAGGCGGCATGCCAGGGCCTGGTGGCCGGCCTCAACGCCGCACTGGCCGTGCAAGAGCGCGAGCCGCTGACGCTCAAGCGCTCAGAGGCCTACATCGGCGTGCTGATTGACGACTTGGTCAACAAAGGCACGCAAGAGCCCTATCGCATGTTTACCAGCCGGGCCGAATACCGCATCCTGCTGCGGCAAGACAACGCCGACCTGCGCCTGACGCCCATTGCCCATCGCTTAGGGCTGCGCGGCGCCGACGAACGCATGGAGCGCGTGCGCGCCAAACAACAGGCCGCCGCCGATATCGAGCGCTTCTTCCGCGAAACGGCCGTGGCGCCCGACCAGATCAACGGCTACCTGACCTCCGTAAACTCCAGCCCGATTGCGCAAAAAGTCAAACTGTTCGGCATCCTCGCGCGCCCGCAGGTGGACATCCGCACACTGGCCGAAGCCGTGCCGTTCGTGCGCGACTTCTTAGCCCCGTTCGAGGCCGAATTCGTCGAGCAGGCCGAAATCAACATGAAATACGAAGGCTACATCCGCCGCGAAGAGGAAATGGTGGAAAAAATGGGCCGTCTGGAAGACCTGCACCTGCACCCGGACTTCGACTATTCGGCGCTGGCAGCGCTCAGCGCTGAGGCGCGCGACAAACTGAGCCGACACAAGCCGCGCACCTTGGGCCAGGCCAGCCGCATCTCGGGCGTTAGCCCGGCCGACATCAGCGTGCTGCTCATCCATTTGGGACGATAGGCCGCCGTTCGTTTGGCATTGCTCCCTACCTTCGCGCCATGCTTTGGCAAGGGATACTATTGGGCCTCTCACTGAGCTTTCTCGTGGGACCGCTCCTGTTTGCGATTGTAGAGGCCAGTCTGGATCGGGGCTTTCGCGCTGGCCTCGCCTTAGCCTTTGGCGTTTGGGTCAGCGATCTGATGTACATGCTCATCGTCTATCGCTGGGTGGATGTGCTGACGCGGATCACGGAGCTGCCGCACTTCCGCTTGTGGGCGGGGGTGACAGGCAGCGTGGTCTTGCTGGTTTTTGGCGGCGTTACGCTGATGAAGAAGCCGGTTCCGGCTGCCGGGGCTCAAAACACCGCTGCCGAGCGGTTGCTGGATGTGCTGGACGGCCCGGAGCCGCCCGGCGTCGCGCACAATTGGATGCAGTGGGGCTATCCGGGCTATGCGCTGCGCGGTTTTTTGCTCAATGTGGTGAACCCTTTTACTGTATTCTTCTGGCTGGGTTTGGCCAGCGCGTTTGTGGTGTCGAACCAGCTGACGCCCTCCGAGGTGCTGGCCTTTTTTGGCGGTATGCTGGGAGCACTGATGCTGACCGATACGCTCAAGGCGTATGCGGCCAAGCGGGTGCGCATGCTGCTGCAAGCGCGGCATTTGAGGCGTCTGCAGCGCGCCATAGGGCTGGCGCTGCTGGTGTCGGGAGCGGTATTGTTGGTGCGAGTGCTGACGGGCTGATGGGAATTGGCGCTAGAATAGAGTTTCCGTGCAGCCTGTGATTTTGGGCCAGAACGGGTCTGGTGCGTTAGCGTGAAGTATTTGCGTGTGTGCCTGCGGCGTTGCAGCGGGTGTCGTTGTGCAAATTGAAAAAAGAAAAGGAATAGTTTTGCCTCCGAGGGAAGTAAGCCACACAGCGCCTTTTAAGGGCGTTTCACTTTTTGGGCTGAAGCGCCTTTTGATACAGCCGAATGGTATTGGCAATGCCGAAGTAGAGCGCGTCGCTGATGAGCGCATGTCCGATGCTGACCTCCAGCAGGTGCGGGCAGTGCTGGCGGAAGTAGGGCAGGTTATCTAAGTTAAGGTCGTGGCCGGCATTTAATCCCAAGCCGCATTGATGGGCCGCCTGGGCGGCAGCGAGGTAAGGAGCGATGGCAGCAGCCGGGTCGTCAGGGAATTGGTGGGCATAGGGGCCGGTATAGAGTTCCACGCGGTCGGCGCCGACGGCCTGGGCGCCTTCGACCATGCGCGGGTCGGCGTCCACGAACAGCGAGACACGGATGCCCCGGTCGTGCAGGCGGGCAATAACGGCGCGCAAAAAATCCGCGTGTTCGAGGGTATCCCACCCGTGGTCGCTGGTGAGCTGGTGGGCTGCGTCGGGCACCAGTGTGCACTGGTGCGGTGGATGGGCCAGGACTAATTCGAGGAATTCAGGCGTGGGATTGCCCTCGATATTGAACTCGGTAGTTACCACCTCGCGCAGCGCGGGAATGTCGCTGTAACGGACGTGGCGCTGGTCGGGGCGCGGGTGCACGGTGATGCCTTCGGCGCCGTAGGCCTCGCAATCGCGAGCGAATTGGATGAGGTCGGGCAGGTTGCCGCCGCGCGCGTTGCGCAACAGAGCGACTTTGTTGATGTTGACAGACAGGCGAGTCATAGCGGCGTCGTATTTTTCGGGCCAAAAGTAAAACCGCGGCCTGTTTGGCCGGTTTTATTGGACACCACCGCCGGATAGCGCCTATGGACGAAGAGCAACGATCGCCGGAGCAGGAGCAACCTGCAGAAGCGCCTGCACGGGTATTCTCCGAAGAGCATTCCCCCTTTCTTATTTTGAGCGTTCAGCTGCTGGCTGCGCTGATGCTGGGCGCCGTGGGCGCATTGCTTTACCAGGGGCTGGCCTCGGCCATCGGCTGGGATAGCAGCCTGATTTACAACGGCCTGCGCGCCGATGCTTCAGCGGCGGAGCGGTGGCAGATGCGTGCCTTTCTGGCCTTGAGCCACCTGCTGACGTTTGTGCTGGCCGGGTGGGTAGTGGTGCGGCTTTTCTATCCGCCTGCAAAGCGAGGGCTGGATTATCTGCAGGCGCGTCAGGCGCCTCCGGCTGTTGCCGTCTGGGGCGGCGTGTGGCTGATGGTGCTGTCCATCCCGCTGGTGTTGTATGTCTATCAACTCAACCGCGAATTGCCCATACCAGAGGCGCTGCGCCAGGCCGAGGAGCAGGCGAATGAAATGCTCAAGGGCCTCCTGCAAATGAACGACGGCTGGGAACTGGCGGCCAATCTGACGCTGGTCGCCCTCATTCCGGCTATCGGCGAAGAGCTGGTTTTTCGCGGCGTGGTGCAGCAGCAGCTCCTGCGCCTCGTGCGTTCGCCGGAATGGGCCATCGCACTGTCCGGCGCCGTGTTCAGCTTTGCCCATTTCCAGTTTGAGGGCTTTCTCCCGCGTATGTTATTGGGTGTCATGCTGGGCTGGCTCTACTGGCGTTTTCGGAACTTTTGGGTCCCAGTGGCGGCGCATTTTGCCAACAATGCCGTCCAGGTGGTGGCGCAATACCTGTACCACGAGGACGTTTCACCGCTCAATTTGGAAGACGACATTACCGTGCCGCTTTACGCCGCTGCGCTCTCGGCAGCGGCGGCGCTGGCATTAGCGGGCTGGTTGAGTCAGCGCAAAATCATTTTATAGCAAATACAAAAACCACAGATTATGCCATTTACACACGAAGTAGATTATCGCATCTACGGTGAAGAGATGCAATGCGTCGAAATCGAATTAGACCCGCAGGAGACCGTGTTGGCCGAAACGGGCAGTTTCATGTTTATGGATGACGGCATCCAGATGGATACTGTCATGGGCGATGGCCGTCAGCAAGGGATTTGGGGCAAGTTATTGTCGGTGGGCAAGCGCGTGCTGACGGGTGAGAGTCTCTTCCTGGCGGCGTTTACCAACACCTCCACGGGCAAGCGCCGCGTAACGTTTGCCGCTCCGTATGCGGGCAAGATTGTGCCGCTGAACCTGTCGGAATTGGGCGGGCGCGTTATCTGCCAGAAGGACGCCTTTTTGTGCGCAGCCAAAGGCGTGGCCATTGACATTGCCTTGCAGCGCCGTTTGGGCACGGGCCTTTTTGGCGGCGAGGGTTTTATCATGCAAAAGCTCGAGGGCGACGGCATGGCCTTCCTGCACGCGGGCGGCCACATTTTAGAGCGCACGCTGGCGCCGGGCGAGTTGCTGCGCATTGACACAGGCTGCATCGTAGCTTATACCCACGAGGTGGACTTCGACATCCAGATGGTGCGCGGCATCCAGAACATGCTCTTTGGCGGCGAGGGCTTCTTCTACGCCGTGCTGCGCGGCCCGGGAAAGGTATGGCTGCAGTCGCTGCCGGTGAGCCGATTGGCCTCGCGCATCCTGCAGTATGGGCGCGGCGCGCGGCGCGAGGAGGGCAGCATTCTGGGTGGCCTAGGTAATCTGCTCGATGGCGATTAAGTCGGTCGAATATCCTTCGTTTTTGATGAAATATGGCTACGCCAGAAGACTACATGCGCCGCTGTTTTGCCTTAGCGCGGCTGGGCGCGGGTCAGGTCTCGCCCAATCCGATGGTAGGCGCCCTGCTGGTGTACAAAGGGCGCATTCTCGGCGAAGGCTGGCATCAGCGCTACGGTGAAGCGCACGCTGAGGTGAATGCCATAGCCAATGTGGCGCCTTTGGAGCACCACCTCCTCCGGCAGGCCACGCTGTACTGCTCTCTGGAGCCGTGTGCTCATTACGGCAAGACGCCGCCGTGCGTGGACCTCATCCTGCGCGAAGGCATTCCCGAGGTGGTGATCGCCAACACCGACCCTAACCCGTTGGTGGCCGGCAAAAGCATTGCCCGCCTGCGCGCTGCCGGTGTGCGCGTGCACACGGGCGTGCTGGAGGCCGAAGGCCGCTACCTCAACCGCGCGTTTTTCACCTGCATCCGACAGCGACGCCCGCACATCGTGCTGAAATGGGCCCAGACTGCGGACGGCCTTCTGGGCAGAGCCGGCGAACGCACGCCCATCACCGGCCCCCTGGCTCAGCGCCTGACGCACCGCTGGCGCGCTGAGGCCGACGCTATCTTAGTGGGCACGCGCACAGCCTTGGTGGACAATCCGCATCTGGGCAACCGCCTGTACTTCGGCCCTTCGCCGCTGCGCATCGCCTTAGACTTTGACGGCAAACTCCCGCTCTCGGCGCGCCTGCTCGACGACCGCACGCCCACCTGGATTTTGGGGCCTGAACGACCTGGACAGTGGAGAAACACGCACTTCTGGCCCATACCTCCTCGCGAAGAGAACGGCCGCCGATGGTGGGTTTCGTTCTTGTTGGAAAAACTGCGTGAGGCCGAAAAGGGCATCCTCCTTGTCGAGGGCGGCGCCGACGTGCTGGGCCAGTTTATCGAACTGGACTGCTGGGATGAAATTCGCCTGCTGCAAAGCCCACACCACCTCCACGCCGGCGTGGAAGCGCCGCGCATCCCAGTGGGCGCCCTGCTGCGCGAAACCTACCGCCTGGGCGATGATGTAGTGCAGGTGTGGACACACCCACAGGCGGGTTGACGGCGCCCACGGGGCGGTACGCCGGCGTCAGGGTTCGTCGCACGTATATTCCACAAAGTACATGGCCACCTCGCCCTTGTTTTTGGCGCTCAGGCGCCCGCGGTAGGTGCAGGGGAGCAGGTCTTTGACGGCCTGGTAAGTGGTTTCGGAAATGTTGATTTTGCCCGGTTCGCTCGTCTGCTCCAATCGGGCGGCGGTGTTGACGGTGTCGCCCCAGATGTCGTAGGCAAATTTGTGCCGGCCCACGACGCCCGCGACGACGGGGCCGGTGTGGATGCCGATGCGCATCTCGAAGACGGGTTTGCCCTCTGCTTTTTTGCGGGCCATGAGGGCCTGCAGCTGGCATTGCATGGCAATGGCGGCGCGCACCACGTCGGCCGGGTGGGTGTCGTTGGGCAAGGGCAGGCCGCCGGCGCACATGTAGGCGTCGCCGATGGTTTTGATCTTTTCTAAGCCGTGTTGGCGCACGATGTCGTCGAAGAGAGTAAAGCACTCGTCCAATTCGGCGATGAGGACTTCGGAGGGCAGGTTTTCGGCGATGAGGGTGAAGCCCTTAAAGTCGGTGAACATGACCGTTACGGAGTCGTATCGGACGGGTTTCACGCGGTTGTGGGCTTTGAGTTCGGCGGCGGTGGCGGCGGGCAGGATGTTGGTCAGCAGGTCATCGGCGCGCTGGCGTTCGCGTTCGATGACGGCGTTTTTAGCGGCCAACTCGCGGTTGGTGCGGGCGCGCAGGCGGTTGCGGCTGTACAGCAGGGCGGCCAGCACGAGCAGGGCGATGACGCCGGCTAAGGAGGCGTAGAGTTCCAGACGCGAGCGGGCCAACTCAGCGGCCTGTAATTTAAGGGCGGTTTCCTGCTCTTTGAGCAGGCGTTCGCGGCGTTCGGCTTCGTAGAGCACTTCCTTGCGAGCGAAGTCGGAGCGCTCCTTTTCGCGCAGGCGGGCGTAGCGGAATTCGTCGTACTTGACGCGGTAAGCGTAAGCGCGCGCGTAGTCGCCCATAGCCGAATAAACTTCTGAGAAGTCTTTGAGCGCGCTCTGGACGAACTTCTGATTTTTGGTTTCGCGCGCCAGGGCGTAGTACTTTTTCACGTATCCTAACGAGCGGGCGTGCTGGCCCATGCGGTCGTAGATATCGCTCTGGACATTGTAGATTTCCATGAGCAGCAGTGGGTCTTCTAAGTCGAGGGCGATGGCTTCGGCCTGTTGGAGGAGGGCCAGGCCGGTGGCGTACTGGCCCAGTCGCTTATAGACGTCGGCCATGTTGGTGAAGACCTGTGCTTTGCCGGCGGCGTTGTCCAACTGGTTCCAGAGTTGCAGGGCGCGCTGGTAGTAGTGGAGCACAGTGTCGGCGCTTTGCGTTTCGGCGGTGCGGCGAGGGGTGGGGCGTTCCAAGAGGGCGAAGACGTCGGTCAGGGAGTCGGTTCCGCGCGCCTGGTATTCGTCTAAGGCGTTGGCGTAGTCGCTCAGGGCCATGGCTAAGCCTTGCGGTTCGCCGAGTTGTTGGCGCAGGTCGAGGGCCTGTCGGTACCAGCGCAGGGCTTCGCGATAGCGGTCGAGTTCTAAGTAGATGTGTCCGAGTTGGGCATAGACTTTGGCCATGCCGTCGCGGTCGCCGATTTGTTCGAGAATGGCTCGGGCTTCATAGAGTTGGCTTCGGGCTTCGGTGTAGTCACCCGACTCTTGCAGGACGGCGGCAATGTTGAAGCGGGCGCGGGCGATGCGCAGGGTATCGCGGAGGGTTTCGAGGATGGCAAGGCTTTGTTTGTGGTAAGCCAGGGCGCTATCGGGCTGGCCGAAGTTTTCGTACAGGACGCCAAGGTTGTTGAGGGAGCTGGCAATTTCGGCCTTGTCGCCCAGTTGCTGGCGAAGCTGCAGGGCCTTGAGGTAGTGCTGTTGGGCGGCATTTTTGTTTTGTCGGATTTCTTCCAGCACGCCTAAGCCATTCCAGGCTTTGGCCTCGCCGCGCAGGTAGCCGAGGCGCTGGGCCAGGGCAATGGCCTCGCGCAGCGAGCGTTCGGCCTGGTGGGGCTGTGTTTCATTGATTTCCCAGGCGTAGTCTACAAGCAATAACACGCGGTTGGTATCTGCGGGCGCGCGCTGCAGCAGGCGAGCCAGCGAGTCAGCCGCCGTCTGAGCAGTAAGGGCGGCGGCGCACAACCAGAGCAGCGCGCTCATTCCTATGCTGAACCGTGTTCGATGTCGCCACGTCATTTTCCGGGCGGAAAAGTACGGCGTTTGGTCGGGTAGCGCCCGCCGAACAACCCCTGCGCCAGGGCGCATCACAAAAACGGGGATGAAACGTTCCTATCAGGCTTCGCTTTTGAAAGGCGCCGGGCAGCGCTCGACCTATACAGCAGCGCCTTCGGAAGCGCCTTTTGGGAAAGACCCGCGACAGCTCCCGAGACGGCTTATTTTTGCTTGAAAAATTTTATTTTCCATAGAAAAAATCGCCCAGCCAGGTCTGCTTAATCTCGCTGAAACACGCTGTTTTATGAATATACGAACCTATTTCCGAAATGCCCTGCCCCTGCGGCGCGCGCTCGTGGGGCTATGTGTCGTCGCCCTTGCCTTTGGAGGCATGACTGCCCTGCCGGCCTGTGGCCGCAAATCGGGCTGCCCGGCCACGGAAAGCCTGCGCGCGCCGGTGGACAGCAAGGGCAACATCAAGAAAGCCAAAGGCCGCACCAAGTCGGGCCTGTTCCCCAAAGACATGGAGCGGCGGATGAAAAAAGGCTCGCACAAAAAATAAATGCCTGTCTCGTTAGCGGCAGAACCGCGGCATCGCAGGCGTCGTAGATAAGGCCATGAGACGAATGCTTATTTTTGGAATGCTCCTCGGCGGTCTTCTGGCGTTTCAGCGCGCCGACCGCAATGCCCTTCACGCGCCCTGGGATGCGCTGCTGCGCCGTCACGTCAGCGCGGAGGGGCGCGTCAATTACAAGGGCTTTGCCACCGAGCGGGCGGAGCTGAACGCTTACCTCAACGCGCTGGCCCAAAGCCCGCCCGCCGCCGGGTGGAGCCGCGCCGATAAAATGGCCTACTGGATCAACGCCTACAACGCCTTCACGGTGGCCCTCATCGTCGAGCATTATCCGCTGAAAAGCATCACCCAACTCGACGGCGGCAAGACCTGGGACGTAAAACGCATCGAAATTGGCGGCAAGAAGTACAGCCTCAACGACATCGAAAACGGCATCCTGCGCCCGCAGTTTGGCGATGCGCGCATCCATTTTGCCATCAATTGCGCGGCGCGCTCGTGCCCGCCCTTGCACAACCGCGCCTATACTGCCGATAACTTAGAGCGCACGCTGGAGGAACGCACGCGCAAATTCATCCGCAACGAGCGCTTCAACCGCATCGGCCCGGCGCGCGCCGAGGTGAGCAAGATTTTCGACTGGTATGCCGACGACTTTGGCGACCTGCGCGCCTTCCTGAGTCGGTACGCTGGCGTAACTGTGGCTCCGACGGCAGCAGTAGTTTTTATGGAATACGACTGGGGGCTGAATGAGTGAAAACCCGAAGACTGCTCATGGGCACCACAGGTGGTGAAAAGAGCGTGCCCTCAGGGTCTGTTGCCCAGGGGCCATAAAATGCCCCGGCGCGTGGAAGCGAGGAAAGCAGAGATATTTGCAGGGTTTGTGGTTTTAAAAACACGCGCTAACCGACTCATGTACGCCGAGACAACTTTGTTGTTACTGTTTTTGGGCTTTAGCCCGCTCTTTTCCCAAAACAACACCTATAAACAACCGCCGGCAGAGGTTGCCTCGGTGATGCTGGCGCCGGCGCCGCCGCTGACGAGCATCAGCCCGACGCACGAGGCCATTTTGATGGTTGAGTACAACCCTAATCCGGCGCTTGCGCTGTTGGCGCGCCCATTTGCACGGCTGGCGGGCGTGCGCGTAGATACGGCGCTCAATTGTCGTCAGTTGACCACGGAGTACACGGGCCTGTGGGTGCGCTGGCTGTGGCAGGAAGCGCCGGTGCGCATCAAGTTGCCGGTGCATGGTTCGCTGGCAGGTATGCCGCTCTGGTCGCCTGATGGGCGTAAAATTGCCTTTGGTATTCGCGGGCCAATGGGGGTCGAATTGTGGGTGGCTGAGGCCTGGACGGGTGAATGCGTGCGAGCAGGCAATATGATGCTCAACGACGTGCTTGGCCCAGCCTTCGAATGGATGCACGACAGCGACCGGCTGCTGGTCAAGGTCGTGCCTGCCTATCGAGCCCCAGCGCCCAAGCCCTCACCTGTGCCAACAGGGCCTATTATTGAGGAAACAACGCCAGGCAAACTCGCTCAGGTGCGCACCCATCAGGACCTGCTGCAAAACGCTGACGATGAGCGCCTCTTTGAGTACTATGCCACCAGCCAAATTGCCGTCATTCGCAGCAGCACCAGCCAGGTGCATCAACTGTGCCTGCCCGACCTCTATGTGGATGCCGAGTGGTCGCCCGACGAAAAGTACCTGTTGGTAACCACCCTGCAAAAGCCGTTCTCGTATCGCGTGCCCTACGAAGACTTTTCGCGTCGCACAGAAATCCGCGACGCCAACGGCCAGCTCGTCCGCGAGGTGGACAACCGGCCCGTCAGCGACGACACACCGCGCCAGGGCGTTGTTACGGGTCCGCGCAATTTTCGCTGGCAAAGCCTACACCCTGCCCGCCTGCTGTGGGTGGAAGCATTAGACGGCGGAGACCCTGTGCGCAAGGCCGAATATCGCGACGAACTCTTCCGTATGGACGCGCCCTTTACCGCACCGCCTGTCTCCGTTCTGAAAACACGCCATCGCTTAAGCAGCATTGACTGGACCGCTGAGACGGACGTCGTCCTACTGACCGAATACGACCGCGACCGCCGCTGGACAACGACGTACCGCATCCACCTCGTCAAACCGCAAGAAAAAACCGTCCTATTCGACCGAAGCATTCGCGATGACTACAACGACCCCGGCACTCCGCTTTACACGCGCCTGCCCAACGGCCACCGCGTCTTGCGCCAGGACGGCGACTGGGCCTATTTCACTGCCCGCGGCGCCTCGCCCAAAGGCGATTACCCGCGCTTAGATAGGATAAACCTGAAAACGGGCCAACGACAAACCCTCTACACTTGCCCCGAGGGCGCTTTCGAGGAGTTCGTCATGTTCGAGCACAAAAACACCCAGCGCATTGTTACGCGCTACCAAAGCAAGACAGAACCGCCCAACTTTTATTTAGTGGACCTGAAAAACCAGACGCGCAAGGCGCTCACCGCCTTTACCGATCCGGCGCCGCACCTGACGCGCGCCGAGAAACGCTTAATCAAATACCAGCGCAACGACGGAACGCCGCTCTCGGGCACCCTCTACCTGCCACCTGATTACACGCCCGGCCAACGGCTGCCGCTGTTTATTTGGGCCTATCCCATCGAGTACTCCGATGCCGCCACAGCAGGCCAGGTGCGCGGCTCCGAAAACACGTTTACCTACTTCCGCGATGCTTCGCCGCTGTTCCTCCTGACGCAGGGCCATGCCGTGCTTATGAACGCTACCATGCCCATTGTGGGCGACCCGGAAACGATGAACAATACATTCGTAGAGCAAACCGTCGCCTCGGGCCGCGCCGCTATTGACTTCTTAGACTCGCTGGGCATCATTGACCGCCGCCGCGTAGGTGTGGGCGGCCACTCGTACGGCGCCTTCATGACGGCAACGCTGCTGGCGCACTCCGATGACTATGCCTACGGCATTGCGCGCTCGGGCGCCTACAACCGCACCCTGACGCCCTTCGGCTTCCAGAGTGAACGCCGCTCGTTTTGGGAAGCGCCAGAGGTCTACATGCGCGTATCGCCATTTGCATACGCACACCGCATCAACGAACCCATTTTACTCATCCACGGCGAAGCGGACAACAATTCGGGTACATTCCCTATACAATCTGAGCGCCTCTTTCAGGCCATCAAAGGCAATGGCGGCACGGCCCGCTTAGTGATGTTGCCCTGCGAAAGCCACAGCTACCGCGCTCGCGAGAGCGTCCTGCACGTCGTGGCTGAAATGTTGGAATGGGCAAAGCGCTACACCCAAAAATAAGCGCCTTCTCAGACGCCTTAGCCTGTGCGTGCAACCGCCCGCCCGTTCGCCGCGTTGTACGCATAGTCAGGACGCAAACAGCATCCCAAAGGCGTCTTAGTAGCATTCGTT
This sequence comes from Saprospiraceae bacterium, assembly GCA_025056735.1. Classification (GTDB taxonomy): domain Bacteria; phylum Bacteroidota; class Bacteroidia; order Chitinophagales; family Saprospiraceae; genus M3007. The sequence goes on from JANWVR010000012.1 coordinate 13,595, forward strand.
CTTACTACATTCATCGCATTTCCATGGCAAAACATCTTCCTGTCCTCCTGTCCTTCGTTCTCGGAGCGCTCTCGGTGTGCGCTCAGCCCAAAATCGAGTTGCGGTTGTGGGCATCGGGCTTCAACCGCCCTTTAGACATTGCGCACTGCGGCGATAGCCGGCTATTCGTGGTAGAACAGCGCGGCATCATTTGGGTCTTAGACAGCGCCGGCAACCGCTTAGACACGTTTCTCAACATCATTGCGCGCGTGCGCTCTACAGCCAACGAGCAAGGGCTGCTGGGGCTGGCCTTTGCGCCGGACTACGCGCAAAGCAGACATTTCTATGTCAACTATACCCGCCAAACAGACGGCGCCACGGTGATATCGCGCTTCTCCGTGTCGTCGGCCAATCCGAACCGGGCCGATGCGAACAGCGAGCAAATCTTGCTGACGCAGACGCAGCCCTACAACAACCACAACGGTGGCTGCATCAAGTTTGGCCCCGACGGCTACCTGTACATCGGTCTGGGCGACGGCGGTTCGGGCGGCGACCCGCAGAACTATGCGCAAAATCCAGCCTCGCTGTTGGGCAAAACCTTGCGCATTGACGTGCGCAATGCTCCATCCGGGCAGCCCTACGGCATCCCGCCCGACAACCCCTTTGTGGGCAACACGGCCTTCCGGCCGGAAATCTGGTCGTGGGGCTGGCGCAACCACTGGCGCTTCTCTTTTGACCGCCTCACGGGCGACTTCTGGGCCGGCGACGTGGGCCAAAACGCGCGCGAGGAGATCAATTTTGAACGCCCCGGCGTTGGTGGCCGCAACTACGGCTGGCGCTGCTACGAGGGCACGGCGCCCTTCAACACAAGCGGCTGCCAGCCCGCCTCTGCCTATGCACCGCCCGTATTTGAGTATGCCAATCCGGGTCTAGGCCGTTCCGTTACGGGCGGCTTTGTGTATCGCGGCAGCCAGCACCCTGACCTGTATGGCTACTACCTCTTTGCCGATTATGTCAGCGGGCGCTGGTGGGCTACCCGACAGGTCGCGCCCGACAGCTTTGTTACGGCCGTCCTGGGGGTCTTCACGCCCACCCAGATCAGTACCTTCGGCGAAGACCGCAACGGTGAACTTTACGTGGCGGCCCTGAGTCAGGGCACGGTCTATCGCATTGTCGAACGCTGCTCGGGCTTCCGGGTAAGCCTCCAGACGCTGAAGCAGCCCGCTTGCTTCGACTCATCCAACGGCAGCGTGGTGGCCCGCATCAGTGGCGGCCGGGCGCCTTATTCTTTCGCCTGGGCGGGCAGTGGCGCCACCGACTCGACGCGCACCGGCTTGCCGCCCGGCATTTACGCCGTCGAGGCCAGAGACTCGCTCGGCTGCCTCCGACGCGACACCCTCGTGTTGACACCTGCAGAAACGCCCCCTACTGGCCTCGAAGTGGTGTTCAATGACGGCGTCCTGAGCGTCTCCCTCGGAGGCTGGACGGCGTACCAGTGGAAACGCAACGGCGTAGCCATACCGGGCGCTACCTCGCCTACGTACACGCCCGTGCAAGACGGGTACTACTCTTGCCTGCTCACATCGCCCAACCAGTGCCGCTACGAACCCGGTCGGCAGGTTACGGGCATCGTCTCAACAGCAGACCCTGCCGACGTAGAAACCTTTGCCCTGTCGCCCAACCCCGCTTCCGCCAGCGCGCGCCTGTACGTACGGCTGAAGCAACCCGCCGCCCTCGCATGGGAATTGGTAGATACTGCTGGGCGCATCTGTTACCAGCAACGCGGCGAAGGACAAATCTTCGATGAACGCCTGCCGCTCGATGGGCTGGCGCTTGGCCTTTACTACGTCCGATTGACTACGCCAGCAGGGACGGCTGTGCGCGCACTAAAAGTCCGGTGATGCCGATTATTGCACCGCTATGTTTGAGGACGCATAGGTCTTCATTTCGCCCTTTTCATCGGCATAAATGGCGAACATCTGCAAACCGGCTTTCTTTGCCATGGTTACGGCTTTTTCTAAGCCCATGACGAGGAAGGCGGTAGCGTAAGCATCGGCGGTAGTGCAATCGTCGGCTATGACGGTTACGCTCAGCAGCTGATGGCTGACGGGGTAGCCGGTGCGTGGGTCAATCGCATGGCTGAATTTCTTGCCGTCGCGCTCGATGAATTTTCGGTAGCTGCCGGAAGTGGCCATCGCTTTGTTGCTTATCGGGATGACTGTTTGCAGCGCGCGCTTTTTGCCGTCGTCTGGGTTAGAGGTAGGCTTGTCAATGCCGATACGCCAGGTCTCGCCGCTTTCGTTGACGCCGGCAGTGCGCACTTCGCCGCCCACCTCAACCATGTAGTTTTCGATGCCTTGCTTTTTCAGAAAGTCGGCCAAAAGGTCAACGGTATAGCCCTGGGCGATGGCGTTCATATCCAACTCGATGCGTGGATCGTCTTTTTGGAGCCGGCCGTTGGCGAGGCGTACCTTAGAGTAGCCCACTATCTGGCGCAGGCTGTCCACCTGAGCGGAGTCAGGGGGCGGCAGGCCCTTTTTATAGCTGAAGCCCCAGGCGCGCACTAAAGGGCCAACAGTGATGTCGAACACCCCTTCGGTCGCCTGGGCCAATTGTTGGGAGCGTTCGAAGACGGCCGCGAAATGCTCATCCACTACCACATCGGCCTCGTTGCGGTTGAGGCGGCGAATGGTGGAAGTGCTGTCCCATAGCGACATGCTCCGGTCAATGACCCGAAAAAGGCTATCCACCGAAGCGGAGAAATTGCGACCCTGCGGATCGGCATACACAATATGAAAGGTCGTACCCTGCGCCTGCCCTTCTAAGTGCGTGTAGCGCCGCTGAGGCGCCTGACAGGCGAATAGGATAAGAGTGGCCAATACGAGCGGAAGCCTGTGAGGAAGTTTCATGGAAAATGAAAAATGGAAAATGAAAAATGGGAAATGTAAAATGAAAAATGCGGGTGGTGCTTTTTCCATGCAATTTCTTTGCGTCTTTATGGCAATACCAAAAAACAGAGGCGACTCGAAACTTAGTTGTTTCGCGCCGCCTCTGAGGGTATGGAATGGGGGCATTAGCTGCCAAAATCATCAAAGGCAATCATTTCCTTGGGTACACCCAAGTTGTCGAGCATTTTTTGCACGGCGGCGAGCATGAGCGGTGGGCCGCAGAGGTAATACTCGATCTCTTCGGGCTCGGGGTGGTTCTTCAAGTACTGGTCGAACACCACCTGGTGGATGAAGCCTGTATAGCCTGTCCAGTTGTCTTCGGGCAGTGGTTCGGAGAGTGCGATCTCGAAGCGGAAGTTCGGGAACTCGCGTTCGATAGCGCGGAAGTCTTCCTCGTAAAAGATTTCGCGCAGGCTGCGTGCGCCGTACCAGTAAGATACCTTTCGGTTTGTTTTCAGCGTGTGGAACAGGTGGAAGATGTGGGAGCGTAGCGGAGCCATGCCGGCGCCACCGCCGATGTAGACCATTTCGCGGTCGGTGTACTTGATGTGGAACTCGCCATAGGGGCCGCTGATGGTTACCTTATCGCCGGGTTTGCGCGAGAAGATGTACGACGAGCAGAGACCTGGAGGCACTTCGGCAAAGGCGCCTTTGGCCCTATCCCATGGTGGTGTGGCAATGCGGACGTTAAGCATGATAATGTTGCCTTCCGCGGGGTGGTTGGCCATAGAATAGGCACGGAAGATCGGCTCTTCGATAACGGCCTTTAAGTCCCAAATTTTATACTTATCGTAGTCGTCGCGGAACTTCTCCGGGATGTTGTAGAGGTCGGTTTTAAAGTTGATAGTCGTTTCGGGCACATAGATTTGGATGTAGTCGCCCGAGCGGAATTTGAGGTTCTCGCCTTCGGGCAATTTTACCACAAATTCTTTGATGTAAGTGGAGACGTTATCGTTGGAGACGACTTCACATTCCCATTTTTTCACGCCGAAGACCTCTTCGGGCACGCCGATTTCCATGTCTTCTTTCACCTTGACCTGGCACGACAGGCGCATGTGGTCGCGTACTTGCGCGCGGTTGAGGTGGTTTGTCTCGGTAGGCAATACCTCGCCGCCGCCAGAGAAGACCCGGCAGGTACACATGGCGCAGGTGCCGCCGCCACCGCAGGCAGAAGCCAGGAAGATGTTGTTCGCGGCTAAAGTAGAAAGCAAGGTGCCGCCGGGCTTAACGCGCAGCGGATGCTCGCGGTCGCCATTGATGATGATGCTCACTTCGCCTTGCGGCAACAGGCGGTCTTTGGCCGTCAGGATGAAATAAGTCAGAAATAAAATGACCACAATGAAGACCGCCAGACTGGATACAATTACAGGAAGCATGCTGTTTGATTTTCAAAGTTGAATGCCGGAGAAACTCAAAAAGGCCATGCCCATCAGACCCGTGATGATCATGGCAATACCCAGCCCTTGCAGCGGCGCTGGAATGTTGGCATAGCGCAGCCGCTCGCGAATGGCCGCCAGCAAGACGATGGCTAAGAAGAAGCCAATACCCGCACCTAAGGAAAACACCACTGTCTCCACGAAATTATACTCGCGCTCTTGCATAAACAGCGAAGTGCCCAGGATGGAGCAGTTCACCGTAATAAGCGGCAGAAAAATGCCCAGCGAGTTGTAAAGCGCTGGCGTAAACTTCTCTACGGCCATTTCCACAATTTGCACAGCGCCTGCGATTGTAGAGATAAATAGGATGAACGCCAGAAAGGTCAGATCCACGTTGGCCAGCGAAGGATGTATCCATGCAAGGGCACCTTCTTTGAGCATGTACGTCAGGATGAGGTAGTTGAGCGGCGTGGTCAGGATCATAACAAAGATAACTGCCAGCCCTAAGCCAAAAGCCGTCTTGATTTTTTTAGAAACGGCTAAGAAGGAGCACATCCCGAGGAAAAACGCGAAGATGACGTTCTCCACGAAGATGGCTTTTATCAGAAGATTGAGCAGATGTTCCATAGCCTATGTCATTTAGGAGACGTTGATGAGTTTTTTGTTCCAACTGCGTTGCACCCAGATATAAATGCCGATGATGAACAGGGCAGCCGGCGGCAGCATCATCAGGCCATTGTTGACGTAGCCCATGTCGTAGGCCCACTGCGGCACCACTTGGTAGCCCAGAAGCGTACCCGAGCCAAATAACTCCCGGAACACAGCCACCACCACGAGGATAATGCCGTAACCCACGCCATTGCCAATGCCGTCCAAAAACGAAGGCCAGGGCTTATTGGCTAAGGCGAAAGCTTCTAAACGTCCCATGACGATGCAGTTGGTAATGATGAGGCCCACAAACACCGACAGCTTTTTGCTGACATCAAACATGTAAGCCTTGAGCACCTGGTCTACAATGGTAACCAGCGTCGCAATGACGATGAGCTGCACGATGATGCGCACGCGCGTTGGGATGGAATGGCGTAACAGCGAAATAATCAGGTTAGAGAATGCTGTAACGAAGATTACCCCTAAAGCCATGATCAAAGCAGGTTTGACCTGCACTGTAACGGCCAGCGCCGAGCAAATACCCAACACTTGCACGGTGATGGGGTTGTTGTCGTCCAACGGGTCGCGCAACGTACGAATATTCTTTTTCGAGAAAAGAGGTTCTTTCTTTTTCTCGACAACAGGAGCGGGAGCGGTTTCTACTGCCATGATTTCAATATGTTTTATATGATAGCCAGAGTAGTTTTGATACTGCTGTTACGGTTTACTTTCCGCCTGAAGGAGGCGTTTGTTTTTGTTTTTCGAAGTACGTCAGGTATGGTTCGATGCAGTTCTTCAGCATGGCGTCGGTCCCGCGTGAGGTGATGGTGCCACCGGAAATGCCGTCCACGCGATGTTCGGCGCCGTAGTCGGTCGGATCGGTGGGCTTGACGACGCGCACAGAGACGAAAGTGTTGTTTTCAGACATGATTTTCTTACCCGGAAATTGTGCCTGAAATTCTGCATCGGCAATCTCAGCCCCCAGACCCGGCGTTTCGCCTTTGTGATCAAAAGTGGCGCCATAAACCGTATTAAAGTCATCTTCCAATGCCACATACCCCCAGATGGGCCCCCACAGACCGACGCCATAAGTCGGAATGATGTAGTACTTGCGTCCGTTGTCGCCGGTGTAAATGTACAGTGGCAGTTTTCGCTCAACAGCAGGTTTATTCACCTCGTCTTTGAGCACGATGGCGTCGGGGTCCTGGCCCGCCAGCTCCTCGCCTTTGCTGTTGACCACCACTTTTTGGACGCGCTTTTGGAAAATATCCTGCACCTGCTGAGGGGTGGCATTCGAGATGTGCACCGAACGCAAGATGTTGATTTGCTTATCCAATGCAATGTTGGCCTGTTGGGCAGGCTTGAGGCTTTCCGACAAAAAAGCCAGGATAATCGCCGTCAGCACCGAAATGGCGGCGGCATACATTAAGGTATATCGGTTGCTATGCACGGCTCAATTTGCTTTTTTTAAGTCTGCTTTTGATGTGTTGTTCGACGACCAAATGGTCAATCACCGGGGCAAAGACGTTCATAAGCAGGATGCTCAACATAACGGCTTCCGGATAGGCCGGGTTAAATACCCGCAGGATGACCGTCAGGGCGCCGATGAAGAAACCGTAATACCATTTGCCTTTTTCCGTATGGGCTGCACTTACCGGATCAGTAGCCATGTACACGGTGCCGAAGGCGAAGCTGCCCATTAGCAGGTGATAATAGCCTGGAGTGTGCATGGCGTGGTTGGGCATGCTGGCCGGCGCCAGCAGGTTGAACAGGTAGCCCATGAAGAGGGCGCCCAATACGCACGACAGCATGATGCGCCAGCTGCCCACGCCTGTGCCCACCAGGATAAGCGCGCCAATTAAGCAGGCGGCTACGCTCGTCTCGCCAATAGAACCCTGCTCAAAGCCCCAAAACATGTCCGATGGCGATGGCAGGTTGCGGAAGTTTTCATCAAACGTTACTAAGTTCGTAGCACCCGAATAGCCGTCCACCAATGCGCGGCCAGCCTCCGGCGACAGGTCAGTCCAGATATCACCCGACATGTAGGCCGGGAAGGCAAAAAACAAAAACGCGCGGGCCAGCAACGCCGGATTCATGAAATTCATACCCGTACCCCCGAAGATCTCCTTGCCTATCAGTGTGCAGAAAACAGCACCCAGTGCTACCATCCATAACGGCACCGTCACGGGCATCGTCAGCGGAATGAGCAGGCCGCTCACCAAATACCCTTCGCTGACAGAATGACCCTTCAAAACGCTGAACAAAAACTCCACACCCAAACCTGCAGCATACGATACCACAATAATGGGCAGTACCTTCCAGAAGCCGAACACGAAGCAATCCCAATGGCTCATCTCCATGCCGTAGGCCTGATAGTGCTGATAGCCCACGTTCCACATCCCAAAGAGCAAGGTCGGGATCATGGCTATAATCACTGTAAACATCGTGCGCTTCAGGTCAATAGAGTCGCGCACGTGCACTCCATCGTGCGTGGTGTGCGGAGGCGTAAACGCAAAAGTCTCCAGCGCCTCAAAGGCCGGATACAATCGCTCGTATTTTCCGCCCTTCTGAAAGTTCGGACGGACTTTATCAAAGAAATCTTGTAAGAACTTCATCTTTGCCTGTGGCTGTTTTTGATTATCTTTTACAAAAGACCGTTTCTGACCGGGAAAAGGCGCTGCTCTCTCTTTAACCTTCTTTGCGCATGTACTCCAGCCCTTCGGCCAGGATGCGCTGCACCGGGATTTTAGAGGTGCACACAAACTCGCACAGTGCGAGGTCTTCTTCGGCTACTTCGTAAATGCCCAGCTGCTCCATGCGCTCCACATCGCGTGCCAGAATGGCTTTGAGCAAATAAGTGGGCAAAATATTCATTGGCAACACCTTTTCGTACTCACCACTCATGACAAAGGCGCGCTCTTCGCCGTGCGTGTTAGTGTCTAAGTTGTAACTGCGCTTGGGCCAGAGCCAGGAAAAATAGGTACGCGACAAGCTCAATTTATGGAAGCCCGGCAGCAGCCAGCCCAAAAACTCGGGCTTATCACCCTCTGGAATGACCGTTATCTGATTGGTGTAGAAGGACACGAAGTCGTCTGCGGACGAGGTTTTGCCCGTCAATACGTTGCCTTGAATGATGCGGCAGTGGTCGGAATTCAGCTGACCGCCCACAATGTCGCTCATGCGCTGGCCTGTGCGGACGCGCACGTAACGCGGCTGGTGGACACAGCTGCCCGTAAAGGACAGTACGCGGTCGGCCCGAAAGCGACCCTCGCGGAAGAGGCGACCGATAATGACGACATCTTGCACGTTGACCGTCCACACTTTTTCGCCTGGTTGGATGGGGTCAATGTGGTGAATCTGAATGCCCACATTGCCCGCCGGGTGTGGGCCCCGGAAGCGGTGGACATTTTCCGGCGCAACCGCATCGCCTAAATCGGCCTCCGTTAGCCCTTCGCCCTGCTCGCGGATGCCCACGTGCAGGTGGCCGTTGGCCAAAATGTTCAGCACGCGCAGACCGGCTTGCAGATTTTCGCGCTCTGAGGCCAGCGCAAAGCCCCAGTCTGGCGCCAACGGTGCCGAGTCGAAGCCCGACACAAAAATAGCCTTCGGTACATCTACTGGGTCGGCGATGATAGAAAATGGCCGCTGGCGCAAGTATTGCCAGCATCCGCTGTCCAGCAGCTGCTGGATGACCGTCGCCCGGTCTAAGCGCGCCAAATCTGCCTTCGGAAATTCTGCATAACGCACTTCGCGGTCGGGCAAGATGCGCACTTCCAAAATACGGCGCTTCTCGCCACGTACAATCTCTGTTACCTCGCCGCTCACGGGCGCCGGAAAACGCACATTAGGCCGGTCTTTATCGTAAAAAAGCGCCTGGCCCGCCAGCACCTCATCGCCCGGCTGAACCAGCAACTTCGGCGTAATCGCCGGAAAGTCAGAGGGTTTAACAGCGAAAAGATCCGAAGAGGGCGCCTCCTGAAGCGTCTTCTCCGCTCCGCCTACCAATCGGATGTCATATCCGCGTCGAATGTGGATCGTTTTGCCCATGTTTCTCTCTCCTTTACAGGTGGCGGCAAATGAAGTGCATTTCGTTCTGATGGCAAAGCATGCAGCACAAAAGAATTTTGAGAATAGAATTAGTACAAAGTAGCTAGCGCAAAAATAAGGGGTATTTGGTTGCGCCAGAACCGCGACCGATTTACCATGCGCTTCCTTGAACAAGTAACGCGGCGAATTGTTTCGGCATGTGGCCAATTGCAGCGGGACTGGCAAATTTTATTGGGTTTCCTTGGGATAGACAGCCGATGTCGTCCGCGATTGGGACATCCCTCCTTCAGAAATCTTTGTGTGTTTTCTATTTTTTATTAAAAACCGCAGAAGGCCGCAAGAAAACGCAAGGAAATTCCTTCTCGGGCGTTTTCAAAAAGAACGGGTCTGTAATGGAAATGTCGTGGGTGCAGAGTAGTAAATTAAGATGCCTCCACTCCTGAGAAAGTGTGCAATTTCGCAATTTATTTTGGCCGTAAAAAGCGCTGAAGTTGACCGTACTGCTGTTAGATAACTACGACTCATTTACCTACAATCTGTACGACTATCTGCGGCAGGCAGGTGTCGAATGCGTCGTAGTGCGCAACGATGCCCCTGACTTGCTAGCGTTTTCGCCCGACGATTTCGATGCCGTGGTGCTATCGCCCGGCCCAGGGCGCCCCGAAGCAGCGGGTTGGATGCCGGAGTTGCTGGCAGCCTGGCATCAGGATTTGCCTGTGCTGGGTGTTTGCTTAGGGCATCAGGCCATAGGGCTTTTTTATGGCGCCCAGATAGCGCGCGCACCGCTTCCCATGCACGGTAAGACGTCGGTTGTCCAGCACCGTGGGCATCCGATTTTTAAAGACATACCGCGCCGTTTTAGCGTTATGCGCTACCATTCCTTAGCCATCGTAGGGTGGGAAAAAACGCCTCTTCGCCCTTTGGCCTGGGCCGACGACGGCGTCCTTATGGCCATCGCCCACCGCTCGCTGCCGATAGTAGGCGTCCAATTTCATCCCGAGTCCGCCCTGACAGAGCATGGCCTGACCCTCATTCAAAACTGGGTAAATTGGGCCAAGGAACAAGCTTCCCGATATCGGAAAACTGCCCACCATTCTCTTTTCATGCCCGACCCAGCATAGCCTTGAACGCCAGAATAAAAGGCATTTTAGGAGTATATCTTCCGCACCCTCTCAATGCCCAAAGTCGCGCAGGGGGTTGCATCCCGAAGCCCTTCAAACTTAATCATAAAAACCAAGGCCATTCACCCGGCCGCAGCATCCCACTTTCCCTGCCCGCCTTGCATTCTCTTTCCACTTTTCATTTTTCACTTTTCACTTTTCAATATTCTGACGAAATCAGCAAATCCATATCGGTACTCTTGATTTGGAATCGTTCGCCCAGGTACTGATTGGTCAGGCAGCCTTTGTAGGTATAGACGCCGTTGCGGAGGCCTTCGTCGTGGGTGATGAGGGCGTGTATGCCACCCGCTTCGGCCTTGAGGAGCAGCGAGGTCAGGATGTTGCTCACGGCTTCGGAGGCAGTTCTTGCCACGCGCGAGGGTATGTTGGGCACACAATAGTGGATGACGCCGTGTTTGACGAAGGTGGGTTTGTCGTGGGTGGTGGCCTTTGAGGTTTCAAAGACGCCTCCCTGGTCAATGCTGACGTCCACGATAACGGAGCCGGTTTTCATGCGTTCCACGATGCTTTCAGGCACGATGAGCGGCGAGCGTCCGTGGCTGGAGTGCATGGCGCCGATAGCGACGTCGGCGGTGAGGAGTTGTTCGGTCAGATGAATGGGATTGACCACGGAGGTATGCAATTGTCGGCCGATGTGGCGCTGCAAGCGCATGAGTTTGTAAACGTTGTTGTCGAAGACGCGCACTTCAGCGCCCAGTCCGATGGCGGTGCGGGTGGCGAATTCCGCTACTACGCCTGCGCCGAGAATGATGACCTTAGCCGGTGGCACGCCTGCGATGCCGCCTAAGAGCACGCCTAAGCCGCCGCGGGCGGTGGAGAGTAGGTCGGCGCCGATGAGGATGGCGCTGGTACCGGCAATTTCGCTCATGGCGCGCACGATAGGGAAAACCCCCATTTCGGTGTCGCGGATATACTCCATGGCCAGCGCGATGACGCGCCGCTTTTGCAAGTGTTGGATGTACTCAGCCGTGATGAGAGGCAGGTGGATGGGCGAAATGATGACCTGGTTGGGCCGCATCAGGTCAATCTCTTCGAGTGTGGGCGGCGCCACTTTCAGGATGACGTCTGCCTGGAAGACCTCCTCGCGCGCGTGAGCAACCTCTGCACCAGCCTCCGTGTAGTCTATGTCGGAGAAGCGAGCCTTTTCGCCCGCGCCGGTTTCGACCAGCACACGATGGCCGTGCGCCGTCAGAGTAGCTACCGAGTTAGGGATTAGGGCCACGCGGTTTTCCTGCAGAGTCGTCTCGCGCGGGATACCGATAAACAGCTGCTGATGTCGGCGTCCAACTTCAAGTGTTTCCGTTTGGGTGGTGAGCCTGGCAAAAGTTTTGGCTACGGTTTCCATGCCAATGCGGGGTGGGTTTAATTTATGAGAGAATAAGGTGTCGCTCCTGGTCGGATATGACGCGAATATGGAGCTTAGCCGAGTCTGCAGGCAGTAGAGGTTCGATAATTTGCGGCCACTCGATGAAGCAGTACCACGGGTCGTCGAGCAGTTCTTCGATACCGAGGTCGAGCGCTTCCTCGATGTTTTGAATTCGATACAGGTCGAGGTGATGCACAGTGGCTACTTGCCCGTGGGCGTCGCAATAGGTGTATTCGTTGATTAAAGAAAAGGTGGGGCTATCGGGGCGCTCGGTGGTGCCTAACCACTGGCAGAAGGCTTGCACGAAAGCCGTTTTGCCTGCGCCCAGCTCTCCATAGAGCGCTACTTTGCGGCGCTGGCCTAAGGCGTTTGCGATGTCCGGTATTGCTTTTTCCAAGTCCAATAGGGAAGTAGTACGCCATTCCACAGGGTCAAAGGTAGCAACTTGTCGTATGTTGTCGCACCTTTGCCGGCGCTTATGCGAGCCGTCATTCAGCGCGTTTCTCATGCCTCTGTTACCGTGGATGGTCAGGAAAAAGCCCGCATCGGGTGGGGGCTTCTCGTTTTGTTGGGCATTGAGCACGACGATGGGCTCGAAGATGCCGAGTGGTTGAGCAAGAAAATCGCTGCCATGCGTATCTTTTCCGACGAGGCCGGGCTAATGAACCTCTCGGTACAGGACATTCAGGGCGAATTGCTCGTCGTCAGCCAGTTTACCCTGCACGCTAGCACTAAAAAGGGCAACCGCCCTTCGTTCATCCGGGCTGCGCGGCCAGAGCATGCCATACCTCTGTATGAAACCTTCGTTCGCCTGTTGGAGCGCGACAGCGGCCGCCCGGTGCAGACCGGCGTTTTCGGCGGCGACATGAAAGTGTTGCTGCTCAACGACGGCCCGGTTACCATCTGGATGGACAGCCGCAACCGCGAGTAAACCCCAGCGCACGTACCTTTGTTGCCGCAAAGACACACCCAACGGCTGCCGTTACCCGACGCCCTTCGCCCAAACACATCGTTCACTAAATCCTTCGCGCTGATATGCACTCTCTGCTTGCCACCTTGCATTCCTACAACCGCTACCTCATTCTGGCGGCGCTCTTGTTTGTTCTCTTCCGCGCCTTCAGCGGCTGGCTGGGCCGCCGCCCCTACGGACAAGCCGACAACACCGGCTCGCTTGTGCTCGTCAGTCTCGCGCACCTGCAATTGCTGATTGGCCTCGTCATGTGGGGCTTCACCAGCTCCTGGACGCAAACGGCCTTTGCCAATATGGGCTTAGCTATGAAAGACCCGAACCAGCGCTATTGGGCCGTAGAGCACTTGGTCGCTATGCTCATTGCCATCGTGCTCATCCAATTGGGCCGCACTTTTGCTAAGAAAACCGCTGACCCTACGGCCAAGCATCGCAAGACGGCCATTTACACCACCATCGCGGCCCTGATCATCATCGTCACGCTGGGCCAAAAAGGTCTGCTCATCGGCTCGCGATACGCCGGTTGACCCATGAACAGCGCCTTTGCCGCCGAGTTTCGCGTCCAGGCCATTTTCCGCATGGAGGAAAGCACGCGCATGTGTCGCCGCGCTTTAGAGGAATTGCCCGAGGAACACCTCTGGCGCCGACCCAACGAGGCTTCTAACAGTGTGGGCAATCTTCTGCTCCACCTGTGCGGCAACATCCGCCAGTACATCTACAGCGGCCTGGGTGGCCAGCCCGACGTGCGCGAGCGCGATGCCGAATTCGCTGCCCGCAGTGGGCCTTCAAAAGCAGAACTCTGGGCGAAACTGGAACACACCGTCCGCGAAGCTTGCGACATCATCCGCCAAACCGACGACGACAACCTCCTGCGTGTGCGCCGGGTGCAGGGCTTTCAGCTGTCGGGTATTGGCATCGTCCTGCACGTCGTGGAGCATTACTCTTATCACACCGGCCAGATCGCTTTCTGGGTGAAATACTTGCGCAATACCGACTTAGGCTTTTATGCAGGCTTCGATTTGAATGCAAAATGAGGCAAGTGGTCTTTTTCTGCAAAGAGAGGTTTTTTTGAGGTGCTAAGAGCGGGGTGCGAGACATTCTCTTTGCAGGAATAAAAAACTGCCCGTTTTGAGCAAAACGCTATTTTGTCCCTTCGAGGCTTGGGAAGCATTTCAATAGGGTAACTACTTTTGCGCGCTTGAAGCAACCTTTTTTCCCAAAAATAAAAAAACACTAAAGCGAGTATGTCCAAACTGCGTTTGCTTGTAGCCCTTTTCCTGTTTTGCGTTGGCATGGCCAGCGCTCAGCCCACCGAGGAGTACCTCGATGACCCAGTGTTGTTTACGGTGGGCCAGACGCCCGTTCGAGTGTCCGAATTTTTGCAGATTTACACCAAGAGCAACCAGCAAAAGGCCGACTTCTCAGAGGCCTCTATGCGCGAGTACTTAGACCTGTACGTCAAGTTCAAGCTCAAGGTGCAGAAGGCGCGCGAAATGCGTTTGGATACCCTTCCGGCGTTTCGCAGCGAGTTGGAGGGCTATCGGCGCCAGTTGGCGGCGGCCTACTTAGTGGATCGCGAGGTGACGGAGAAGCTGATTCGCGAGGCCTACGAACATATGAAACAAGATGTTGAGGTCAGCCACATCCTCGTGCCGTGCAGCCGCGATGCCTTGCCTGCCGATACGCTGGCGGCGTTTCAGCGTGCCAATACCCTGCTCCAGAGGGCGCTCAAAGGCGCCGACTTTGCCCAGTTGGCTCGCGACAGCTCAGAAGACAAGTCCACTAAGGAGGCCGGTGGCTATGTAGGCTTCGTTACTGCTTTGCTGCCCGATGGCTATTACGGGTTTGAGAAAGCCATTTACAGCGCTAAGCCTGGTGTTGTGCCCTACGTTGTGCGCTCGCACCAGGGATATCATATCATTAAGGTACACAGCTTCCGTCCTGCTCGCGGTGAGGTAGAGGTAGCGCACATTCTCATTCGCAAAGGCGACAGCGAGGAAGCCAACTACCTCAAGCGCCAGCGCGCCGACAGCGCTTACCTTGCCGCGCAGCGCATGCCGTGGGACGAAGCCTGCATGCTCTACTCCGACGATCAGGTCAGCGCCGCAAAAGGCGGTTACGTAGGCGCTTTCGGCATCAATCGCTACCAGCGTAGCTTTGAAGAGGCCGCCTTTGCCTTAGAAAAGGACGGCGCCATCTCACCTCCGGTAGAAACCAGCGTGGGCTGGCACATCATCAAACGCCTCGCTCGCCGCACCTTGCCTCCCTTCGAAGAGATGCGCCGCGCCCTGTCAGAGCGCGTCAAGCGCGATAGCCGTAGCGAAATCGCCCGCCGAAGCCTCATCCAGCGCATCCAACGAGAGGCCAACTTCCGCGAATACCCTCAAAACCTCCAAACCTGGGCCAGCCAACAGGTGGACTCCATTTTCCACACCTTCCGATGGAAACCCGACTCCACCGCCCCGCAAACGCCGCTTATGCAATACGGCAACCGCATCTACACCGTGGCCGACTTCGAGGAATTCCTCGCCCGATCCAGCCGCGAACGCATGCGCGGATTGGGCCTGCCCATCGAACAAACCATCGCTACCCTGTACCAAAACTGGATTGACGAAGCTGCTATTGCTTACGAAGAAAGCCAGTTAGACAAAAAATATCCCGAATTCCGGCACCTTATGCGCGAATACGAAGAGGGTATGCTCCTTTTCGACGCCGCCAAAATCGAAGTCTGGGACCGTGCCAATACCGACACCGTCGGCCTCCAGCGCTATTTCGATGAACACCTCAAAACCAAATACCTATGGGACGAACGCGCCGTCGTCAGCTTCTACACCCTAAAGTCCGAAGACTCCATCCTGCTCAAAAAAGTGCGCGACTTTGCCGCCAAAAATGGGCCAGAAGACGTTCTGAAAAAATTCAATAAAAAGGGAGAAGTCCTCGTCCGGTTGGAAAAAACCTACGAAAAGGGCCGTAACAAGGACGTGGACAGCATCTGGCGTGCAGGCGGCATGTCAGAACCCAAACGCGACACCGCCACTAAGACGGCTTCGTTCCTCAAAGTAGAACGCCTGCTGCCACCTTCGCCCAAAGGCCTTAACGACGCTCGCGGCTATGCGGTAGCCGACTACCAGGACTACTTAGAGAAAAAATGGGTGGAGCAACTGCGCACCCAGTACCCGGTCAAGATCAACGAAGACGTCCTACAGGCGCTGATTAAGCGATAGGGTTTCTAAGGACCCGCTCCTCCTTGCCTGTCAGGAGGGAACAAAAGCACCCAGAGGCCCCATCCGATACAGACGCATCTGCCGTAGCGTATTTTTTAAGGATAAAATGCTAAAAAAGGACTGGACATCGGTTTGTCGCTCGTTGGAGTACTTCTGCGCGCGCCGCGAACGCTCCCCTGCAGCCGTGCGGCGCCGCATGGCTGAATTGGGTCTGGATGAAGTAGCGGCACAAACGCTGTGGGAGCACTTGGTGCGCGACCGTTTCGTGGACGAGGAGCGATACGCCTGCGCATTTGCCAACGACAAAATGCGCCTCGAACGCCGAGGCCGCCTACTCATCCGCTGCGCATTGCACCAACAGGGCGTGTCCCCTGCCGCCATCGAGCGGGCACTCACCGCCCTTGACCCTCAAGAATACGCCGATGCCTTTCGGCAAGCGTTGGCACAGAAACGCCGCTATTACGCTGGCCACCCCAACGCCAACCTCAAAGTGCGAGCAGCCCTCCTCCGCGCCGGCTTTGAACCCGAACTCTTCGAGCACTTGAACGACTTGGAAACCTGATTTTTGAGTAAAAATGTAATTCAACCACTCAGCGCGATATGCAGTTGAAGAACTAACTTGCTGCGCAAAACGTAACCTTCATTGCTCAAACTGCTGCATCGCTATGAAAAAGACAAAACTCACCTTACAACAGCTGCAACTGGAGAGTTTCGTAACTGCGCTCGAACCGGAACAAATGGTCCAGGTCAAGGGAGGGCGTTATGAAATTCGCGGACGCCGCTTTACTTATCGTACGCGCTGGACTTCGGTGGATACGCGCTCCGATGAAATGGAAGGTACCCAGCCCAGCCTCCAGGTGGGCAGCCACCACAGCGACACGCCGCGCACAATTTTCTAACCCGGGCGGCCAGCGTTCTGGCGTCTCCATTTATCGCGGACAACAGAAGCAAATGAACGGCCGTGAGCTTTGGCTTCTACCCAGGCCTCTAAATCAAACGTTTGCAACAGGGCATACGCTTCGGGCTGGTTGGCCAGCTGGCGTATGTCCTGTTGCATTTTTTGAAAAACCGCTCGCTGGGCTGCGGCATTGGGTGCGTTGAGCAACTCGCTCATGCCGTGAAAGAAACGCCGCTCCAGTTCGTAGAGGCGCTTTTTGCGGCGCAGCAATTGGGCGGTCGAACGCAATAGCGACTCCAGCAGCAGGGTATTGCCCATGTCGAAGTGAAGAGCCATGGCCAGAATACGCCCCAAGCTTTGCAGGTCTTCGCGCTCCAACGTGCGAGGCTGGTTGTTCCAGGCATTCAAATAGGTGAGGGCCCGATCGTAGTCGGCGCATCCAAAGCAGATGTAGCAGTATTGGAAGTAGAAGCTGGCTGTCTCGTATTCGTGCGAGGCAAAGAGCGTGGCTTCTTGTTGGCAGTGCTCCATCTCGCGGCGGCCTTCGTCGAAGGCGCCGGTGTAGATGCACAGCGCAAACTTATTGGTGTAGTACTGGCGGTGAATTTTGAGGGCGTCGTCTCGTGTCAAGGGTTTGATCCTCTTGAGTTTATCGAGCGTTTTTTCCACTTCGTCGTATCGGCTGGTGAGGCCACAGGAGAGGATGTAGTTGCTGAGGGCGGCAATGTAGTCGGCCTGGTTTTCGCGCAGGAAGTGCGGTTGGCTTTCGAGCAGGCTTACCAAATGTCGTCCGCTGTGGTAGAAGGCCTCGCGTTCGCCGGCGGCGTAATAGCAGAGGTTGAGCGTTCGGTAGCAAAGGACGCGCGCGGTGTGTGAGCGCGCTTGTTCGGCGCGCTGCAGCAGAGGGTGGCTGCGCAAGGCGCGCAGCTGTTCTTGGCCTTTTTCGGTGTGCAGAAGGGCCTCTCGCTTGACCAAAAGATAGGCTTGAAAAAACAGATTTCGATACTCGATGATCTCCGCCAACTGAGCAGCGGCATCGCGCTCGCGCGCTTGCAGCAGGTCCAGCTGTTTGTGCAGCAAGTCCACGTCCATCTGTGTGTAGGCTAAATGCCTTTGCCAGCGCACGACATCGAGCAAATGAGAAAAGGACTCGTAGCGCTGGGCCAGTTTCTCCGCTTTGTATAGATAGTTCTGGCAGGCGCCGTAATGCCCGCGCCGATACAGCACAGCAGCGCTCTGCAGCAAGTGATTGAGCCGAAATTCGGCCGAGCGCTCTGCATCGTAGGCTTGCAGGCTTTTAAGCACTAAGTCGAAGAGGTAAATTTTCAGCTCAGAATATCGCTGGCTGCTCTGGGGGTCGTCAGGGTAAATCCGTTGGCGCAAGGCCTCATCGTCGAAACGCTCCATGCTGGCCATGGCATCGAACAACAGAGCGTATTTGCTGTGTGCCTGTGCGCTGCCGATAAAGACGTGAAAATGCCGCTTCTCGGCAGGCGTCAGACTGCGGATGAGGCGGTGCAGCTTATCCGAGGGCGATTTGGCCATAATGCGTTCCTTCTTCGAGCGCTAATGTGCGACAAAACGGCATTTTATGCCGGATGGAAGCAATAAAACAAAGCGCCTCAGAAACCTGATTTATCTCCGCAACTGAACTTGCTGCGAAGAAGAGTGTCCGGGCACTTTTGTGCTTAGAAACGCACAGACAGATGGTAAAAAATGCTCCTGCTATGTTTAAGCCCGTGATCACCACCGTCGCCAAGGATACACCCGAGCCGTACAATGGCGCTGTTTTGCATCCGCGCTTGCCCCGGCGCCGCCGGATACCTCGAATATCTAAGTGCAAAAAGCTGGCCTTGCCCACCTTAGAAGGGTTCGTCTTCGAGAAAATGAGCCGCATCTTGTATTTAGAGGCTCAGGGGAATTATACTGCCTTACATCTGTCCGACGGGCGTCAGATATTGCTGTCGCGCACGCTGGGCGATATGGATCGCTTGCTGCCGGAGGACCGCTTTGTGCGCATCCATCGTTCGTTTATTGTACATCTCAAGCACGTCGTCCGATACATTCGGAACAAGCATGGCTCGGTGGTGCTCTCCAACGGTACAACCCTCAACGTCTCGCCCAATTATCGGGAGACTTTTGTGGTCGTCATGAGCCGCTATTTCTATGGCTTTCAGCCCTGAATAAGACACTCGTTTACCCAAACAAATAAGCATACTACTGCGGCCCAAAAGGCCCAATGATGCTTGCGCAAACATGTAAGCAGTAGCCTGACGCGATGTAGGGTTTTGGTTTGGCAGCCGGACGGAAAAGCACCGTCCGGCTTTTTTTCGGCCTGTGTAAGCCAGAAAGGCTGCCCGCTCTACCTCCAGTACGGGCTTTGACCGTCTATGCTATACCTTTGTCTTTAGCATGAGCGACGCCAAAGCACTATCCGACTTTTTGCAGTACCTGCTGTCGCAAGACACGTGGGTGCGTTGGCTTGCAAGCGTCTTACTGGTGGCGACAGTGTGGTTGCTCTGGCGTTTTATAAGACTCATTTTCAGTCATTTATGGCGAATCCTGCGCCGTGGATGGCATTTTATTTTTGTCTGGAGTTGGTGGCGGATGGCAGTCACAGCCGGCTTGGGCACACTCTTGTGGGCGTTTAGCGATCCTCTGCTGGATATCCTCCAGGAATTGGAGCAGCGCTATTTGACACCGGTATACCTGGATGCCTTTGCCGAATGGAGCGAGGCGCATCAGGCGGCCATATTGGAGGAGGAATTGCGCCGTCATACCGACCCCTATGAACACGCAACTGTAGTGCAGCGCACGCGCGAAATGGCAGAAAAGGTCCAGTCTATTCCATTAGCCATTTACGAGGCCGCCTACTTGGAATGCGGCCTGGACCCTTTCAAGATGCGCTCCGATGGCATCGCCGCCGGCTGGATACAGTTTACCCGAAAAGGTCTGAACGGCCTGACCTACCAGGGCAGGCCTGTGGTTTTCGACGATGTGCTGCGCGCTTGCCAGCAACGCAATATTGCTTTCATGATGGACCTCACCGAGCAGTATCTGTTGCGCCGGTACGAGCAGGCCGGGCGTCGCCCTCTTCACAACACGATAGACCTCTACCTGGCACTCTTTGCGCCAGCACACATCGGGGCGCCGCACCACCGGGTGGTGTACGCGGGTTTCGACAACCCTAACTACTATAAAAATGCCGGACTGGACGGCTGGTACGTTGTGCGCACTGCCGAGGGTCGCCAACAAATCTTCAACAAACGCTCTGCGCGCGATGGGCAGATCACCGTTTGGGAAATATATCTGGCCTTAGAGGCAAGAAAGCGCCGCCTTTTCGCTGCATACGCGCGCTGACCCATGTGTTTGTTCCTTTGGCGTCTTTACGGCTGACGCCTTTGCAGAAAATCCGATTATTTAGCGCCTTATGGCTTACTATTGCCGTCTCTTTTACGTGTTTGCGAGAGATGCCTGCGTTGCCGTTGCTTTCCGTTCGCGACCTGCGCGTTACATTTGGCCTTTCAGGTCAGGGGGTAGAAGCGCTTCGAGGGTTGACATTTGATCTGCAGGAAGGTGAGTCTTTGGGTATAGTGGGCGAGTCTGGCTCTGGCAAGAGCACGCTGGCGTTGGCGCTGATGGGTTTGCTGCCGATGGGCGCTCGTGCGAGCGGATCGGTGCTGTTGGGTGGGGCGCCATTTTCGACGCGCATGCGAGGCTGTCAGGTGGGTATGGTGTTTCAGGAGCCGGCCACAGCGTTGCATCCGTTGTTTCGGTGTGGTTATCAGGTGGAGGAGGTGGTTCGGCAGCATCGAAAACTGTCCTCTCGGGGGGTGCGTCGCGAGGTGCAGGCGTTGCTGGAGCGCGTGCAACTGGCTGACTCGGAGCGCATATATCGGGCCTATCCGCATGAGTTGTCGGGCGGTCAGCGGCAGCGGGTGATGCTGGCGATAGCGTTGGCTGGGTCTCCGCGTCTGCTCATTGCCGATGAGCCGACAACGGCGTTAGACACCGTTACACAGCAAAGCATCTTGCAGTTGCTTCAGGAGTTGCAGCGCGCAGAAGGGCTTTCGCTATTGCTAATTAGCCACGACCTGGGCGTTGTGGCGCGCGTGGCCGATAAGATGCTTGTCCTGCGCGAGGGCGCGGCAGTAGAGACGGGAGCTGCAGAGGCATTGTTGCGCCGGCCTCAGCACGCATACACAAAAGGGCTGTTGGCCTGCAGACCCGGCGGCCGGCAGCGTCTTCAGCGGCTGCCCTCGTTGAGCGATATGTTGCGTTTGGGCGAAACTTATGTGCCACCTCCACCTGTGTCTGCCGGGGATACGGCGAAGAGGCGGGCACAGCTGTACGCTCTCACGCCCATTGTGCGTCTGGAGTCGGTAAGTGTGCGCTATCCAGTGCGCCGCTACTTTTGGTCGAGAGCACGGCGGTGGGTGGAGGCCTTGCGCGATCTTTCGTTGGAGATTTTCCCGGGCGAAATGCTGGGCATTGCCGGCGAGTCTGGCTCGGGCAAGAGTACGCTGGGCCGCGTGGTGGCGGGCCTGCAAATGCCGACGAGCGGCGCAGCATACTACCGAAGCGTACCCTTGGAAAAGATGTTGCCGGCGATGCAGCGCCAGATGCGCCGCGAGGTACAGGTGGTGTTTCAAGACCCTTACCGCTCGCTCAACCCGCGCCTGACGGTAGGCGAAGCCTTGCGCGAGCCGATGTGGGCCCATCGCCTGTACGCTACCGAACGCCAATGCCGGCATGCTGCAGCGGAATTGCTGGAGCGCGTCGGGTTGCCTGCTGATTTCAGCCGGCGCTATCCGCACGAGCTCTCCGGAGGGCAGCGACAGCGTGTCTGCCTGGCTCGGGCACTCTCGGTGCAGCCGCGCCTGTTGGTGTGCGATGAAATTACCTCCGCCTTAGACGTGTCTGTGCAGGCCGATATCCTCAACCTCTTGCTCGATTTGCAACAGGACTTGGGGCTAACCGCCGTCTTCATCTCGCATGATCTGAGCGTACTGCACCAGATGTGCGACCGCGTGCTGGTGCTTCGGGAGGGCTGCGCAGAAGCCATAGATACTCCAGAACACCTGCTCACCAAGCCGCCGACACCCTACGTGCGCAGGCTCGTGGAAGCGCTGCTGCTCTGACCTCTATTCGTTCCGCTATCCTGGCTCGTTATGGACTTTGGAAAACTGCCCTCTGTGGATGCCGTAGACTTCTCACTACCGCCCGAACCGCCGGAAAATACCGAAGTGCTGGGCGGCATTCGGCACCCAGTGCGCCTATATGTAGGTGCCACCGGCTATCACATGAAAAGCTGGGTAGGGCGATGGTACCCACTGGGCACGCCAGAGCGCCAGTTCCTGGCATGTTACGGCCAACAATTCAACACCATCGAGTTCAACACGACGCATTACCGCATCCCGGATGCCGCTACTGTGGCGCGCTGGCGTGAGGCCGTACCGGATGATTTTCGCTTTTGCCCTAAAATACCCCAGACGGTCAGCCATGCACGCCGATTGATCAACGCTCGCAGCAATATGGAACAGTTTTGCCAGGCTATCCTGGCCCTAGACGGCCGCTTAGGTTGCTGCTTTTTGCAGTTGCCGCCGCACTTCGGCCCTGAGCGCTTAGGCGATTTGGAGAAATTTCTGGCGGCTTTCGCCCGGATTATCCCGTTGGCCGTGGAGGTGCGCCATGCGGCCTTCTTCGCCGATGCCGCAGCCGGCCAGGCCCTGTTCTCGCTCTTACAATCCCATCAAACCTCCGCTGTCATCACCGATGTGGCAGGCCGGCGCGATGTGTGCCACGGGCGCCTAACCACGCGCTGCACACTTATCCGCTTCGTAGGCAATGGCTTACACCCAACTGATTTCTCGCGAACGCAAGCCTGGGCCGAACGCTTAGCCCTATGGGCCAGCATGGGCCTGGAAGAGGCCTACTTCTTCGGCCACGAACCCGACAACCTGCTGGCACCCGAACTGGCGGCCTTCGCTGTAAGCACCTTCCGGCAACATCTGCCCCAGGCGCATCTGCGAGGCCCCGTGCAGCAAACACCCCCCGACCCGCAAATGACCTTATTTGCATAGGCCGGCTCGTTTTGGCCAAATGTGTTGCTCGCTATGCCAGCCCAAATGCGCACTTTTGCCGCCACAACCTGATTTTGCTGCACTCTGTCATGGAATACCCTTTCGTCCATCGCGATATCTCCTGGCTTTCATTCAATTATCGCGTCTTGCAAGAGGCTAAAGACCCCTCCGTACCGCTGCTGGAACGCTTGAAATTTCTGGCCATTTACTCATCTAATCTCGACGAGTTTTTCCGTATTCGCGTGGCCAACATCCGAAACTTGAAAAAGGTGGGTAAAAAGACTAAAGCCGAACTTGACTTCGTGCCGGGCGAGGTTCTTAAACAAATCCACCAGATTGTCAATCGCCATCAGGAGGAGGTCTCCTGGATCTTTGAAAACCAGATAGTGCCCGAATTGGCCAAGCACAACATCCACATCCTAAGGCGGTTAGATCTAAACGCAGAGCAGCGCCAATTCGTAGAAAACTACTTTCATGACCACCTGCTGCCGTTTGTCATGCCAGTGCTCTTGGTCAAGCGACGCATTCGGCCTTTTCTGGCCAATGCACACCTCTACCTCGCCGTCCACCTGCGCCCTAAAAAGAAGCCATTGGCCCCCAGCGAGTACGCTTTAGTGAAAATTCCCTCCGATCAGCTGCCCCGCTTCGTCACTCTGCCTTCTGAGGCCGGACGGCACGACGTCATCCTGCTCGACGACATCGTGCGCCACTCGGTATCGTGGCTCTTTCCGGGTTACGACATCCAGGACACGTATTCTATCAAACTCACGCGCGACGCCGAACTGTACATTGACGACGAGTTTTCGGGCGACTTGGTAGAGAAGATTAAAGCCAGCTTAGCCAAGCGCCAGGTAGGGCCTACAAGCCGCTTTGTCTATGACCGCGAAATGCCGCAGCATTTGCTGGAATACTTGAAGGAGACCTTCGACCTGGGCAAAAACGATATGCTGCCGGAGGGCCGCTACCACAATAACTTCGATTTCTTCCGCTTCCCTGATTTCGGGATGCACCATCTGAAAAACAAGCCACTACCGCCCCTTCCGCATCCAGAGCTGCATCATGCCCAATCGCCCTTCGACGTCATCCGAGCGGGCGATCAGCTGCTGCATTATCCTTATCATTCCTACGATGCGGTGGTTAACTTCTTTCAACACGCCGCTGAAGACCCCAGTGTTACGCACATCAAGGTCATTCAGTACCGCGTAGCGCGTCGCAGCCGCATTATGGAGGCGCTCATGGAAGCCGTGCGCCGCGGAAAGCAGGTATCCGTGTTCGTGGAGATCAAAGCGCGGTTCGACGAGGCAGCCAACTTAGAGTGGGGCGAGCGCTTGGAGCGCGCTGGCGTGCGCGTCCATTACTCGTTTCCTGGCGTCAAAGTGCACTCCAAACTCGCCTTAGTGCGCCGCCTTGAGGGCGGCAAACCGCGTCTGTACGCCTACCTCTCTACGGGCAACTTTCACGAGGAAACCGCTCAGATTTATTCAGACCTCGGCCTCTTTACGGCAGACCCGCGCCTGACCGGAGAAGTAAGCCATCTGTTCTCTTTTTTAGAAAACGTCAAGCCGCCTCGCCAGGAATTCAAGCACCTCATGGTGGGCAAATTCAACCTACGCCCAGCCCTCTACGCACTTATTGACGCCGAAATCGCCGCTGCAAAGGCGGGAAAACCCGCACGTATCATCATTAAAACCAACAACTTAGAAGACAAGGAAGTCGTGCGGAAACTTTACGAAGCCTCACAGGCGGGCGTCAAAATTCAGCTCATCATCCGAAGCATTTGCTGCTTAGCGCCCGGCATACCTGGAGTAAGCGACAACATCGAGGCCATCAGCATCGTAGACCGCTTCTTAGAGCACGCGCGCGTCTTCATCTTTCACCACGGCGGCGAAGAGCGCATGTACCTGTCGAGCGCCGACTTGATGCAGCGCAACCTCTCCTACCGCATCGAAACAGCTTTCCCCATCTACGACCCGGCACTCAGGGCCGAAATCCGAGACATCATCAACCTGCAATTAGAGGATAACGTCAAAGCGCGCTGTATTGACGCTGAGGCTCTCAACCGCTACCGCCGCACAGAAAGCGACATTCCGGTACGCGCTCAATTGGAGACATATTTTTATTATAAGCGCAAAAGCGAACAGGCGCAGTACGGCAATATGCAGAAATTGGCATAGAAGCAGAAAAGGCCGCTGCGACAGCTATCTCATGGCACAGGGGCGAGCAAACGCCTCGTGAGAGAATCTTTTCCGAGCAGAAGGATAGTTCTTCTCCTTCTCTCGCGCGCGTTTGAATCGCGCTTAGTGTCTTCGGTGCGCCGCCCTCATTCGTGTTCGCAAAGGACATCTGCCGTTGCTGGCGTGTAGCCAACAACGGCAGATGATCTGTTGGGTAGGACGGTGTTTCGCAACCGTTGGCCAGCGGCTGCGGCGGAGCACAAGGGTCTTTCGCTCAGTCCGTTATGGTTACATCGCCGCGCATCTGGATGCGCTCACCGCCGCCCAGTTCGATATCCGCCCACCAGGTGAACACTCCTGGATTGACGCGGCGTCCGTTGTAGGTGCCGTCCCACCCGCCATTACGGTCGTCGTTGGGCAGGAGGTCGTCGCGCGAGAAGACAAGGTTGCCCCAACGGTCGAACACCTGGAAGCGCCGGATGACTTTCACCGCGCCTTCGCGGGCGAAGATGCGGAACACGCTGTTTAGCCCATCAGCGGCGCCGGGCTTAATGACGTTGGGCACATAAATGTTGGGATTGCCCACGCGGATGAAGAGACTGGCCTCCGCCTGGCAGCCGTCTTTGTTGACTAATGTAACCTTGTAGCGCCTCGACTGGAACGGCTGGGCTTGGAATACCTCCAGTCTGTCGGTAGGCGTAATGCCAGTGGGCGGCGTCCAGGTGATGTTTTTCACCTCGCCGAGTGGAATATTGATCCGTAGGAAAATCCGGGCAATTTCGCCGTACTCGATCGAGATTTCGGGTTCCACGCTTACTTCTGGCTCAACGGGCGTGTACAGGATGAACGAGGTATCGTATTCACAGCCGTTAGCGTCTTGCACGACTACCTTGTAGTTGCCAGGCTTGAGATTGTTGAACGTCCCCTGAGCGAAGAAATCGCGCCCTTCGTTGATGGAAAAGACGTATGGCCCAACACCGCCCGTGACGCCCAGCACCTGCATGGCGCCAGGTTGGTTGTTACAGGCCGGCTGTTTGATGTTAAGATTAAGCGCGCGCGGATAATTGGTGTTTTCAGTAACCAAGGTTTGGGCCGTAGCCGTGCAGCCATTGACTGTGTTGGTGACCAGTAGGACATAAACTCCCGGAGCACTGGCAGTAATGTTTGGGCCGTTGTTTGGCCCAACGATGCGTCCGTTAGCAGTGCTCCAGACATAGGTGAAATTGGCGCCTGTGGAAGAGCCATTGTTGTTGAGGCTCACTTCGCGCACCGAGCAGGTCAGTTCGCCCACAGTACGTGCGGCAGCATTAGGTGGCGTTACGTCCTTGGAAGCGGCAGCGCTGGCCACAGCGGTGCAGCCGTTAGCGTCGGTAACTGTCGCAGTGTAGGTGCCGCCTTCCGTGAAGGTCGTCGTTGTATTAGTACTGCCGTTGTTCCAGCGGTATTGATAAGGCAGCACCCCGCCTTGAGCGTTTACGCGCGCGCTGCCAGTAGGTAAATAACAGTTGATGTTCACCACGTCTTGCACTACAGCGGTCAGCTGTGGCGGCTCTACGAGGGCGGCAACCGCCGTGGCGGTGCAGCCCTGTGGTGTGGTTACCGTCAGGGCATAGACGCCAGCGGGTTGATTAATCAGTAAGGGTAGTGTACTGCCATTACTCCACTGGTAGGTAACCGTGCTGGCGTTGGTGGTTACCGCAGGCTGAATAGAGCCACGCCCTCCGAAGCACTTAGGGTTCGTGGGCGTCAGGCTGACGGAAACCGAGAATGCCTGTGCCGTGGCTGTCCCGCTCACGGTACCCGTACAGCCGGCCTGAGAGACGACCGACGTAAGGGTGTAGGTTCCGCTCTGCGAGACCATAAACGCAGCTGGCGAGGAGGTAAACGTCTGGCTCACAGGCGTGCCGGCAGCGTTGAGGCCTACCAACCACGGGCCATTGCCCGTGAAGTTGAGCGTAATCTGGCCCTGAGCACCAGCGCAGAATTGAGCGGCGCCGCTAATGTTAGCCGTGGGTCTCAGGTCAACCGTCGCCGTGGCAGAGGCTACAGCAGTCAGGCCACACGCATCCGACACCGTGAGCGTATAAGTATTGCTTCCTACTGCTGTCTGCACCAGCGTGGGCGTGGTGGAATTGTTACTCCATTGATAGGTGTAGGGTGGCAGACCGCCCGAAACCGCAGGTGTCAGCGTGGCATCCGCACTGCAAGCCAACTGATTGGCCATACTGACAGACACCGGCAGGTAGTCTTGAATGTTGAAAGTAACTTCCTGCTGTTCGCAGCTACACGAGTTTTCGATGCGAATTTTAAACCATTCCTGACCCTCCGTTAGTTGGTCTAAAAGAATGTTCACCGGCACGAGTACCTGCGTCTGGCCAGCGGGAATGACGATAGAGTTTGGCAGCGGTGCGAAGTCCACGCCCATTTGGGCCGTACTGGTAGGGTCGAGCGTATAATTGACGGTTACTGGCTGGCTGATATCGCCTGTACCGCGATAGAATCGGATGAAGCTGTTGCCGCACCCTTCTCGTGTGAAATTCTGGTTATTCGAAGGATAGACCGCTTCAGCCAACACGCGCCCGCCGGCGCTGAACGAGTTGGCGCGCAGGAAGACTGCCGAAGCGAAGTTGGCGTCACCGATGTCAGCAATAGCCAATTTGATGCGGTACGTGGCGCACGGGATGAGGTTGGCACGCGCCGTTAGCACGGTAGTGAAGCCGTCGAGCTGAATGTTGTTCAGATTGACTACCGGCTCGAAGGTGCAAATGCCTGTATTGTTGTTGTTGCGGTAATAGGCCTGGTTTTTCGTATGGTTGACGTTGTTGACGGTGATGGGCGTGTTCGTGCCGGGGATGACGGCTAAGTTGAGTGAGCCGGTGATGCCTGGGCCGCTGATGAAAAATCCGAAAGCGTCGTTGTACTGGCTACCAACGTATTCACAATACTCTTCGGAGCCGAACACGAAGTCGAATTGCACCTGGTCAGTGGTTGGCTTAAAGTCGAACTCGATGATGCTCACGTCGAACTGATTGCCGTTGGTCAGCGTGGCCAGGCTGGGGTCGTTGGGCGAGTCGTCGCCAAAACCGCTGTTGGCGTTGGGCAGGTTGTTTGGCCCAGGCAGGATACTAATAGGGCCGGTACACAGCACTACGCCGTTGCTGATGTTAATGGTGCTTTGGCCCTGCGAGAAAGTCCCGCGCGATTGGCTGTTGCCGCGGCTGCTGATGTTTTTCACGTCAAAGCAATCGCCACCGATAAGCACGTTGGTGACGAGCTGTGCGGCGCTGCTGCCTTGCGAAGTAACCAGATTAGAGGCAGCTGAGTCAACTAATTTTTCCACGAATTTTCGTCGGGCTTCCGTCTGTTCTGGGCAGTCCAAACAACCCACCGACAGATAGATAGGAATCTCTGTAAGAGGGCTGGTAGAAGCGCTGGCCTTTACTTCAAAGGACAGGCATTCGCCTGTGGCGCGAACGCGCAGGGCTTCTGGGCGGCCAGTCAATGGCTGGGTCGGAAGGTCGGGTGTTGCCGAGCGAAGTTCAAAATCGGCCTCCTGTCCCTCAAAGGCGGCGTTGACAATAACTTGATACGTCCTGCCGGCTTCAAAGCCGCAAACGTTTAGCGTTGTCTTCCCTGGAAAAACGTTCATAGGCTCCCGATGAGGTAAGGTGGGCAGCACAACGTTTTGCGATTGATTTTGTCCGTACAAGGCGGTTGCAAAAAGGAGGGTGCACAGCACCGAGAATAGTGTTTCCCGTTGTAACATAATGGTGCGCGATTTAAAGAAATAGGATGGATGTGGGTTTGCTTGTGCAAAACCAGGCGCGGGGACGGGAGCGGCGTAGATTACAGCAGCTGAACACGAACAGCCGTGATGAACCGAACTCTTCTCGAGAAAATGGAACGGGAGACGAAGAAGTAGGATTGAAAGGCGAGCGCTTAACGAAAAACTGCTCACGTGCGGACAGTCGCACACCTCATCGAAAGGTCAACTGGCGAGGCGAAAGTAAGAACATTTTCTCAGGTGAATACAAGCGATTTTTTTTCGCGCGTTCAGCGGTAGTTTGGACAACGGATTTCGCCGAAATAGTATTGCAAACTAACGCCGAGGAACAGATAAACATCGTTGTTTTGGCCGTTTCCGCGTTGGCGTCCGGGTTCGCCGATGCGTGCTTCGCCCGAGCGGTCGGCCAAGGCAGCGGCTAACTCGCCACGCAGAGCGCGGATGTCGCGCGTGTCGGCATATACGCCGCTGACATCGTCTAAGTAATCGGTGAATAGGCGACGGCTGTTCAGCTCTACCGACATGCTCCAGCGGTACGAGAAATCGAACTTGAGCCCAAAGCCATAAGCCAGTGCAGGCTGTACTGTCGTGTACTCTTCGCCGCGGAATTGTCCTTCGGTGCCCAACGGTGCTAATTTGTACCAGCGCCCTTCATATTCAGCTTGCGGATTGAAATGAAAAAACGCCGGCCCAGCAAATACATAGGGCGAAAAAAAGTAATCGCGGTGGCCGTGCATATAGGGCATGAAATTAAATTCCAGCAGCAAGGCGCCATCCACAATGTCGCTGCGGAACGAGAGGTTGCGCGTGCGCTCATAGATGTTTTTCGAGTCTGCATCGGCGGCGCTGACTCGGCCATAACTGACGCCCAGACGCATGGCTAAGCGCTCGTTGAAGTTGTAGCGCGTCAGAATGCCCGCTGCCGGGTGGAGGCGATTGAGGCGATAATTCGTGTTCAGGTCGCCAAAGTAAGTAGAGGCGCCTGCCCAACCGCCCAATTCCCAGCCTTTCATTTGGGCAAAAGAATAGGAGCTGCAAAGGCCAAAAGCAACGTGCAGCGCCAGAAGAAATCGGAAAAGTCTCATGTTATCGGTCAATAAGTGCCGGTGATGTTCCGAAATGAAATGAACCGGCTGTTCTCCGTTTGGGTAGCCTTCCCTGTGAGAAATAACGCGCAAAAATAGACTGCATTTCCCGATGCCCGTCTTCAGCGCGCATTTTTGCCGCCACAAACGCCTGTGCGCGGCGCTGTGGTATGTGTGCATGCCCAAAACGTTCAGGGCTTTACGTCTAAAAGAGTCTCAAGAGGCTCCGGAGCCAGATAAGGAGGGAGCAAACGCTTGCCTTGCTTTATCCCTCTGCTCTTGCCGTGCATGCAAAAGGGCGAGCTACCTTCGAGCCCTTGCCCTGAAAAGAAACGCCGGCCCTGAGCCAGGGCCGGCGCGTGCCAGAGAGGCAAAACAGATGTCGTATGCCTCAAAGGCTACATTTTGACCATCCGGCGCACAGCCGAATGTGTGGGCGTCTCTAAGCGATAGAAAAGTGTGCCGTTGCCTAAGCCGATGGCCTCGTTGTCTAAGGTCAGCGTGTGGTATCCACGCGCATAAACACTGGAGTGCCGGAAGCGGATGCGGCCCGTCTCGTCATAGACGGTCAGGGTGGCGGGCTCGTCGGCGGGCAGGTGGAAGCTCACCTGCGTGCGCTGCGTCCAGGGGTTAGGTCGGTTCTGATACAATTCGAAGCCCACACCGCTGACAGGGTCGCCGATGCCGCTGCCGCGGAAGTGCAGGGCGACATCGAGCACCTGACCGGAGCGATAAGCCTCGGCCTTGGTGATGCGGCTGGAAAGTTGCAGCATCTGGCGCAGCGAGCCGTCCGCCCTGGCGCGGAAAATGAGGCCAAACCCGTCAACGCGGCTGCGGGCGTCGTAGGACACGGTCAGGGCGTGCTCTTGCGCATGGACGCCGAAGTGTTCCAGCGTCATGCCGGCGCCGGGCTGGATGTCGGCGAGCTCTAAGTCGAGGTGGTTGAGCGTGAACTGGTAGCCCTCTACCGCTTCACCCTGCGGTGCAAAGCGCACGCTGAAGACTTCGCCGCTGCGGACGAGTCGGTCTTCTACATCGAAGAGGAGCGTGCCGGCGGTGCGGTCTTCGATGCGAGCCAGGCTATTAGCAACCGCGTTGCCGTTGACGTCGCCTACTTTGACGGCGATGAAGTCTTCCGAAAGGCGGTCGCCTGTCGGGTTGACGATGTCGCGCTTTTCTGGGAACAGCTCTTTGAAGGGATTGAATGGGTCTGGGAAAGCGTAGTTGCGGTCTATGAAACGCCACGAGGTGTTGCCAGGCAGTTCGGTGTAGATGCCGAGAATGAGTTTGCGCAGTTCTAAGATGTCGAACGTCGTGATGGAACGGCTGTTGTTGACGTCGGCAGCGATCATTTTGTAGGGCGATCCGAGCGGTTCGAGGCCCAGGATGTGCTTGTTGATAAGCACTAAGTCAAACGTCGAGACGCCGTTGAGCGGGTCGTTGTTTTTGGCGGGCTGCACCGTTACGGCGGCCTGCTGGGGCAGGGCATTGGGCGCAACGTAGTAGCCGTCGGGTTCGGTATCGGCCTTCAAAACGGCCATGCCCTGGGCCGTACTGACGACGACCTGGACGTTTGCGTCTTCGAGGCCGTGGCCGTTTTCGGTTTGGATGATGCCCGCCACGGAGGCGTTAGTATTGCTGCACACGCCGGCGTTGTCCTGCACATGGACGAATGTCTCGCAGAAGTCGGCATTGCCGGCTAAGTCCATAACCCACAGCTGCACCAAGTTGAAACCTATGTTCTTGCAGTCGAACATGACCGATGTCTGCGGATTGCCGTTCGGCTGGAAAGGGAAGCCCGTGCCGGAGTTGGAGCGGCGTAAGCCGTAGATGAGCAGGTTGGCCGGCGTGCAATTGTCTGCGCCGCTGAGGAGCAGATCCTGTACACTGATGGCTACCATTTTCGTAGGCATCAGGTTGACGCTGACGCCGTTGCGGCAGATGGCCGTGGGCGCCTTGCAATCTTTGACGGTGAACATGTATTCGCATGTCTGCTCGTTGCCACAGCCATCGTCCACGATCCATTTGATTTTGTGCGTCCCGTAGGGCAGTTCGGGCACGACGTAGTTGTTCGGGTTTTCCTGCGTGTTCCAGCGCAGGCAGGCGAAGAGGTCCTGGCCGGCTACGTTGGTCTCGAGGGCAAAGCGGTATTTGCGCGCATCGGGCACGTTGCGTTGGTCGAAGGCGCGCGGGCTGCCGCCGGAGTAGTTGGGGTTGTTGGCATTGCCGAAGAACACGATGCCGGGCGGCGGCGGGTTGTTGCTGCTGACGACCGTTTCCGTGGTGCCGTTGTTGTCTAAGTCCAACAGCAGCAGATAGCGCACCTTGAGGTTGGGCCCCGAGCAGGCGTCGGTAGCGCGGATGCACAGGTCGGCAGGGCCTTCGCACAGGTTTTGGCTGCCCGTGAGCGGGTCGAACCACACCGGGGCATTCCACAGTTGCGGGTCGTTGTTGGTGGCGTCGCATTCCACCCCAGGGCTGGTCGGACACTGGAGGATAGGTACTTTCGTGTCGCGCACTTTGATGATCTGCGTGTACTTGTAGCAGTTCGGGTTGGGCGACCAGAACGTACTGAAGTTGGTGGGCTGCGGGTCGCTGGGCGCAATGCGCACGTTGGTGGGCGCCCAGGGCGCAGGCGTACCCAAGGGCGACACTGTGGGGCCAACGAGGTTGCTCGGATGGTCGCTCTGAGGGTTCGGGTTAGGGTTGGGCACTATCGTGCAGCCCAGATTGGGGTTGTAGCCGCACCAGTTGATGATGGTCCAGGTGCGTTCGATTTTGAAACAGGCGTCGGGCACGACCGTGAAGCGCTTGTCTTCGTACGACACGCCCAGCGCCTCGCAGTCCTTGCCAAAAAATTCGGGCTGGCCGAAGTTGTCAAACGGGCTGTTGCACTCGTTGAGGTTCAGGTCGTTGGGGAAGCGCACGAAGAAGGTGGACTGGTAATTGACCACAATGCGCTGCGAGCAGGTCTGCGCGTTGCCGGCGCAATCCGCCACGCGGAAGATGCGCGTAAGGGTGCCGCGGTTGCAGAGCGTGTCGAATTGCGCGTAGCTTACCGTCGTCAGGATGGTGTCCACGCAGCAGTTGTCAGCGCCCGTGGCCATGCCGTAGGCCCATAGGGTAGGGTCGAAGTTTTCGCAGCTGACCGTCGTGTTGGCCGGCGGCACGCAGGTAGGTCTGAGTTTGTCTTCGACGAATACTTTGACGCAGCACTCGTTGTAGTTGCCCACGGCGAGGTCGGGCGAAACAGGCCCGGCGGGCGGCTGGGCGTCATAGACGCGCAAAATTACATCAACGGTATCGCCGATGTCTTCACAGCAAAACTTCACCTGGTCGAAGAACTGTGTCGTCGGCTGGCAGGGGTTATCTGCCATGCGGCGCGCTTTGAAATAGACCGGCCCACAGGCGTCGTAGGAGCCTTTATCGAACGTCGAAGCGTTCACCAGCGCCATGCCGTTGATGCCTAAAGCGACCTGCGTGATTTCCACACAGGCTACTTGCGGCGGCATGAGGTCGCGCACCGCTAAGCGGAAAGAGCACGTGGAGGCGTTGTTGCAGTTGTCTTCCGCCTCGTAGATGACCGTATGCGTGCCGATGGGCAGACAGGGCGTGGGTGCAAAAACAGCGATGCGGTCGGTCGTGGGCGGGTTGGCGCCCGGCGGCGTCGTCAGGGTTGCCGGCACTTGTAGGGTTTGGATGACGTCGCCCGTAATGGGATGCCGCACCTGGATGATGGCCTTTGCCTCGCGCGCTCCAGCGCAGGCGTCGCGCAGGCGAACGGAGGGCAGGGCAACCGTAGCACAACACGTCAGCGCGTCCGTGCTGGCAGTCAGGTCGGCAGGGCAAGAGACAAAAGTCGGCCCTGTCTGGTCAGACACCCATATCCGCTGCGAGAACGTGCGCGGGTTGGCGTTCGGCCCACTTTGCACCACAGGGCTACACCAATCCAGTACTGTCCATTCGCGAATGAGGTTGTAAGAACCCGGACAAATCGGGAAAATTCGATCCTGGTAAGCGATGCTCAGGCGGCAGATGCCCGCCTTCGAGGGCGGGAAGATGGGAAATGCCTTCCCGTATGCCTCGATAAACGGCACGCCTGTGTTCATAATGGAAGTATCGGGTGCATTGCCGCTGCATTCGAGTGTTACATCAGCCGGTATGCGCACGGCGTCAATGCCGCGGTTTTCAAAGTAAATGTACTGCGAACAAGAAGAGATGTTGCCCTGTGCGTCGCGGGCCGTCCAGGTGCGCAGGGCGTAGCCGATGTAAAGGTCCTTGCAGGTCAGGTCTTTCCAGATGTCGCTGTATGTCAGGTCGTACTGGCTGCAGTTTTCGTCCACCTGCGGGTAAGCATTGGCGATGCCTAAGGCGGCTAAAGCAGCGGGCGTGTAGTTCATCACGGCGCACACCAGGACGATGTCTTTGCAGGTCAGCTGCGGGCGCAAGTTGTCTAAGACGCGGATGCGCGTCGTGCAACGCACACCGGTACACAGGTCGGTTACCCGGCCCAATACATTCTGTCCGATGTGCGAACAGTTGACCTGGTTACCGATATTAATGCCGTTGACGAATACCTCTACGAGATATTTGCCGTTGGGTTGAGGCGCTTTCAAAAGCATATCCGGCTCGACGAGGGCAACCCCCGGAGGGCCTAACGCCACGTTTACTTCGTCATTGCAAACCAGAGCTGAGGGTTTGATAAACGACACTTTCACCGTGTCCGACACAGGCCCACAGGGGCCGGGCGGATCGGCGCTGGTCAGCGTCAGGAGGACGAAGCCTGTAGTGCTGTCAGCGGCACTGGGCACGTACGTCGTCGCGCCCGGAAACGAGTTGTTAGGCTGAAACGCGCCGGAACCACTCGTGCTCCACGTGCCCGTGGTTACACCGCTGCCATTGGGCTGGATAGAGGCGCCCAAGAGGCTCAGGTTCAGGTTTTCATTCGGGCACAGCGCTATATCCGAGCCGGCATTCACTATCGGCGCAGGCGCTATGGTTACCGTCGCTTTATTGTTGGCAACAATGGGCTGAACACAGCCCGTAGCATCTTCTACGCTCACCGCGCAATAGGTCGTCGTCTTCGTCGGCGAAACGGGTACCAACAGCGTGTCGCGCGCCACATTGGCGTCGCCATCGCTCGGCGCCACAACGGTGAAGTGCGTCGTATCCGTTGCCGTAGCTGCTCGAACCGTTACCGTGTAGGGCGGCAGCCCATTCAAACCCGCCACCTTGAGCACAGTGGTTTGGCCAGCGCAAATGGTGGCCGGAGCGCCGTTGTTGAGCGCCAGGGTAGCCCCAGCATTGCAACAACCAAACACAATATCATCCATTACGCAGCCGAAGCCCGGCTTGCACAGGGTCAGAATAGCGGCCTGCCCAGGGCTAAGCGTCTGAAGGTTGCTGTGCACCAACAGGCCCATTGGATTGAATACCAATAAGTGCGCTGTTACATTGCCGTTCGGCAGGCCATTGAACAAGAGCGCGATATCAAAGTTATTACCAATGCTTACTGGAGCCCCACAGCTGACGTTGTTGCCTGCCGGGTTGGGTGTACCTGCGCTGAAAAACAGCGCGTCGAAGTTGCCCTGCGCCGTCATCAGGTTCAGCTGGCCCCGGCAGGAAGTATCGAAGGGCTCGCCTCCTGGCCCATTTTCAATGCGGAAAACCAGGTCTAAACACCGGTAGGCAGGGTTGCCGCTGCAACATCCATTGCTTTGCTGCTGCGATGTGCAGAATTGCTGCCCCACCACGTTCAGTTTCCCCGTAGGCGTAAGCGTGTACTCCCACCGAGTGGGATTACCCGCCGGGTTGCATTGCGCCAGCCCAGCCTCGGGCCGTCCGAAACAAAACCATAACAGGGCGCTCAACAGGACGGCCCACGTGCTCAGGCGACTTTTTTCTAAGGTACCAATCAGGCTTTTCATGATGCTTCTCCTCATAGCGTTTTACGGATGAAGTGTCTAATTCGTGAGACAAAAGTCCAACCGCTCCCTGCCGCCCCACAGGACAATTCAGCAGGTTTGGTGCGCGACAAAAAGCCGGTATTTCTCTAAGTTTTTTGATTTAAAAAATTGAAAATCAAAGTTTTTATTAAAATTGAAATTGCGGCTGAATGGAGCGCTCAAAGGTTGGTGAAAGAAGCCGCCTCACTCCCGGGAACTGGAGTTTCCGGGTACAGGCACATCTATTTCCCGTAACCGCCGAACTTGTTCGGCCCAGTACCGGCCAAACTCGTTTGGCCAGCCCTTGGGCCCCGCCTGTTCAACTACCGGGCACGCCAGAGGCCACAAAGGCCAAGGCGCCTCATGCCTGCCGAGCGGCCGGGAACTGGAGTTTCCGGGTGCTTTTTTTCTGGAATTTCGGGCCACATACATTTCTGGAATGTGCGTAATCTTGCCGGCCTATGACGCAGATAACGCACCTTGAAGTCAGCCCGTTTGCAGAGAACACCTATATTGTATATGACGACACGGGCGAGGCGGTGTTGATAGACCCTGGCTGCTACACGTTAGCCGAGCGCGAAGCGCTGGTGAGTTTGGTAGGTCGGCTGGGCGTGCGGCCGGTGCGGCTGCTGCTGACGCACGCGCACATTGACCACGTGTTTGGAGTAGCATTCGTCCATCGGCAGTGGGGGCTGCTGCCCGAATGTCACCGCAACGAGTTGCCTCTGCTGGAGCGATACCCCGACATTTGCGCGCTGTATGGGCTGCCGCGGCCCGAGCCGGCGCCCTTGCCTGAGCGTTTTATCGAGGCTGGCGAGGTGATTTCTTTTGGACAGACTCAACTGGAGGCGCGCTTCACGCCGGGCCACAGCCCGGGAGGGATTTCGTTTTATTGCGCAGAAACAGGCTTTGTGGTGGCAGGCGATGCTCTGTTTTACGAAAGCATTGGGCGCACGGACCTGCCCGGCAGCCATCACGAGACGCTCCTGCAAAGCATTCGCACGCAGTTGCTCACGCTACCGGGTGAGACGGTTGTTTATTCAGGTCACGGGCCGGCCACCACCATTCGCCACGAGCGCGAGTACAATCCCTTCCTGTGAACGCCGCCGCCATGACCTTCGAATTGCTGGCCACCGACCCACGCAGCCGCGCCCGCGCCGGACGCCTGCACACCGACCACGGCGTCATCGAGACGCCTATTTTTATGCCCGTGGGTACGGCGGGTACGGTCAAGGCCGTTCACCAGCACGAACTGGCACGCGACATCGGAGCGCAAATCATCCTGGGCAACACCTACCACCTCTATCTGCGCCCAGGGCTGGAGGTGCTCCAGCAAGCCGGCGGATTGCACCGCTTCAACGCCTGGGCGCGCCCTATCTTGACTGACAGCGGTGGCTATCAGGTCTATTCACTGGCCCACCGGCGCAAGATCCGCGAGGAGGGCGTTACGTTCCAAAGCCACATTGACGGCTCGCGCCACACCTTCACCCCAGAGGGCGTCGTGGATATCCAGCGCATCATCGGCGCCGATATCGTCATGGCCTTCGATGAGTGCCCGCCCTATCCGTGCGATTTCCGCTACGCCAAAGAGTCTATGGAACTCACCCACCGCTGGCTGGCCCGCTGCGTGGAGCGCTTCCAACACACGGAGCCGCTCTATGGCTACGGGCAGGCGCTGTTTCCCATCGTGCAGGGCAGCGTCTATCCGGAACTGCGCCGCCAGTCGGCCGAAGCCATCGCGGCGTTCGATTGCCCGGGCAATGCCATCGGCGGCCTTTCGGTAGGCGAACCCACCGAAGAGATGTACGCCATGACGGAGTTGGTTACCGAAGTGCTGCCCGCTGACCGCCCGCGTTACCTCATGGGCGTGGGCACGCCCGAAAACCTGCTGGCGTGCATCGAACGCGGCATTGACATGTTTGACTGCGTGCTGCCCACGCGCAACGCCCGCCACGGCATCCTCTACACATGGGAGGGCATCGTCAGCATCCGGAACCAGCGCTGGAAGGACTGCTTCGAACCCATTGACGCCCAATGCCCGGCGCCCACCAGCCAGCAACATACCCGCGCTTACCTGCGGCACCTGTTTATCAGCGGCGAAATCCTTGCCATGCAACTGGCCACCCTCCAAAACCTCGGCTTCTATTTAGACCTCGTCCGACAGGCGCGCCAGCATATCCTCAACGGCGATTACGTCGCCTGGAAAAACCGCACGCTGCCGCAAATCTCTCGCCGCCTCTGAAGCTTTAACACATGCCCAGGCAGCAGGGCGCACGCGCGCCGCCTCTGGCATATAAAACGCGCCAAACCTTAACTTCTTCGCCAAAATACGGCCCACCGGAGGCGCGTTTATCGGCCTAAAGGGCCACCCAGAGCGTTAAAATTTTACATTTTATTGCCAAAATTGGCAAACCGCTATTGGCCAAAATATGAAAGTTCTACCTTTGCCTTACTTCTTCACGTTGCTGCCTAATCTAATACCTGTTTTTCTCGGAGGGTTCCCTGTCTCGTGAACGGTGATTTGCGTCAATGTTTTTAACCAAACAAACATAGTTCTGCCTGTTTATGAAAAAGACTGCTTTACGTGTTAGCGTGTTGGGCTTTGTGCTGTGCCTGCTTTCGGTGTCGCTTCAGGCGCAGGACATCCACTTCTCGCAGTTTTACATGAGTCCCTTAAACCTCAACCCGGCCATGACGGGTGTAATGAACTGCTCGCAGCGCTTCGTGGCCAACTATCGTAACCAGTGGGCCTCTGTGCTGCGCCAGAATGCGTACAACACCTTCTCTGCTTCTTATGACCAGAAAGTTGCTGTAGGCCGCTACGACTACTTCGGCATTGGCGGCACGCTCTGGGGCGATAAAGCCGGCGAGTCCGAATTTGCCACCCTGCAGGCGCGTCTTTCGGGTTCTTACGCTAAGAAAATGGGCGGCTACCGCCGCAAAGCGCACTACTTAGTGTTCGGCGGCGACTTTGGCGTCAGCCAGCGCAGCATCAATAGCGCGGCCCTTCGCTGGCCCAGCCAGAACAACGGTGCGGGTCAGTTTGACCCCAACCAGCCGGGCGAGGTCATCGAGAACCCGAACTTCCTGTTCTTGGACATGTCGGCGGGCTTGCTGTGGTTTAGCGTGTTCGATGAGTACAGCAACTTCTATTTCGGCGCAGCCTTCAGCCACCTCAACCGCGCGAACCAGTCGTTTGGACGCCAGAACATTCCGCTCTACAGCAAATTCACTTTCCACGCCGGCGGTGAATTCATGGCGGGTAAGCGCTTTGGCATGCTGCCGGGCGTGGTCACGTTCTTCCAGGGGCCGTCGTTCCAGGTCAACGCGGGCAACTCGTTCAAGTTCCTGCTGGGCAACAGCCGCCGCTACAGCCAGGCCTTCCAGCTGGGCGCCTGGGCGCGCGTAGCCAACCGCCTCAATTCCGGCAAATTGGTGGATGCCTTCATCCTCAGCACGCGCTTCGACTACGAGCAGTTCACTGTCGGCTTTAGCTACGACATCAACACCTCCAGCCTCGCCGTGGCCTCCAACGGCAACGGCGCCTTCGAATTCTCGCTGCTCTACAAAATCTGCGGCCCCGAACGCCGCGGCGTCTATTGCCCGAACTTCTAACGACAATTCCGATTTTTTTTCCGGGCAATACCGGAAAAACGAAGCAGAGGACTTCCGTAGGTTTGCGGAAATTCTCTGCTTCGTTCTTTTGACCAAGAAGACATAAAGGAATTTTTGCCCGGGCCCTGCGGTGTTCAGGCTTTATTTTAAAGGTTTTTTGCTGCCTTTTTGGGCGTTTTTTTTACATAGCACCTGTTTTCTTAAAAACTCAATCACCGACTTTTTTTGACATGTTTGGCGGAAGCAAAAACACAGAAGAAACCAGCACGGCGGTCAGCGCCGCCTCCAGTGCCTTTAATGCTTTGGTGAAAGGCACGGTGCTCGAAGGCAACCTCAACTGCGACAGCGACCTGCGGGTGGATGGCGTGGTGAAAGGCAAAATTGCCTGCAAGTCCAAGATCATCATTGGCCCGACGGGGCAGGTAGAGGGCGACATCGTATGCGCCAATGCGGTCATCGAAGGGCGTTTCAAGGGCAACCTGAAGGTGAGCGAGCTGCTCAACGTGCGCGAGACGGCCGAAGTGGAAGGTGAAATCACTACCAACAAGCTGGTGGTGCAGAGCGGCGCGCGCTTCAACGTTACGTGCAAGATGGAAACGGGCACTGGCAATGGCGCCGCCAAAGCTGCTTCGGGCGATGTCGTCGGAAAAGCCGCCGGCGCCAAGGCGTAAGTCGTCGTTGCGCGAGTGGATGCGCTACGGCGGTCTGGCCTTCGAGCTGCTGGGCGCGTGCTTAGCCGGCGTATTCATTGGGCGCTGGTTGGATGCGCGCATGGGGCTGGAACGGCCAACGTGGACGGTTTTTCTCACGCTATTTTTTCTGGTAGCGGCCTTTGTGTCGCTGTATCGGAAGTTGAAATAACACCTGTTCCCCCTATGAGCCTCTCCACCTTTCTGGCTTATCTGACATTCGTAACGGTGGTCGCCGCGGCCGCCGTGGGTGGTTTGATGTGGCTGCTGCCGGCTGCTCGCACGCATCTGTACTTTGCCGTGGGCGTCGTCGTGGCCTTCATTGCCCTGTGTTTCGGCCTGTTCCTGACGGGCAGACGCGCCGCCGTCAGCACCAGCAAGCACCTGTTTACCCAGTTGGTGATGGGTTCGGTCTTTGGCAAAATGCTTGGCGCCCTTGCCTTTCTGCTGATTTATCGGGAAGAGGCCAAACCCGAAAACGCGTGGTACGTCGGCATTTTCCTGATCCTCTACGCCCTGTACACCGTGTTCGAGGTCTGGTTTATGACTCGTCTGGCTAAGTCATGAAACGCCCTGCGAAAGGCGAATACGCCCCGATGCACGAACCGTACCTGAAGCTATTGCCGCCGCGCACCAGCGCACAGACGCTGCTCAAACGCACGTTTGCCGATACGCAGCGGCTGTTGCGCGCCCTGCCCGAAAGCGCCGGCGACTACCGATACGCGCCCGACAAATGGACGCTCAAGCAAGTCCTTATCCACCTGATAGACTTCGAGCGTGTCATGGCGTTTCGCATTCTCTCGTTTATGCGCGGCGACCGCATCGCCCTGCCGGGCTTCAATCCGGTGTTCTGGATGGAAGAGGTGGACGCCTCCTCGCGCACGCTTAAAGACCTGCTGCAAGAGTGGAAGGCCGTGCGCGACAACACGCTCTTCCTGCTCAGGCAATGCACCGAAGCACAGGCGCGCTTTCCGGGTATTGCCAGCGGCTTGCGCTCGACGCCTCGCGCACTTTTTTACATCATCGCAGGCCATCACCTGCACCATCTCAACACGCTGCGGACGCATTATCTGCCTCACCCGGAGTCCCCCAAGCCTCCCGAGGGGTCGCCCACCGCGGATGCCGAACAACCTTGATCTGAGAGGACCCGCCAGACGCGCTCTCGCCCTGTTGCCGCCCATTATTCTGTACAAGAGGTTGTTTGACGCACACTTCAAAAAGAAATTTGCCTACTTTTGCGGCTCTTTCCGCATTTTTTGGACAAACACACCGATATCGTAGAAAGCAAAACTGAACAAAATGGACTCCTTAGTTTACTTACTACCTCTATTTGGCGTAGCCGGCTTGCTGTACATGCTGGGGCTGCAGGCGTGGGTCAAGAAGCAAGACGCTGGCGAGTCGCACATGCAAGCTATTGCGCATCACATTGCCGATGGCGCTATGGCCTTTTTGAAGGCTGAATATCGCGTGCTGGCCGTTTATGTGCTGGTAGCGGGTGCGCTATTGGGCTGGCAAAGCACGTTGGTAACGACCAGCCACCCGCTCATCGTGCTAGCGTTTGTCATCGGCGCGGCCTTCTCTGTGCTGGCAGGCTTCACGGGCATGCGCATTGCCACGAAGGCGAACGTGCGCACCACGCAGGCGGCGCGCACCAGCTTAGCCCGGGCGCTGAAGGTGTCGTTCAACGGCGGCTCGGTCATGGGCTTGGGCGTAGCGGGTCTGGCCGTATTGGGCTTGAGCGCGCTGTTCGCCATCTTCTTTCGCTATTTCATGGGCGGCGACTACGCTGCGGGCGGTCCTGCGGTGATGTCGCGCATTCTGGAGGTGCTGGCGGGCTTCTCGCTGGGCGCTGAGTCTATCGCGCTGTTTGCGCGCGTAGGCGGCGGCATCTACACCAAGGCTGCCGACGTGGGCGCCGACTTGGTAGGTAAAGTAGAAGCCGGCATCCCCGAAGACGACCCGCGCAACCCGGCCGTCATCGCCGACAACGTGGGCGACAACGTGGGCGACGTGGCCGGCATGGGCGCCGACCTGTTCGGCTCCTATGTGGCTACTATGCTGGCCGCCATGGTACTGGGTAATTCGGTCATCCGCGACTCCGGCGGCATCAGCGACGCCTTTGGCGGCATCGGTCCCATCCTGCTGCCCATTTTTATTGCCGGCTTAGGTATCCTCTTTTCCATGATCGGCATGAATTTAGTCCGCGTCAAGGACGACGCTAACGCCACTGCGGACACGGTGCAGAATGCCCTCAACCTCGGCAACTGGGCAAGTATCATCCTTACCGGTATCGCCTGCTATCCGGTCATCCACTGGATGCTGCCCGACACGATGACGATGAACTTCTTCGGCGTCGGCCCGCGTGCGGTGAGCAATACCTATGTATTCTACGCCGTAGTCATCGGCCTCGTAGTGGGCGCGCTCATCTCCGCCATCACCGAATACTACACGGGCATGGGCAAGAAGCCCGTCGAAAGCATCGTAAAGCAATCGGGCACCGGCCATGCCACCAACATCATCGCAGGCCTGGCTACGGGGATGCTTTCTACCTGGATGCCCATCGTCATGTTCGCACTCGCCATCTGGGGCGCTTATTCGCTGGCGGGCTTCTACGGCGTGGCCATCGCCGCCTCCGCCATGATGGCCACGACGGCTATGCAGCTGGCTATTGACGCCTTCGGCCCCATCGCCGACAACGCCGGCGGCATCGCCGAAATGAGCGAACTGCCTAAGGAAGTGCGCCAGCGCACCGACATCCTCGACGCCGTAGGCAACACCACGGCCGCCATCGGCAAGGGCTTCGCCATCGCCTCCGCTGCCCTCACGGCCCTGGGCCTGTTCGCCGCTTACGTGGACTTCACGGGCATCGCCGGCATCAACATTTTCAAAGCCGATGTGCTCGCCGCCCTGTTCTTAGGCGGCATGGTGCCGGTCGTGTTCTCGGCCTTAGCCATGCAAAGCGTAGGCCGCGCTGCCATGGACATGGTCAACGAAGTGCGCCGCCAGTTCCGTGAAATACCGGGGCTGCTCGAAGGCGAGGGCAAAGCCGAATACGGCCGCTGCGTAGAGATTTCCACGCGCGCGGCCCTGCGCGAGATGCTGCCCCCAGGCATCATCGCCATCGCCACACCCGTGGCCATCGGCTTCCTCATGGGCGCCGAGGCCTTAGGCGGCTACATGGCCGGCGTAACGGTCAGCGGCGTGCTGTGGGCGCTCTTCCAATCGAACGCCGGCGGCGCCTGGGACAACGCCAAGAAAAGCTTCGAAAAAGGCGTCGAAATTGACGGCAAGACCTACTACAAAGGCTCTGACCCGCACAAGGCCGCCGTTACGGGCGACACCGTGGGC
This sequence comes from Saprospiraceae bacterium, assembly GCA_025056735.1. Taxonomy (GTDB): domain Bacteria; phylum Bacteroidota; class Bacteroidia; order Chitinophagales; family Saprospiraceae; genus M3007. The sequence goes on from JANWVR010000012.1 coordinate 56,952, forward strand.
GATCCCTTCAAAGACACATCCGGCCCTTCGATGAACATCCTCATAAAGCTCACCTGCTTGATGGGCTTAGCTATTGCGCCCATTCTGGGCGGTCATACGGGCCGCGAAATGGGCAACATGCAACCGCCAGTGCGCCAGGAGCAGCCGCGTATTTCGTCGGCAGAGCAGCCACAGCCGGCTACGGCGCCAGCTTCGGTGCTTGTGGGGGGAAAGCGGTGAGGCGCTGAGGGGATGAAATGAAATAAGCGCCGCCTGCCGGGGAGTCGGGGGCGGCGCTTGTGTTTTTGGCCAAACAAGTTTGGCCGTTACTTAGCCAAACAAGTTTGGCGGTTACTTACCAGACAAGTTTGGCGGTTACTCGGTGGGCATGGGTTCGCCGCTTCGGATGGCGCAGCCGCGCAGTTTGCGGCCGGCAATGTTCAGTTCGACGCTGTAATTGTACTCCAGCTCCGACATGCCGTCGCTGCATTTGGCCTTTTTGATGACGGCTTTCAGGTCGCCACTTTCGTAAGTCCAGGTGCTTTTGCCGTCGGTTTTGGGAGCACTCCAGGCAAAAGCCTGACCCTCCTCCAGGCCGATGTCTTTGAAGAACAGGCTTCCTTCGGCTTCGGAAATCTGGAGGCTCCAGAATGGTTCAGTACCCGAGGCCCAGAACTCCCACCCTAAGCAGGCGTTGTTGGGGCCTTTGGAGGTGAGTGTGTCAGCGCGCTGTACCGTGAAGGTTTGCCCATCGTCGGACAGCACGCCCGTCAGGACGGCATAGACGGCCTCGCCGGGTATGGGAGCAGGCATGCAGGCCTGTTCGTACAGGGAGTCGAGCAGGCGGGTGGCGTCGTTGACCCGGTACTTTTTGCCGTCGGGGCAGGCGCGCAGCAGAGCGCCCTGGTCGCTTTTGCTGAAATAGCCGCGCAGCGTGGTTTCGGCGGGCGGAGCCGACTCGACCGCTGCCGGCGTCTTAGGGGTTTGTTTGCATTGCCACCACACAAAGGCGATTGCTAAAAGAGGAAGTACACGCATGTCGAGAAAATTGTTTGAATGAGAAAATGGCATTTTCGCCCTCAAAAGTCAGAAAAAGCGGCAATTTCAGGAGGCCCTCAGAGCAGTGAATAATAACAACTTAACACACTGCCACCTGAAGGAGTCAGGGCTTGGGGCAATTTGAGGCGGCTCTACTTTTTCGCAGTATTCCGCCGGGCAATGGTTTTTTATCATTGACTGATGCTACGTACGGTTGGAATGGAGTGCCTTGTCAGCGTCCCATCTGCTCCGTCAAAGCCCTTCCCTGCAGACGCTCCATTCCTCTGACAGAGCCTCCACCCGGTATTGGCATTCCTCCCTGATGTGATGCTTGCCAGGATGTTAGATGATATGGGAGAGGAGTCATGCTCTGTTCTACCCGATAAGTCGTGCGGTTACAGGATGTTTGATGTGCCTGCTTCAACCGAACGACAATCTATCAGGAGAACAGTATTCCGCCTCGCCTGCGTAAAGTCTATTATTGAAACAACCACTCATTGTCTTCGCGTCGTTTAAATAAAACTTCTCAGCGCCTTCGTGGTTTCAAGGACATGAGCGATGAAGAAGCCCGATAAAGCGAACCTGCCGCAAAAAGTTTGTCTGGCGTGCGGACGGCCCTTTTCCTGGCGCAAGAAGTGGGAACGCTGCTGGGAGGAAGTGCGCTATTGCAGCGACCGCTGCCGCCGCCATAAGGGTGCGGGTAAACGCCAGGGTGTTGCGCACAAGCCGCCGCCCTGATGACGCCGATGGCGCTATTTTTGCAGGTATTTTTTAAGAAAAGTCCACCCAATCGCTATGCTGCTGGCGCCGGGCACGAAAGTCAGGCTTCGCTACACGGGCGAGCGCGCCGTGGTGGTCAGCCGCATAGACGACGACACGCTGATGGTACGCCTGGAGGACGACCCTGAGGTGGAAATACCGGCGTTTGAAGAGGATCTGCTGCCCACCTCTGCTCCGGCTACTGGAGCACATACCCGTCTATCGGGCGTCGGGGGGGCGCCTCAAGCGCCGGAAGCGCCGCTGCAGCGAAAAATCAAGAGCGCGCAGCCAATATCGAGTCCAGAGGGGATATCGCTCGTCTTTGAACCGATGCCTGGGCGCGATGGTGCGGTCTCGCGCTACGCCGTTTGGCTGCTGAACGATACCGACCAGGAGTGCCTGTTTGAGGTGATGCTGGACACTGCTACGCGCGTTGTGCTGGAGGCCGAAGGAAAATTAGAGGCCGCTACAGCACTGGAAGTGGGCACAATGCTCGCTGATGACTTGAGCGACCGTCCTGAGGCGCGCTTAACCTGCCGCCGCATCAGCACGGAGGGTATCGAAGCCCCTGTAGAGCGGCAAGTGCGCCTGCGGCCTAAAACGTTCTTCAACGCCCGCCAGGCCGTGCCCATACTGGGCGTTGAGGCGTATCGTTTTGTCCTCTTAGAGCAACTGACACCTACACCGGCTGAGCGCAGCGAAACAGACCTGCGCGAACACGCCCGCAAACACACGCGAAAACCCGCTATGATGCCTCAGCCAAACGTGCGCCCGATAGACCCCTACGATGTGGCAGAAGTCGCTCAGTTCAGCAATGAAATAGACCTGCACGCCGAAAAACTCTTGCCTAACTATGAAAAACTCGATAAAGGGCAAATCCTGCACCTTCAATTGGCGCACTTTCGGACGTTCATAGACCGGGCCATGCGCTTAGGCATCCCGCGCGTGTTTGTCATTCACGGCGTTGGCGAGGGCAAACTGCGCGCAGCCATTGCCGAAGAACTGCGTCGCCACCCCGGCGTGTGGAAATTCAAGAACGAGTACCACCGAAAGTACGGCTACGGCGCTACTGAGGTCATCTTCTACTAACTTAGATGTCTGCCAACGCGCGTATTTCAGCAAATTCTCTCGCATATATCTTCATTTCGCATACCTTTACACGCGCAAAGGCAAACCCTTAACCTTTTCTTCTTCTGCATATGACCAATACCTTTATTACTCAGCCAAACCCAGCCCCCCAGAGACGCTCTCGCCGTAACATCAGCTTGCTTTTGTTGATTCTGCTCCTTGCACTATCAGGGGCTGCTATCTGGTACTTCAACAGTGTGCAGGACGAGGAGGAAGTCAAATTCGCCTTTGCAGCCGATCACGAGTTTGGCTCGCCCACCCTCTTCTTTACCGGTCGGATGACCTATGAGGTTTTGCCTGCTGACCGGCGCATGATCAAACTCAAGGTGCATGCGCGCGACTTAGAACTGCCCAAGACGCTCATCGTTGAGGATGGTGAGCTGGACTTCATCGGCACGGTGTATAAGGACGAAATGTTTGTGCCGCTGGAAATCTACCAAATTCACAACGATCGCACTGGAGAGCTGCGCACAGCACCCGTAACCAACTGCCGCACCTACTTAGACGTGCCCTTAGATGTGGACACCATCTTAGTTGTGGTAGATGAAAAATACGTGCTCAAAGGTGCCCGCACGGGATATCACCGCTATGTCATCCCGTTTTGCGAGACTACGCGCGAGCACACGTTCCGCATCCTTGACCCAGACGCGCATGGGTTTGAACCCGCCGTGTATGCTTACAGTGGCCGCGTAGGTAAAGGGGCAACGCTGTCTACGCAGCCTTATGGCGGCGCGGCAGGACAACGCATGGGTATAGCGCCTGCCGGTTACTTTGGGGGCGGCTCTCCTGCGCCAACGCCACAGCCTCGCAAAGGCACCTCGCCTTCTAAAGATAAGGAGAAAAAGACCGAGGCCTCAGTAGCGGGCGGCTCGGCCAGGTCCACCAAAGTAGTGGTTACGCTGCCGCGGCGCTTGGACAACCCATGGGTGTACGTCAATGATAAGCGCCAGAAGGATTACAACTTAGAGGGCAATGGCACGCAGATCGTCTTCTGGACCAAGCAAAACGGTCAGCCTATTAACGTACGGGTGGGCGACGCCAATTGCGAGTGCCTGGCCAGCGGCCGCGCCGATCGGCCTTTGCTCGAAATCACGGCCGCCTGCGAATGCCGCGACGTGTTGGTGTATGTCAACTTAGACCGGGGCCTCGACCGCTACCGCAGCCGCATACAGGTGTACATAGATGGCCAGCTGACTAATATGCCTATTCCGCCGGCAGGTCAGCCGTTAGTTTTTGTGATACGCAAAATCAGCCGACCGCAAAACGTCGAGCTAAAACTCGCCCTTCCCGACGATACGGGCCGTCTGGGCTTGTTCGACCTGTGCGAGTTCACTGTGCCCTCTGAGACGACAACAGTCGTGCTTAATCCGCCGTGCTATTGCCCCACGTGTCCGCCCAACGTCAAAATTTCGGGATAACGGCAGCGGTAAGCATGTCGTCCTTGCAAGGAGGGAACGTGGCGGGAGCGACGTTAGGCGAGGAACACCCTTCGCCGCTGTGGCGATTACTACTTTTTTTATCGTGATTGATTCATCTGAAGATAGCTAAAGCACCCCGACAAATCGAGACCATTTCATAGAAATACCTCGCTTTTTATGAAGTCTGACCTCACTTCCGAACAGCGCGCTGCTTTGCTGGACACTCTGAGGGAGCGTTTTGAACAGCATCTTTACCGCCATCGCGATATTGCCTGGACGGATGTGGAACGCCGATTGGCCAAAAGACCAGACAAGTGGCGTTCCCTCTACGAAATGGAGCGCACGGGCGGAGAGCCGGATGTGGTGGGCCAGGACGCCGAGACGGGCGAATACCTGTTCTTCGACTGTTCGGCGGAAAGCCCAGCCGGCCGCCGCAGCCTGTGCTACGACCGCGAGGGGCAACAAGCACGCAAAGACCTATCTGCAGCGGGCAACGCGGTGGATATGGCCGCCCAAATGGGCATTGAGCTGCTGACCGAGGAGGCGTACCGGCAGCTGCAGGTCTTTGGGCCATTCGACACCAGGACTTCCAGCTGGCTCCAAACGCCCGACGAGGTGCGGCGGCTGGGTGGAGCACTTTTTGGCGACTACCGCTACGGGCGAGTGTTTGTGTATCACAATGGAGCGCAATCATATTACGCGGCTCGGGGCTTCCGGGGGTGGGTGAAGGTTTGAGACGTATAGGTGATTTGATAGATTTTTTTCGCTTGTGCAGGCGCAAACCTTTATTGCCACGTAAGTTTGCTGCCTGTAAACTTTCACCCAACACCCGAACCCATTATGCTCAGCTTACTCTCTATTGTCATCGGGATCGTTTTTGTCCTGCTCCTGTTTAGCCTGTTGGCTACCACCGTTATGGAGGTAGTTTCAGGGCTGCTGACGCTGCGGGGCAAGAACCTGATCAATGTGCTTCGTAGCATGCTCGGCGATGCGTTTGCTGAGGGATTTATTCAGCACCCTTATTACAAGCAAATGGGTGAAAAAGCCTCGTTTTTGGGCTTCTTGCGGCGCAAAACGCTGCCGCCGTCGTACCTCCGGCCGGGCACCTTTGCAGGTATTCTGTTGGATCAAACTAACATCTATGATGGTGAAGATATCAAACACGCCTTGGAAAAGTTGCCTGAAGGGCGTCTAAAGCAAGTGCTCATTTTCTTATATCAGGAAGCCCAGGGCGATGTGGAGCGTTTTCGCCTGAAGGTAGAGGAATGGTATAACGAGGTCATGGAGCGCGCCTCGGAGTGGTATGTCAACAACATTCGCAACTGGCTTATTTTCATTGGCTTTATTATTGCCGTTATTTTCAATGTGGATGTGGTAAACATCTACTCCACGCTCAGTGCCAATGCGGCGTTTCGCGATTTTTTGGCCGACGCGGCCACGCAATACGTGCAGACGCAGCCGGCGCCGCGCGATTTGGACAGCGCGCTTATCAACCCTGACTTACAGGCGGCCCGGGCGCGCATGGACTCGCTGATTACCAATAATATCGCCGCCCTGCGTTCGCCACTGGGCATCGGCTGGGACAACGTAAAATGGCCCTCCGAAGAGGAACGCACCCACTGGTGGATTCTGAAATTGGTGGGCTGGCTCACCACAGCGCTGGCCATTTCGCTGGGCGCCAAATTCTGGTACGACCTGTTGAAACAGCTGGTTAACTTCCGCGGAAACCTTTCCTCACGCACTAGTGGAGGCGCCGCATCCGGGACGCCATCGGCGCCCATACTGACGCAACCAGATACCGGCCTGTTGCGCAAAGCGCCACCCGCGCCGCCGATCCTGCGCAGTGCAGCGAAACCGCCCAGCGACGAATAATGCCTTTTGTTGCTCAAACTGCCCTGCCTGCTCTGGTTACATGATCCGCAAGTTTGCTGCTGACCGCATCTATCCTGTATCGTCTGCGCCCGTGGAGGAAGGCGTGCTCATCGCTGACGCGGAGGGTCGTATCTTAGCCATCGAGCGGCTGGCCGACCACGACCCGGCATCGGTGGAGCGCCTCAGCGGCGTGCTTGTGCCTGGGTTCGTCAACACGCATTGCCATCTGGAGCTCTCGCATATGAAAGGGGTGGTGGACACGGGCACAGGCCTCATTCCGTTCATCACGGCAGTGGTAACGAAGCGCAATTTCCCGCCGGAAGCCATCGCCGAAGCGATTGAACGGGCCGAGCAGGAGATGCTCGACAGCGGCATCGTTGCCGTAGGCGATATTTCTAATACCACCGATACCTTCGCCGTTAAAGCAAAAGGCCGGTTGCGCTACTATACCTTCGTGGAGGCGTTTGACTTTCTGCAGGATGCTGGTGCCGAAAAGGCCATGAGCGATTGGAAACCGGTGTACGAGGCTGCGCCCGAAGACCATGGCTGCCGCAAAGCGCTCGTGCCGCACGCGCCATACAGCGTTAGCCCCACGCTCTTCCGAAAAATTGCCGAAGCCAACGCCGGCCAGCAGGTTACCGTGAGCATCCACAATCAGGAAACGCCCGACGAAGACGCCCTCTTTTTGCACGGCAAAAGTGGTTTCTACGACTTTTACGGCCGCTTTGGAATTGACCTGAGCGACTTTGAACCAACAGGGCAGACGTCTATCCACTTCGCGCTGAAGTATTTAGACCCAGGGCAACGAACCCTGTTCGTCCACAACACGCTCACCACCGCCGACGACATCCGCGCGGCGCAGGCGTGGAGCGCCCACGTATTTTGGGCCACCTGCCCTAACGCCAACCTGTACATCGAAAACCGGCTGCCTCATTATCGCTATTTCATAGAAAACGACGCCCGCCTGACCATCGGCACGGACAGTCTGACATCGAACTGGCAACTGTCGGTGCTGGAAGAGATGAAAACCATCGCGCGCTATCAGAGCTACGTGCCTTTCGAGACGCTGCTGCGCTGGGCTACGCTGAATGGCGCGCAGGCGCTGGGTTTCGAGGCCTCTCTGGGCTCTTTTGAGGTGGGCAAGAGGCCGGGCATTTTGCTGCTTCAGGGGCTGACGCCCGAGGGACGTTTGGATGCGGCGGCTAGCGTTCGGCGGCTGCTGTAAGCGCATTTTCAGCCGTTGAGAAAAGAGTCGTTCTATCTTTCCCGCCGGAAAACAAGGCTGTCTTCTATTCTGAACAACAACAACAAAACGATTTTCGCGTATGAGCAAAGAGAATTGGGGTTCCCGCGTTGGCTTAGTGCTCGCGATGGCGGGCAATGCCGTAGGTCTGGGCAACTTTTTGCGCTTTCCGGCTCAGGCCATCCAGAATGGCGGCGGGGCCTTTATCATTCCTTACCTGGTCTGCTTCCTGCTCATGGGTTTGCCGCTGCTGTTTGTAGAGTGGAGCATGGGTCGTTACGGGGGGCGCTATGGAGACCACTCGACGCCGTTTATTTTGCACAACGTCAGCGGTGGGCGCTCTTTGTGGAAATACGTGGGGGTGTTTGGCATTTTCACCAACTTAGCAGTAGCGGCCTACTACTGCTACTTAGAAAGTTGGACGCTGGCCTATGTGTGGCGCTCGGTATCGGGGGCCTTCACCGGTTACGACAGCGCGGCGGTCAGCCAAATGTTCACGGATTACGTGAGTTTGGGCACGTCGGAACCGATTATTTTCTGGATTCTATGCCTGTTGCTCAACACTTGGATTTTGTCGCGCGGTCTGGCGGGCGGCGTAGAGGTGGCAGCTAAGGTAGGCATGCCGTTGCTCATTCTTTTTGGCATTTTCTTGGCTATTCGCGGCGTCACGCTGAAAGAAGGCGTGGATGGTGCGATTTACCCGGGCACAGAAGGTCTGAACTTCCTGTGGACACCACAATTCGACTCTATCTGGAATTTTAAGGTCTGGTTGGCGGCTGCGGGTCAGGTGTTCTTCACTTTATCGGTGGGCATGGGCAGCATTCAGTGCTATGCCTCGTACTTGCGCCAGCGCGACGATGTGGCGCTGAATGCCATGTCGGCGGGCTGGATGAACGAGTTTGTCGAGGTCGTGCTGGGCGCCTCTATTCTTATCCCGATTTCAGTGGGTTATCTGGGCGTGGAGCGCGTTATTGAGATGACGCAGACGGGCGGCCTGGGTCTGGGCTTCCGCACGCTGCCGTATTTGTTCCAGCAATGGGGGCCTATTCTGGCGGCGTTAGCGGGTATGGCCTGGTTTGGGCTGTTGTTCTTTGCTGGCATCACCTCGTCGTTGGCGATGGGTACGCCGGTCATAGGCTTTTTGCGCGATGAGTTTGGCTGGAAGCGTGAGCATGCGGCCTGGGTTTTCGGCGGCCTGACGCTGTTGCTGGGCGCTCCCACGGTCTTCTTCTTTCAATACGGCGTTTTTGACGAATACGACTATTGGGCCGGTTCGGTTTCGCTGGTGGTCTTTGCCATGCTCGAAGTCATCCTGTTCGCCTGGGTCTTCGGAATGGACAACGCCTGGGCCGAAATCACGCGCCATGCCGACATTCGCGTGCCGAAGGTTTACAAGTACATCATCAAATACGTGACGCCCGTCATCTTGATTGTGGTCTTCTTAGGCAGCCTGTTTGGCGACGGCGGCATTCTGGCCAAAATAGTCAACAAAGACATTTACGAGGCGATGTCTAAGGCGACCGACCCGATGGAAATTGCCGAATTGAAGAAGAAGCATCTTTTTGTCAATGCCTCGCGCTGGCTGTTGGTAGCCGTGTTTGTGCTGATAGCCTACATGGTCTGGCTGGCCGACCGCAAGCGCAAACGCGAAGGCTACATTCCTATCATCCGCAACGACTAATGGATCTGCTATGAAAACCTCTGCACTGATCACTATGCTTTTGGCCAATGGCATCGTCATCGCCATGGCAGCCTATTTCTTCTGGCGCGTGCTGCGCTCTGGGCCGCCCGACGAGGTGGATGAGGATAAGGCCAACTTCCCACGAGGCGGATAGGGGGCAGCCGCCGCGAGGGCGCCATGAGCCGCAAAAGGGCCGCTCTTTGTGGCTATTGGCACCTTCAGCAACTGAAGAGGGACGACTTCGCAAAAGGCGAGGGGCTTCACCCAGGCGAAGCCTTTCAAAGGAGGCGGCGTTCTCCTAATAAAAATTAAGCGCCGCACCTGCCCACGGTATGATCGTCGTGAAGTGTACGTTTTCCTGGCGAGCGGATAGAAGGCCAAGCGTGAGGCAGATTTTGTGGCTATGATAGCGGATGCCTGCAATATCGAAGCGTTCATTTCGGCGATAAACCCGGAAGAAGTAGCTCTCGCTGATCAGTGCCCATCGTTTGCCGACGCCCACCGACGAGGATATTGAGAAATAAGGCCCTCGGCCCCATTGGCCACCGCTCCAGCTGAACCCGCTTCCAAAGGTCAGGTGTGTGGAACGCTTTCCCAGCGTGACCAATCCTTGCAGAAAGGATATGTCGGAGCGCTTTTGGTCTGAGAAGTACTCCTCAAACCCCCTTCCTAAGCTGCCCTCTAAGGCCACCTGAACGACATCTTCAATAACAGGAAAAGAAATTTTGGGCGCAATCCACATCGGGGAATAGTTAAAATCTAAGAACGTGTTTCCGCGAACAGAGACATAATCCGACAGCCCTATGGCCACCTGGTGATGGAGCAGCAGCGTTGTCGAGTAATACCCGCTCCCCGCCGGAACGCCGTAGGCGCTGGTATTGGCAAAGTAGGTTCCGGCTACGGGGGCACCCTCCAGCAGGAAATCTGGCTGAAGTTGTCTGGGCGATATGTACTTCATACGCCGAACTGCGCTGCGCGGGATGACCAATTCAGAAAACCTCTGCGTCTCCAGTACCACCACGGACAAATCTGCGCGTACCAGACGACCCATATATTGCCTGCCGTCGGTGGTGCGAATCAACACATACTCCTCCGAAGCATTCGCACCCTCCTGCGCCCAGAGGGCACACGACCAAAGCAACAGCACAGGAAGCCACCCGAGCGCATTTACATTCATAGTGCTAACCAGCTTGCAGGCGAAAGGCTTTTGTTGAACGGGCTAACTTAATAAAAGTTGACTCCCAGCCCTATCAGAGGAAACAGATAAGGCTCACTGTTGGCTTCAACGACTACCATGACAGCCAGGTCGAGGTTTACCCTGCGGCCGTAGATGCGACCGCCAAAGGCGCCGTAATAACTCTTGTATCTGTAAACCACAAGGGAATGATTTTCAGCTATAAATCCAAACCGCTTGCTGACCTGGGCTGTCCCTGAGACAGAAAAGAACGGCCGCTGCGACCACTGTCCTTGCCTCCAGCTAAATCCGCCGCCAAGGGTGAGGTTATTGGTGCGATTGCCTATGGTGAGCAGACCTTGAAGGGCCGACGGATTGCCTTTTTCCGGAAAATTCACAAAATTTTCAAAACCGCGTCCCAGCATACCCTCTAAGGCAAACTGAATGAGGTTCCTTCGAATAGGAAAGGAAATTTTCGGCGCTATCCAGGTAGGCATATAATTAAACTCGATAAAACCACCGCCTCGAATGGAAAAGTTATTAGAAAATCCGATCGCCCCTTGCTGAACTACGAACATGGTCGTTCTATAATAGATTTCACCTGAGCGTACCCCGTAGGCACTGCCGTTGAAGAAGTAGTTTCCGGAAATGGTCGTTTCTTCAGCGATAAAGGTCTGTTTGGCCTGGTGTGCCGTTATCTGGCGCATGCGTTTGATGCTGCGGCGTGGGATGGCGAGTTCGGGGAATGCCACCGTCTGGAGCACCACCTCGGCGCTGTCCATACGCAGCAGACGGCCCATGTACACGTTACCGTCAATGCCGCGGATGAGCAGATATTCTTCGGAAACATTCGGAACCCCCTGCGCCAGAAGGGCGTACGACGGCAGAGATAGGACAAAAAGAAGCCAGAGCACGTGTGTATTCATATGGCCCATTGATTTTATATCGAAAATTTTATAAAATGGGTTTAATTAGTAAAAATTAATGCTTAATCCCAAAATAGGAAATATAAAAATGTAGTCAAACTCTAAAATAGTCATCGTAATGCCCAGGTCGAGATTTACTCTACGACCGTAAATGCGCCCGCCGACAGCACCACTGTATGTGTTGATGCCGTCAGCGACAAAGAAGTAATTCTCCGTCATAAAAGCAAATCGCCGGCCATCCTGCACTGTGATCGAGGCTGAAAGGAACGGCCGCTGCGGCCACTGCCCGCCTCTCCAGCTAAGTCCGCTGCCAAGCGTCAGGTTAGTGGTACGATCGCCCACGGTGAACAGCCCTTGAATGGCTGACAGACTGGCATCCTGCCCAAGGTCCAGAAAACTGTCAAAACCGCGCCCCAAGATTCCTTCCAAGGCGAGGTGGGTGAGGTTTTCTTGGATAGGGAACGAGATTTTCGGTGCTATCCAGGTCGGCAAATAAAAATTCTCAGGGTCTATCAAGCCGCTTCCTCGAATGGAGAATTGGTTGGAGACTCCAAGTGCCACCTGATGAAACAGGAGCATAGTCGTTCCATAATAGACTTCCCCTCGGCGCACGCCATAAGCGCTGCTGTTGACAAAGTAGCTGCCGGCCACTGGCATTTCCTCAGGGAGGAGTGTCTGCCTGGCCTGGCGTGCCGTTATCCGACGCATGCGTTTGATGCTGCGGCGCGGAATGGACAATTCGGGAAATGCCGTCGTTTGGAGCACTACCCGGGCGCTGTCCGTGTGCAGCAGACGGCCCATGTACACGTTGCCGTCAATGCCGCGGATGAACAGGTATTCTTCCGAGAGGGAGGATGTGTCTTGGCCCACAAGCGGCGTGCTCCAGAGTGCCAGGGGCAGGAGACGAAAAAACATCCGGATATACCTCAAAAAAGTAACAGCCATAGATGACCTGTCGAGGGTGGGTCTCTGTCGTTGCGGTGGTTTTTGCGTTTGCAAGGTGTGTAGTTGGATCAATAGAAGTGGAAGGCCACGCCATACCAGAACAGGGGAAAGTCGTCGAGAACCGCCGCGCCGATATCGAAGGAAAAGGTGCGCGTGTAGAAGCGCCCACCTAGCATGTGCATTTGCGCTAAGCTTTCGTCCAAATAGAGGTAGTTTTCCGTCATCAGGCCGAACGTGGGAGAGATACGCCAAGAGGCAGCCAGGCCGTAAACGGGCGACGGCGCCCACCGTTGCCCACCGGAGGCCAGGCCTACGCTCGCTGTCAGATGTGTAGCCCGGTTGCCCACTGTTGCCATGCCGCGCATGAAAGAGAACCCCGGCGTACGCTCGCTGCCCGCCTCCTTGAGGTCGAAGATGAGCGGCAAGAGCCCCCCTACGATGCCTTCCATGCCCAATATCAATCGGTTGGGTACAACGGGCACAGTCAGCTTAGGCGCTACGAAGAGCGGTGTCACAAGGCCGCCTAGTCGAATGGAGAGATTTTCCGTAATTCCGTAGTTTGCCTGGTAAAAGAGAGCGTAGTTGGTTATGAGATACCCTTCTCCGGGCGAAGGTGCATAAGCGCTGGGATTGATAAAATACGTCTCTCGAGTGGTCGCATCGGCAGGGCCGCGTTGCCGCCGACGAAAGTACTCCCGGCTTACGGTGCGCATTTGCTTAATGGAAGCGCGGGCAAGGCTCACCTCCACTCCCGAGGTGGTGCTGAGCGTGATGGAGGCGCTATCAGAGCTTACTATCCAGCCCACATATCGCTTGCCGCCAGTCAAAAGCACCGAGACGTACTGCGTGTCCACGCGAACCGTGTCCGGACTTTGCGCCCAAAGTACGTTCGGCAACAGGAAAACCAAAAGAAAAAGAAAACGCATACGGGGCTATGAGGCGTTTTTAGTGAGTACGTCTATGACTGTTTTAACCGCTACAAAGACCGTCTCGCGGCCTTCCGGCGTTACCACTAAGCCCTCCTCTTCGCCGTCTTCTGTGACGGCCTCTACGGCAAACGACAACAACGCCTCTTGATTGGTGTCGTCGAAGAAGGCCTCCAAGCGCTCCTCAAACCGGCGCCCTGAAGTGGTCTCCAATCGCTCGTAGTTGCGCTCCTCGGCCTCGCCAATCGTCTCGCTATCTACGGGTGGCACGTCACCGTTCACCCTGCGGACGGCCAACCAGGCCACTAAGCCCAAATACTGCACATACCCTTTCTCCTCCTCGGTCAGCAGGTGGAAGTTGTCTTCGCTAAACAAGTAGGCAAACACATAGGGCTGAGCCTTAGAAAAGGCCTCCATGGCCCGCTCATACTGCTCATCGCTGTACTCTTCTAATTGGTCCAATACAGCGTCAATAGCCTCTTCGGATACGAATTTCATGGGAATGCTTTTTTTCATGAACAATACCGGCAAAAGTAGCCGGCCCTTGTGCGACCTTTGCTCGGCCCAGCCCGGTTTATTTTTAGCGCTTGCTTAATCCGTCTCGTCTTTATTCCCTTAGCGAATAAGACTACACCTGCGGCCAACAAGGTTTGCTTGGCCTCGTTTTTTTCCATTGGCTCACTACTTCATCATGCTGCGCGCTGCTCTTTTGGACATGTACAACGGGGAGGCAAACCGGGGCATCCCCATGTTGGAAAGCATTCTGGCCCGTTATGCTCATGTGCTGCGCTTCGAACGCTTCGACGTTCGGGCCAAAAACGAACTGCCCGACCTTTCCTATCACATCTATATCTTCTCCGGCGGCCCGGGAGACCCGCTGCTTAATGACGGCCCCTGGTTCGAGCGCTACTTCGACCTTATCGAACAACTGTGGCAGTGGAACCTGCGCCAAACCGACTCCGAAACCCGCAAACACTGCTTCTTCATCTGTCATTCCTTCCAGATGGCCTGCCACCACTTCCGACTGGGCAAGGTAACGAAGCGCTATAAAATGTCGTTTGGAACTTACCCGGTACACAAAACCCATTGGGGCAAGGAAGAACTGTTCTTCGAGGGACTACCCGACCCGTTTTATATCGCTGACTTCCGGCGCTATCAGGTTATACAGCCCGACCACAAGCGTTTTGAAGAAATGGGCGCCAAAATCCTATGCTTAGAAAAATTGCGCCCCCTCGTTCACTTCGAACGAGCCCTCATGGCTGTGCGCTTCAGTGATGTCATGTTCGGAACGCAATTCCACCCAGAAGCCGACCCTGCAGGTCTGCTCCATTACTTCATGGAGCCCGAACGCAAACAGTCCATCATCGAAGAACACGGCGAAGCCCGTTATCAGCGCATGTTGCGCGACTTGGCCAACCCGCTCAAACTCCAGCGTACCTTCGACACCATCATCCCTAACTTCATCGAGAACGCTGTAGAGCAACTCTTACTCCTGCCTGCCTGACTTGCTGTACCAGACGAACTCGTCGGCCTGCGCCTTAGCACCTTAGCTGCTGACTGATGTTGTGCGCATGTGGCGTGGAGCGTTTTGTCAGCGTCCTGCCAGCCCAGTGAAAGAAGACCTTACCGTCGAAAGAGCCATTTCCCTCACCAACCTATTCCCCACCATCAAATGCCCTTCATAAGGTAACGTTTGCCAGGATGCTCGATAGGGTGGAGGAGGCGTTTTGCCCTATTCCGTCCAATAATCAGGCGACTACAGGATGTTCGATGTGCCTGCTTCTACCGAACGACGACTCTTGATAAGAACGGCATTTCTCTTCCTTTGTATAAAGTTTTTGGCTATCCTGGCCTCCCTTCCCGTTCCCGTTGTTTATCCAGATTTGAAAAAATCCAGCGACCGATTTTTTTTAAAACAAAATGTTTTATATTTGCCGCCTGAAATGCGATGGCCATGATACGCTGTACAAAATGTTCGACCGAGTTGATTCCAGGCAGTAAGTTCTGCTATCGCTGTGGCGAGCGGGTAGTAGAACAGGCTAAGACGTGTCCGCTGTGTCAGGCTGAGAATCCTTTGGCGGCGGTTTTTTGTCATGAGTGCGGTTTCCATTTTTCAGCAGCTGATAAAAGGCGGGCGACGTATACGCCGCGCTATGCGCTTGATTTTGTGCCAGATAAGATAGGTTCGCAATTAAAGGCCCTGTTTTTTCGGCTTTTGTTGCAGCGAATTCAACAGGAACACAACGTGCAAAAGCATAGTCAGTACGTGCAGCGATTCTACGACTCACGGTTTGCAACGATTTTTGAAGCGCGCACGGCTCAATTGGCTCGAGAGGTCATGACGTTGTGGGAGCGCTTTGGGCAGGCTGGATTGCCAGACATTGACCAGTTTTTGGAAGATTCCTTCGAGGGGCTGCTGGATTACTTTTTGATTGAATTTTGCCCCGACCTCAACGAAGTGTGGCTGCCCAGCGCCATGCTGCGCTACGAGCGCGTAACGGCGCAAAACTTAGACATCGGGCGCATGATCTTCGATTTTCTGGACTTTGAGCGCGAGCCGGAAGTGTGTTACACCAATCTCGTTACCATGCCAGAGGAATGGATGGTCAACGCCTGTAAACGCTTCCTTTTCGCTGAAAAATCGGAACGCATATTCTTCATTTGCGATCTGTCGCTGCGCGGGAACTGCCGCGAAGGCTTTGCCATGACCGACCGCGCCCTTTATTGGCGCGCACCGCTGGGCCGGGCGCATCGCGTAGCATATGAGGACATGCGCGACTTGCGCTTCGAGCGCGAGTGGTTGCTCATTCAAGGGCATTTTTTCACCGCCAACCCTTCGTTGAACCTGAAACTGTATAAGTTGCTTCGGAAATTGCATCGCTGTAAGCGACAGGCTGCCGTGCCAGCATGATGCCCCGGTGGTAAACTATCGTCTTTTCGGGTTGTTTGCACGGTAAGTGTGCGCCGATGCGCTTTGTGGCGTATCTTTGCCATTCCCACCCACGACAGCCAGCGATTATGCAGATAGAATCACCTGAGACGACAAAGCACGAGCCAACAGCGCCAGCACCGGATAGCATAGCGCTCAACGACATCGCCGACGAGCAGATCACCGACGACGATGACGAGGCTACGCCGGAAGACAGAAGCGAGGCCAATGGTGAAGAACTATATGAGCGCCAGGAGTTTGTGGCTGATCCCAAGCAGTCGCTCATTCGATTGGATAAATTTCTGCTCACTCGCCTAAGCAATCGCTCGCGCAGCAAGGTGCAGGAGGCTATTCGGGCCGGCGCTGTCAAAGTGGACGATCAGGAGGTGAAACCAAATTACAAAGTGAAACCCGGCAACCGGGTGTCTATTATCCTGCCCAAGAACTTAGACGAGGAATACGAGATCATTCCGCAAAATATCCCGTTGGACATCGTGTATGAAGACGACGACGTCATTGTCGTAAATAAGCCCTACAATATCGCCGTGCATCCGGGCGTAGGCATCCCTGATAAGACACTGGTGAATGCCCTGGCCTGGCACTTGCAAGAGCAGCTGGACAAATTGCCCGTTAAGGAGGGCAACGAGCCCAACCGCGCAGGCATTGTGCACCGCATTGACAAGGACACCACGGGCCTAATGGTAGTAGCCAAAAACGAATACGCTATGGCCCATCTGGCCAACCAATTTTTCCACCACACCATCGAACGGCGCTATTGGGCGTTGGTGTGGGGGAATCCGGAGCAAGACTCGGGCACTGTCGTCGGGCACATTGGCCGCAATCCCAACGACCGCAAGATGTTCATGGTGTTTCCGGAGGGCGAAAGCGGTAAGCACGCTGTAACGCACTGGCGAGTGTTGGAGCGCTTTTACTACGTTACGCTTATCGAGTGCCGCTTAGAAACGGGGCGCACCCATCAGATTCGCGTGCACATGAAATCCATCGGCCATACGCTCTTCGGCGACCCGCG
The DNA here is from genome assembly GCA_025056735.1 of Saprospiraceae bacterium. Lineage (GTDB taxonomy): Bacteria > Bacteroidota > Bacteroidia > Chitinophagales > Saprospiraceae > M3007. Next base: position 74,000 of record JANWVR010000012.1, read on the forward strand.
CTATGGCGGCAACCACATCCTGCGCGGTACCTTGCACACCAAATACCGCCAGTTTGCGGAAAAATTGCTCAGCATGCTGCCGCGCCAGGCCCTGCACGCCAAAGTACTGGGCTTTGCGCATCCCCGAACGGGCGAGCACGTGCGCTTCGAGTCCGAACTTCCCGCCGACATGGCCGCTGTTATTGAGAAATGGCGCGAATATGTGCAGTCGCGCCAGAAACTGCTTTAGCCCGTATCATGCAGCAAGCGCACCCTTACGTCAAACATGCTTATTTAGAAGAACTGCTGCCGCCCAAGCGCATTCTTTTTCTGGTGAACCCCAAAGCCGGTGCGCGCGCTCAGCGGCGCATCGCGGAGGCCTTAGACGCAAACTTGGACCACCGACAGTTTATCTACACCGTGTGGCAAACCGAGCGGCCCGGGCATGCTACGGAGCTGGCCCACCAGGCGCGCGAAGAGGGCTATGACATCGTTGTGCCGGTCGGCGGCGACGGCTCTGCACACGAAGTCGCGGCAGCGTTGTTGCACACGGACACCGTTATGGGCATCTTGCCTGCGGGCTCGGGCAACGGCTTAGCCACGCACTTAGGCTACGGACGACGCTTAGAGCGGGCCATCCGCCTGCTAAACACTGCTGAAGTGCACACCATAGACTGTGGCATGGTGAACGGCCGCCCCTTCGTCAACATCTCCGGCGTTGGCTACGATGGCGCCGTGGCCGAGCGCATGAAAAACAGCCCGCGCCGGGGCTTTTGGCCTTATTTGTACCACTCCGTTTTTGGAGGACTTGCCTATCGCCCAGTGCGCTGCACGGTAGAGGCCGAAGGGCGCTGCTGGGAAGACGTCTTCTTCGTGGTCTCGGTCGCCAACGGGCCAATGTACGGGTACTACTTCCAGATAGCGCCCGATGCGCGCTTAGACGACGGCATCTTCTCCGTGGTGATGTTTAAAAACGTGCCGCGCTGGCGCTATTTTCTGGCCATCCCTTCGAGCCTGAACGGGCAGCTTTACAAAGAGCGCTTTGTGCTCCATTTTCAGGCAAAACAGGTGAAAGTTAGCTGCGAGCAACCCACCTTTGCACATGCAGACGGCGAAAGCTTGGGCAAGGGTGACTGCTTCCAATTTGAGATGGCGCCCAAAGCTTTGAAAATGCTCGTCCCAACGCGCCGCTAACTTTCTTTTGGCTTATGGCAAAAAACAAACGCTCCAGCTCTCCCATCGTCTTCTCGACCGATCCGGATTTCCTCCGACGTCAGCAGGAAAGAGAAGAGGCCGCCTCGCCTGCGCTGGCGCCGGAACGCCAGGTGCTGCGCATCTGGTTGGAGCGCGGCAAAGGCGGCAAGGAGGCTACCGTCATCAAAGGCTTCGTCGGGCCACAGGAGGCGCTGGAGGAGCTGGCCCGTTGGCTCAAGAGCAAGTGCGCTGTTGGCGGCAGTGCTAAGGAGGGCGAGATTATTTTGCAAGGCAACCACCGCGATCGCGTAATGGCCCTGTTGCAAGAACGCGGATATAAGGACATCAAAAAGGCCGGCGGCTGAAGCTCGCCGCCGTTTTTCATAACTACTCTGTAACACCGACCAACGCTACCCTGTGCATGGAAATGCTGATCAACATTGGACGCGGCCTGCTGGGCATGGGCGCCCTACTGGCCATCGCCTATTTGCTGAGCCAAAACCGTCGCGCCATCAACTGGCAATTGGTCGGAGCGGGCATCACTCTTCAGCTTGTTTTTGCCATTCTCATCCTAAAAGTTCCGGGCGTCAGTTGGGTGTTCGACGAGTTTGCCAAAATTTTCACCTACGTCATTCAGTGGTCGGAAAAAGGCGCTGAATTTATCTTCGGCGACTTAGCAACGGGTAAAAACGGTTATGGCTATATTTTTGCCTTTCGCGTGCTGCCTACGGTGATGTTCTACTCGGCGCTGTCAGCGATTTTATTTTATTTTGGCATTTTACAAAAAATCGTTTACGGCATTGCCTGGGTGCTCACGCGCAGCATGGGGCTGAGCGGCCCAGAGAGTCTGGCGGCAGCAGCTAATGTGTTTATTGGCCAAACGGAGGCGCCGCTTATTATTCGGCCCTATCTGGCCGAAATGTCGCGCTCTGAGATCATGTGCCTGATGACGGGCGGCATGGCTACCATTGCTGGCGGCGTTTTTGCTGCTTATGTGGGTTTTCTGGGCGGCGAAGACCCGGCGCAGCAGTTGCTCTTTGCCCGGCACCTGCTGGCGGCGTCTATCATGTCGGCTCCGGCGGCGGTCGTGTGCGCTAAGATGCTGCAACCAGAGACGGAAAAACAGGCTTTGGAAAAACTAACCCACGTGGACACGCACGTGGGCGACAACCTCTTAGACGCTATCGCCAAAGGCACTACGGACGGCCTCAAGTTGGCCGTCAACGTGGGTGCCATGCTCATTGTATTTACGGCGCTCGTTTTCATGCTTAACTGGATTCTCGAGAACACACTGGGGCACTGGACGGGCGTGAACGAGGCGATTGCACACCATACTAACGGCCGTTTCTCGGGCCTGACGTTCACCTACTTGCTGGGTCTGTTTTTTGCGCCTGTGGCCTGGCTACTGGGCACGCCCTGGGCCGATTGCATGATCGTAGGCCAGCTGCTGGGCCTGAAGACCATGATCAACGAGTTCGTAGGATACAGCACGCTGGGAGAAGTTCAAAAAACGATCGCGCTGCAGCCTAAGTCCGTCATTATTGCGGTGTACGCTCTGTGCGGTTTCTCTAATTTTGCTTCTATCGGCATCCAGATAGGCGGCATTGGCACGCTGGCGCCCAACCAGCGAAGCACGCTGACGGAGCTGGGTTATTGGTCGCTTATTGGCGGTACGTTAGCCTGTTTCATGACCGCTGCTATTGCCGGCATGTTGTTTTAAGTCGTTCTCTCACCTTAACCCTACGCTATTCTTATGGCCGACGTTGAAGTGCTCCTGCAAGCCTTTCAAAAAATTCGCACCCGCATCGCAGAGAGCGAAATCGAAGAGGCACTCAGCGAACTGGCCGCCTTGATGCCCCAAACGGGCTTGGACATGGACGACGACGTGCTCGCGTTGCGACAGCAGTTCAAGCATGCACAAAAGCAGAGCAGCCTCAATCTTATTGAAAACAGCGAGTACTCGCGCGTATTGAGCAATATCAGTTACGCTATGCTGCGCGTGATCACCGCAGCCTGCAAACAACTGCAACAGCAACAGCCCAGCCCAGTACCCTCCGCCGGCATCTCCGTCACCGATAGCGAGGCCGAAACTGCCCCGGCCATCACCACTGACTTGCCGCCCATGCTCCAGGAGGGCTTAGAAAAAATGGGTCAAGGCGACTATAGCAGCGCCTTACAGCACTTCTCGGCCTACTTGCAAATCCAACCGCGCTCCTGGCATGCCATGTATTATTTAGGTAGCCTGCACGAAACGCTCGGCCTGTGGGACGAAGCCATCTACTGGTACTCCGAGACCCTCAAAGTCAACCCCGCCAACGCCGTTGCCATGAATAACCGCGGCAACATCCGCATGGAGCAGCTCGGCGAACACGAAAAAGCCCACAGAGACTTCTCGACGGCTTTGATGGCTGACCCAACCCTCCTGACCGCGCGCTACAACCGTGCTCTGGCCGCTATGTACCTGAGCCGATACGAAGATGCCATCACCGACCTCAACAGCTGCATCGAGCAGGGCTTCATGACCGACACAGCCCGAGGTCTCCGAGGCGTTTGTTTGGTCGCCGCCGGACGTCACAGCGAGGCCACCGAAGACCTCAAAGTGGCCATTCAGGCCAACCCCGAAAACGCCACCTATTGGGCCACCTACGGCCTGTGCGAATACCAACACGGGCTTTACGAACAGGCCATTGATACGCTGAGCCACGCCCTGACGCTCAACCCCAACCA